>CAZUJE010000114.1:3070-9284 GCA_964620215.1 uncultured Hyphomicrobiales bacterium
GAAACAATGATGACGCCGAAGGCCCAGATATTGGCTTCGACCGCATGGCTTTCATATCCCGACAGCCGGCGGACCGCCTCCCAGATCACGAAGAACGAAAGCACGAACAGCAGGCCGGTTGCGATCAGCGCGGCAACGCTCTCGATCTTGCCATGACCGTAATGATGCTCTTCGTCGGCCGGTTTCCCCGCGATCCTGACCGCGAAATAGGTGATGATCGTTGCGGCGAAATCGGTGAGTGAGTGGGCCGCTTCGGACAGGATCGCGAGCGACCCGGTCATCAAACCGACGACAGCTTTGGCTATCGTCAGCGCCGCCGACACGGCAATCGAGCTGAGTGCGACCCTTTCCTTCGTCTCTTGCATAGGTTGCTTCCGTATTTGAGCAAGGAACCTAGCCGAGATGCGGTGAACTGTAAGCTGGATATTATGTCCCGCTTTCTGTAATTGATAATCGCTTTCAACAGACGAGTGCCGATTTGAACCGCCGCTTCAGCGTAGCGCCCATGATGGAATGGACCGACCGGCATTGCCGGTTTTTCCATCGCCAGCTCTCGCGCCATGCGCTGCTCTATACCGAGATGCTGACGACGGGCGCCGTGCTGCATGGCGACCGCGCGCGGCTGATGGCGTTCGACATGGCCGAGCAGCCGGTGGCCTTGCAGCTGGGCGGTTGCGATGCGCGGGAATTGTCCGAATCCGCGAAGATCGGCGAGGGGCTCGGCTATCGCGAGATCAATCTCAATGTCGGCTGCCCGTCAGACCGCGTGCAGAACGGGCGCTTCGGCGCGTGTCTGATGGCGGAGCCCCCGCGCGTCGCCGGTGGCGTGAGCGCCATGAAAGCCGCGGTGAAAATTCCGGTGACGGTGAAATGCCGCCTCGGCATCGACGAGCAGGACATCGAAGCGCCGCTGGATGATTTCGCGGCGAGGGTGATCGGCGCGGGCGCGGACGCGCTGATCGTCCATGCGCGCAAGGCGTGGCTGCAAGGATTAAGCCCGCGCGAAAACCGTGAAGTGCCGCCGCTGAATCATGATCGCGTCTGGCGCCTGAAACAGAAATTTCCCGGCACGGAAATCATCGTCAATGGCGGCATCCGCACACTGGCCGAGGCGCAGGAACATCTCGTGCATGTGGATGGCGTGATGCTCGGCCGCGCGGCCTATGAAAATCCGGCGCTGCTGCTCGAAGTGGATCCGGTGTTGTTCAACGAAGACGGGCCTTCTTCAAGTGTGCAAGAAGCGGTGGAAAAAATCTTTCCCTATATCGAGCGCGAACTGAACAAGGGCGCGCGGCTCCACGACATGACAAAGCATTTGCTCGGCCTGTTCCGCGGCCAGCCGGGCGCTCGGCTGTATCGCCGTCATCTGGCGACGGAAGCGGTGAAGCATGGCGCCGGTGTGAATGTATTGCGCGAGGCGCTGGCGCTTGTGCAGGATCGTGCTTTCACGCAGATCGCCGCCGAATGATGTTCGGCCTTCCCATCGGCGAGCTTGTTTTCCTCGGCTGCGCCATTCTGTTCGCCGGCGCGTTTTCCGGAATGCTCGCCGGTCTGTTCGGCATTGGCGGCTCCACCATCATCATTCCGGTTCTGTTTGAATTTTTCCGGTTCCTCGGCGTGCCGGATGAAGTGCGGATGCAGCTTTGCATCGGCACGGCGCTCGCGATCACCGTGCCGACGACATTCCGCGCCTATCTCGCCCACAAGGCGAAAGGCATCGTGCTCGACGAGGCGCTGAAAATCTGGGCGATCCCGGCCGTGATCGGCGTGGCGTTGGGCAGCGTCATCGCCTGGATCGCGCCCGCTGCTGTTTTCAAAACCGCATTCATTCTGTTCGCGCTGTTCATGTCGCTGCGATTTTTGCTTGGCCGCGAAAGCTGGAGCATCAGCGACCGGCTTCCCGGAACGCCCACGATGGCCGCGGCGGGCCTGACCTTCGGAACACTTGCAACATTGGTCGGCGTGGCGGGCGGTTCGTTCTCAACGCTGTTTCTTTCGCTGTACGGTGTTGCGTTCCAGACCGCACTCGCCACCTCATCCGGCCTCGGCGTCATCATCGGAATTCCGGCAAGCATCGGCTACATGCTGGCGGGCTGGCCGCAGCAATCCCTGATGCCGCCGTTCTCGATCGGATTTGTTTCGCTGCTCGGGCTTGTATTGTTTGCACCGGCCGCGGTGCTGGCAGCCCCTTACGGCGCGCGCCTTGCGCATCGCATGTCGAAGCGCAAACTCGAAGTTGCGTTCGGTGTGTTTCTCATGCTGATCGCCCTGCGCTTTGCCATCAGCCTGATCGTCTGACGCAACCCTGCCGCGCTCGAACTGCGCTGGACAGGACCGCCGAACAGGCGCAAACCGCCGCCTCTGTCGCGCGAAATTCCGGAATCATCATGCTGCTTGGCGTTCCTATCGGTGAACTTGCGATCCTCGCCGTGGCCATCGTGATCGCGGGCGTGTTCACCGGCCTGCTCGCGGGCCTGCTCGGCATCGGCGGCGCCGCCATCACCGTGCCGGTGCTGTTTGAATTTTTTGGTTTCATCGGCGTTCCCGACGCTGTCCGCATGCAGCTTTGCGTCGGCACCTCGCTTGCAGTGATCGTGCCGATTTCAGTGCGATCCTATTTCGCGCACAAGGCAAAAGCGGCCGTGCGCGACGATGTATTGAAGCTCTGGATCGTGCCGGTCGTGCTCGGCACCATCGCCGGCGCGGTCGTCGCCTATTTCGCGCCGAGCAGCCTGTTCAAGCTGGTGTTCGTGCTGGTGGGCGGCGGCATCGCGCTGAAACTGCTGTTCGTCGGCGACAAATGGAGCATCGCGGATGAACTGCCGGGAAAAGCCGTTACTTCCATTTATGGGCTTTTTATCGGGCTTGCGTCGTCGCTGATGGGCATCGCCGGGGGCTCGCTCGGCACTTTGTATCTCACGCTGTTCGGCCAGCCGATACACACCGCGATTGCGACTTCATCCGGCCTCGGCGTGCTGATCGCGCTGCCCGGCACCATCGGCTACATGATCGCGGGCTGGCCGCAGATGCATCTCTTGCCGCCGCTTTCCATCGGTTACGTTTCGCTGATCGGGCTTTTATTGTTCGCGCCGGTGAGCGTGTTGATGACGCCCTTCGGCGCGAAGCTTGCGCACAACATGCCGAAGCGGAAACTCGAAATCGCTTTTGCCGTTTTTCTGCTCTGCGCGGCGCTGCGCTTTCTCGCAAGCCTGCTTGGAATCTTCTAGCGCCCCTGCTTCGAGCGCAGCACCAGCTGCTCTCCGCGCACCTCAAAAGATTCAAGGCGATTCAGGAAGCTCATGCCGAGGAGGCTGGTCTTGAGATTTCCCGGCGCGGATACAAGAGCGGGAATCCTGCGCTCCACGATATTGCCCACGACGAGCCGGTCCAGAATGACGCCCGCGGCGCGGGTGCGCCCGCTCGCCGTCTCGATCGGCACATCGTATTTCAGAAGATCAATCGGCAAGCCCGCCGCCTTCGCCGCTTCTTGAGTCAAAACAACGCTGGAAGCACCCGTATCCACCAGCATACGAATGCGCGCCTGATTGATTTCCGCCTGCACCGAAAAATCCCCGGCGCGCGCGCGGGCCACATGCACGGTCGCGCCGCCGCTGCTGGAAACGCTGCCCGGCCGGCTGATAAGCAGTTCAGACAGCACGCGCTGGCTCATACCTTCCAGTTCGAAGCGATAGGTGTAGCCAATCGCGAGTACGGCGGCGACAGCCACCCAGAACATCAGCGCGCGAAAGAGTTCACCGAGCCTACTGTGGAAGAAGAAATAGGAGACGCCGCCAACCAGCACGAACAGCGCCAGAAGATAAGCCAGCCGCGCGAAGGTATCGAGATCGAGACCCGCGATCGTGCCCTGCTGGTGGCGCAATGCCAGCGCCACGACCGCGAGGCCGAGCGCGCAGATCACGATCCAGAGCAGACGGTCGGAATTCACAGTTTCTCTTTCAGGTGCTGGCGAAAATAAGCACGGCAATCAGGAAAGCGATTTCGGCGGCGATTTCTACCGGCCCGCTGAGTTCGCGCCCGCCGCCGGCAGGAACACGCGGCGCGAAAGCGCTCGCCACGGCCGCGGCGCCGATGGCCGCTGCCAGTCCAGCGACCGCCGAGCCAAGTCCATAGGTGGGCAGAATGAGCGCCACGCCGATCGCGAGCGCCACGATCACCAGCTTCTGCAACGAAGAAGGAGGGACCGATTCCGGCGACGAACTGGCGGACGACAGGAAAAACGAAATGGCCGCTCCGCGTGCGACCGCACCGGCGGCGATCAGCGCGACAGCCGCCTTCAGCACGTTGATCTGCACCAGCCCATAGACCGCGCCCATTTGCAGAAGCACGGCGGCGATCAGGATGATGAGGCCGGGATAGGCGATGGCGGCACCGGCGTCACCAACGCCAAGCTGGTCGCCGGAAACCACAAGTGCGCGCTGCGCCATCGCGCCGGTGAAGATGGCGAGCACGATAATCGCGAAGGCCGCCGATGCGAACGGCGGCAAATGAAGCGCATAGGCGATGAGCAGCGCCAGCGCGCCCGCCGCGCCGATCAGCGCGCCCGCGAGCGGTGCCGCATAGGCGTTCACCGCCGGATCGGCGGTGGCACCGGCTTCGGCTTCTCCGGGCAACAGCGGGATGGGCAGGCTCGTGTAGTAACGGAGCCACGCGGCCGTTTCATAAACGAGCGGCGGCATGTGCTGATCCCCTTCTGGTGAGAGCCAAACGACTCAATCGCTGTCTGAAATTATCGCTGTTCGCCATGCCGCGCCAACTGGGGCGTATTCAACTTTGGCAGGCCGGATATCATTCTTTTTCGGCGGATAAGGCCTGTTTCGCGGACTGGCTGGCGGTCTCTTTCAGGCTCGGCTGGATCGAAGTGCGCTCGTCGACGGGCGGCAGCGCTGCCATCACGCGCGCGGCAGGGAAGGTAACGATCACTTCGGTGCCGGCGCGCAGCTTGGAGGTGAGCTTGAAGCTGCCGCCATGCAGGTCCACGAGACCCTTGACGATCGGCAGGCCGAGGCCAGCGCCTTCTTCCGCGGTCTTGATCGCGTTGGAACCCTGCCCGAAGGAGGAGAGCACGATTGGAATTTCGTCTTCGGGAATGCCAGCACCGTTGTCGCGCACGCTCAGATATTGGCCGCCGGAAGCCGTCCAGCCCACCTTCATCCAGACTTCGCCGCCCTGCTGGGTGTATTTGATCGCGTTCGACAGAAGGTTGAGGCAGACCTGACGCACGGCGCGCTCGTCGGCCCAGAGCTTCGGCAGGCCGCCCTCGTACAGCTCGTTGATCTTGATGTCCTTGTTGGTCGCTCGCAGCTTGAGCAAATGATGGCAATCCTCCGCCACGTGCGGAAGCGAGATCGGCTCCTCGTTCAGCTCATAGCGGCCGGCTTCGATGCGGGAGAGATCGAGAATTTCATTGATGAGTTCGAGCAGATGCTGGCCGGACGAATGAATGTCGCCGGCATATTCCTTATAGGTCGGCACCGAATGCGGTCCGAGAATTTCGCCCTTCATTACTTCCGAAAAACCAAGCACGGCATTCAGCGGCGTGCGCAGTTCATGCGACATCTGCGCAAGGAAGCGGGATTTGGCGAGGTTCGCCGCTTCGGCGCGGCGGGCGGTCTCGTCCGATTTCGCTTTCGCCTGTTCAAGCTCGCCGACCAGCGCGTCGAGTTGCGCGCGCGCTTCCAGCGCCTGCACGGCGGAAATGTAAAGGCGGTTGGCGACCATCACGAAATAGATTTCAGCGCCGATGGTGAGGGAAGCCAGCACGAGATCCTGCTGCTGCCCGCGCAGCAGGTAATGCAGCGTGACCATGCCGGCGACCGGCATGGTGGCGGCGTAAGCGGCGGCGGGAATGCTTGCCGCCAGCATTGAGAACACGGCGACGACCAGCAGCATCGCGAACAGCGAGAAGTCGCCCGCGCCATGGACGCCGAGGTCCACCAGAATGTTGATGTTGATGACCCACGAAATGCCGAACAGGAAATCGTAGAGCGTGAACATCAGCCGGAAGCGGCGGCAGGTCGCTGGATCGTTCGGTGTCGCGAGGAAGCGCCGGCAAGCGGCCATGTTCAGCGAATGGATCGTGAGCGCGAGCAGCGTCCAGATGATCGCGGCGTGGCCGCCGGTCCAGAGGCTTGAAGAGATGCCGACCAGCATGATGAGCAGGAACAGCGCCATGCCCGCGCCAATGCGGTGCTCC
>CAZUJE010000115.1:0-9278 GCA_964620215.1 uncultured Hyphomicrobiales bacterium
ACTGCCTGAACACCGGCGAATAGTAGCCGCCGTCATATTTGACGAGGAACGGCTTGTCGTTGGCGATGAATTCCGAAAACAACGTGACGAAAAACAGCACCAGAAAAATCCAGAACGACCACCAGCCGCGCCGGTTGGATTTGAAACTGCGCCAGCGGCGGGTGTTGATCGGCGAAAGCGAGAAACGGCCGGGCTGGCGCGGGGAGACAGCGGGTGCGTTTATCTTGGCCGCTGCTTGCGTCACGGGCGCGTCCATCAGGCTTCCCGGGTCTCGAAGTCGATGCGCGGATCGACCCATGTATAGGTCAGGTCCGAAATCAACCCGACGATCAACCCGACCAGCGAGAAAATATAAAGCGTCGCGAACACCACCGGATAGTCGCGGTTGATGATGCTCTCGAAGCCGAGCAGCCCGAGGCCGTCCAGCGAGAAAATTGTCTCGATGAGCAACGCGCCGGAGAAAAACGCGCCGATAAACGCGCCGGGAAATCCGGCGATCACGATCAGCATGGCGTTGCGGAATACGTGGCCGTACAGCACGCGGCTTTCCGGCAAGCCCTTCATGCGCGCGGTGACGACATATTGCTTGCGGATTTCATCGAGGAAGGAATTTTTGGTGAGCACCGTCATGGTGGCGAAGGCGCCGAGCGCCATGGAAATCAGCGGCAGCGTCAGGTGCCAGAAATAGTCGATGATCTGCGAATACCACGGCAACTGCGCGAAATTATCCGATGTCAGCCCGCGCAACGGGAAGATCGAGAAAAACGAACCACCCGCGAACAGCACGATCAGCAGAATCGCGAACAGGAATCCCGGCACCGCGTAACCGACGATGATGACCGCCGAGGTCCATGTGTCGAAACGCGAGCCGTCCATCACCGCTTTCCTGATCCCGAGCGGAATCGAGATCAGATAGGTCAAGAGCGTCATCCAGATTCCGAGCGAGATCGACACCGGCAGTTTTTCGATCACAAGATCGATCACCTTGGTGTCGCGGAAATAACTCTTGCCGAAATCGAAGCGGATGAAATTCCAGATCATCAGCAGGAAACGCTCATGCGCCGGCTTGTCGAAGCCGAACTGTATTTCCAGTTCCTTGATGAATTTCGGATCGAGCCCCTGCGCGCCGCGATATTTCGACGAGACCGGATCGGCGCCGGCTCCGCCCGGCTGCACGCCCTGACGGGCGACCTCGCTGCCGCCGCCGGAGATGCGCGACAGCGCGTTGGTATCGTCGCCGGTGAGCTGCGCGATCACGCGCTCCACCGGCCCGCCCGGCGCGAACTGAATCACGACGAACGACACCAGCAGGATGCCCAAAATCGTGGGCACCATCAGCAGGACGCGGCGCAGGATATAGGTGGCCATCAATGATTCCGGTCTATGCGCGCAAACTGGGGGTGTTGGGCCGCGCGGTCAACTAGTCTAACCCGC
Organism: uncultured Hyphomicrobiales bacterium; assembly: GCA_964620215.1. Taxonomy (GTDB): domain Bacteria; phylum Pseudomonadota; class Alphaproteobacteria; order Rhizobiales; family Xanthobacteraceae; genus JAUSIF01. Next base: position 1,435 of record CAZUJE010000115.1, read on the forward strand.
TTTGGTCCACCAGGTTTCCGGAAAGCCCGGCGCATAGCGCGGCTTTGTTTTTGGCCGCTCGAACTGGTCCCAGTAGGCGACCCAGTGCGAGGCCTTGTTCCAGTGCGGAATCCAGTAGCGACCCGCCCTCAAAACGCGATCCAGCGCGCGGCAGGCGGTGACGAGATCGGGGCGGCTACCGGCGTTGACCACCTGTTCAATCAGCGCGTCCACCACCGGGTCGGAAATTCCCGCATAATTACGGGAGCCTTTGGCAGCCGCGGCGGCGCTGGAGAAATAGACCTTCAACTCGTCGGCTGGCGTCTGCGGAAAGATCAGGCGCACGACGGAGATGTCGAAATCGAAATCCTCCATGCGCGCGCGATACTGCGCGGGGTCCACCATGCGGATATTCGCCTCCAGGCCGACGGACTTCAGGCCGTTGATGAAAGCGTTGTGGTGGCGCTGGAAGGTCGGCTCATTCAGCAGAAATTCGATGGTGACGGGCTCGCCCTTGGCGTTGGCGCGCCTGCCGTCCTTGATCTTCCAGCCGGCTTCGTCGAGCAGCCGCATCGCGCGGCGGAGCAGGTTGCGGTCGGAGCCCGAGCCATCCGACACCGGCGGCACGAACGGCTCGCCGAAAACTTCCGGGGCCACCTTGTCGCGGAACGGCTCAAGCAATTTCACTTCTTCCGGCGTGGGCGCGCCTTTCGCCATCATTTCCGAATTCTGGAAATATGAATGGGTGCGGTCGTAGGAGCCGTACATGTAATTCTTGTTCACCCATTCATAGTCGAATGCGTAAACCAGCGCTTCGCGCACTTTCGGATCCTTGAATTTTTCACGCCGCACATTGATGAACCAGCCTTGCGCGCCGGAAGGGCGCTCGTCGGGCAGCACGTCGCGCTTCACGCGGCCGTCCTTCATCGCGGGAAATTCATAGCGCGTGGCCCAGGTGATCGAGGTGAATTCCTCGCGCAAAAGATAATTCTTGGCGGTGAAAGCTTCGAACGCCACATCGCGGTCGCGGAAATATTCAAAGCGGATCGTATCGAAATTATGCAGGCCGCGCGCGGCGGGGAGGGCGGCACCCCACCAGTCCTTCACGCGCTCGAATTCCATGTAGCGGCCCTGCTCGAAACGGCCCACTTTATAGGGACCGGAGCCGAGCGGCCGCTCCAGTGTCGATTCTTCAAAAGGCTGTTTTGAATAATAAGCCTTGGAGAAAATCGGCAGCGTCGCGGCGAAGATCGGTGCGTCGCGTCCGCGCTTGGCGGCGAAGCGTAGTTTCACCTGGCGGGCGCCTTCCGCTTCCACCGATTCAAGATCGAGCAGCAGCGTGCGGATATTGGTGTGGCCCTTGTCCTTCAGGATGTTGAGCGAAAAGGCGACATCGTCGGCGGTGATCGCCGTGCCATCATGGAATTTCAGGTTTGGACGCAGCGTGTAGATATATTCGCGCCCGTCCGCCGAAACGCTCACTTTCTCGGCCGCGAGGCCATAAACCGCATCCGGCTCGTCGGTTGCCCGCGCCATCAGCGAGGCGAAGCAAAGCTCCATGGCATAGGCGGTGTCGCCGCGAAGAATGTAGGCGTTCAGATTGTTGAAGGTGGCGGTGCCGCCCCCGACCACTTGCGAATAGATGCCGCCTTTCGGCGCCTTCGGATTCACATATTCGAAGTGGGGGAAATTCGCTGGATATTTCAGGTCGCCGAAGGCGGAAAGCCCGTGGGTTTCTTTCGCCTGTGCGGCGGCGAAGCGCGGGAGAAATTGCGAAAGTGTAACACCGGCGCTGAGCGCCAGCACCGTGCGGCGGGAAAATCCATTCACTGCTTGGCCCCGAGCTTCGCCGCGCGGTCCTTGTCGAACCACCAGATGTCCGGAAAGCCGTAGGAATAATCCGGCAATTTTCCCGGCCGCGCGAAGCGGTCCCAGCGCGCGGTGCGCGAATAATCGATGGTCCAGCTCGGCACCACGTAATGATTCCACAACAGCACGCGGTCGAGCGCCTTGGTGGCGGCGAGGAGTTCCGCGCGATCCTTGGCGAAGATGACCTTGTCGATCATTGCATCGACCGCCGGGTTTTTAATGCCGCCGTAATTGCGGGAGGCTTCGCGGTCGGCCGCTTCGGAGCCGAAGAAGTCGCGCTGCTCGTTGCCCGGCGACAGGGACTGCCCCCAGCCCGACGAGATCATGTCGAAGTCGCGGCTGCGCACGCGGTTCACATATTGCGGCGGATCGACCACGCGGATGTTCAGATCAATGCCGAGCCGGTCGAGCGATGGCTTGTAGAACAGGATGATGCGCTCGAAGGCGGGGCTGTTCAGGAGAAACTCCACGCGGAACGGCTCGTTGGTTTTCACATTGGTCAGCTTGCCGCCGCGGATTTCATAGCCGGCTTCCTTCATCAGCCGCAGCGCTTCGCGCAAATTGTTCCGGCGCAGCTCTTCCGTGCCGCTGGCGGGATTTGTGTATGGCTTGGTGAAAACTTCCTCCGGCACCTTGCCGCGCACGGTTTCCAGAATTTCCAGCTCCTTGGCTGAAGGCACGCCGGCAGAGGCGAGTTCGGTGCCGCTGAAATAGGAATTCACGCGCTTGTATTGATCGAAGAACAGCGTCTTGTTCATGCTTTCGAAATCGAAAACATAATTGAACGCCATGCGCACGCGCGGATCCTGGAATTTCTCGCGCCGCAGGTTGAAGACGAAAGCCTGCATCACGCCGCGCGCGCGTTCGGGAAAAGTTTCAAGGACAACCTTCTTCTCGCGCTGGGCCGGAAAGTCATAGGCCGTGGCCCAGTTCTTCGCCGAGCTTTCGGCGCGGAAATCGTACTGGTCCGCCTTGAAGGCTTCCAGTTCCACCGTGTCGTCGCGGTAATACTCGTAACGGATTTCGCCGAAATTATCCTTGCCGATATTCACCGGCAGATTGCTCGCCCAGTAGTTCTCCACGCGCTCATAGGCAATCGTGCGGCCCGGCACGATATTCTTGATTTTGTACGCGGCGCCGCCGAGCGGCGGCTCGAGCGTGCCGGAATTGATGTCGCGATCCTTGCCGTTCGCGTCCTTGCCGGTCCACCAATGCTTCGGCAGCACGTTTAACTGGCCGACGATCTGCGGAAGCTCGCGGTTGTTAGGGCTGTCGAAGGTAAAGGTGACTTCGCGCTCGGCGGTTTTTTCCGCCTTGGTGACATGGCGATAATAGAAACGCTGGTTGGGATTGAGCTTCACCAGATTCTCGAATGTCCAGATCACATCTTCCGGCGTGATCGGCTTGCCGTCATGCCATTTCGCTTCGGCGCGAAGCTTGTAGGTGACGGAGGAAAAATCCGCCGGATAGCGCACCGACTCCGCGATCAACCCGTATTCGGTGGCGACTTCATCGAGCGCCGGCGCCATCAGCGTGTCGTAGATCAGCGTGATGCCGGCGGCGGGCTGGCCGCGCGGGATCACAAAATTCAAAGTGTCGAAGCTGCCATCGACCCCGAGACGCACAAGGCCGCCTTTCGGCGCGTTTGGATTGACGTAATCGAAATGCTTGAAGCCCGGCTTGTATTTCGGCTCGCCCATCAAGGAGAGGCCATGCCGCCATCCGGTTTCACTTTGCGCGGATGCGAATGAAACGGCGGCGATCAAAAAACCAGGAATGAAAAACGAGCGAAAAAACCGCGAAGTCAGATTGCGCACAAATTGCTCCGTCCTTGCCAGCGAGACGCAGGATTCGTTGCGATTATGACGCTTTTACGCGGTCCCGCCAGCTATGGGCCGGGGTTAACGCGATCTTGAAGCGATGTTGAGGATTACTGCTTCGGCGCTTGCGGCGCAGCAGGCTCGGCGGGCTTGTCGCCGGCCGGAGCGGGAGCCGCTTTCGGCAGCGGCTTCGGACTGTCCGCGAGCGAATTCAGATAGGCGATCACGTCAGCGCGTTCATTGGGACGGCTGATACCGGCGAAAGCCATGGACGTGCCTTTCACCAGTCCGCGCGGATTGGCGAGGAACTTGTCGAGGTCATCGAGCGTCCAGTTGCCGCCCATTCCCTTCATGCCGCCGGTGTAGGCGAAATTGCCGAGATGAGCCTTGTTGGCGTCCACGATGCCCCAGAGATTCGGACCAACCTTGTTCGGGCCGCCCTTGGAGAAGTCGTGGCAGGCGAGGCATTTCTTGGCGGCGTTGGCGCCCTTCTCGATACTGGCGCTGGCAAGCCGGACTTCAATCGGATCGACCGGGCCGGCGGCGGCTTGAGCCACTCCCGGGCCGGCGGTTTCCTGCACCGCGATGTCGTAGCCCGGCTTTGCCGGCTTATGCGGGTGGAAAAGACCTTCGGCCACGATATTCATCGACAGCAGGAAAAGGCAGGTCGCGAGAACCGCTCCGGCAATCTTGTTGAGTTCGAAGCTGTCCATCGGCCGCATTTCTCCCGCAGGAATGAGCCGAGAAGTACACGCTTTGCGGGGTTTCAGGCAACCCGTATAAGGGCGCCATCCGCTGCTACCTTCTGCCGCTCCGGCGGCCAATTGATCCCAATCCATGGCTGAAACACGCGCCTCCGAAACCATTGTGCTGATCCCCGCGCGGATGGCGTCCACGCGCCTGCCGGGGAAGCCGCTCGCCGACATTCACGGGAAACCGATGATCGTGCACGTGGCCGAGCGCGCGAGGGAAGCTGGAATCGGCGAGGTGTTCGTCGCCACCGATACCGCTGAAATTCTGAAGGCGGTGGAGGCAGCCGGTTTCAAGGCGGTGATGACGCGGGTGGATCATGTCACCGGCTCCGACCGGATTTTCGAGGCGCTCGAAAAGGCCGATCCGTCAGGCAAAGCGAAATTCATCGTGAACGTGCAGGGCGATTTGCCGACGATCGAGCGCGAGACGATCCGCGCCGCGTTGAAGCCGCTCGCCGATTCCGCCGTGGACATCGCGACGCTTGGCGTCGAGATCGGGGACGAGGCCGACAAAGTAAATCCGAATATCGTGAAAGCGGTGGGGACGCCGATTGCGCCGCGCCATCTGCGGGCGCTGTATTTCACCCGCGCAACCGCGCCCTGGGGCGCGGGACCGCTCTATCATCACATTGGCCTCTATGCGTATCGCCGCGCGGCACTGGAGCGTTTCGTCAAACTGAAGCCTTCGCCGCTCGAGCTGCGCGAGAAACTGGAACAGCTGCGCGCGCTGGAAGCGGGAATGCGCATCGATGTCGCCATCGTTGACGCGGTTCCGCTCGGCGTCGATACTCCCGCCGAACTTGAAAAGGCGCGCACGTTACTCGCGCGAAAATCCTGAACATGAGCAAAAAGAAAATCGTCTTTCAGGGCGAGCCGGGCGCCAACTCGCACATCGCGTGCAACGAGGCCTATCCCGATTGCGAGCCGGTGCCCTGCGCCACCTTCGAGGACGCATTCGCGGCCGCGAGCAACGGCGCCGATCTCGCGATGATTCCGATTGAAAATTCCGTCGCAGGCCGCGTCGCCGATATTCATCACTTGATGCCGGGATCGGATTTGCACATCGTCGCGGAGTATTTTCTCCCGATCAATCATCAGCTGATGGGCCTGAAGGGCGCGAAGCTCTCCGACATCAAATCGGTGCAAAGCCATATCCACGCGCTCGGCCAGTGCCGCAAGCTGATCCGCAAGCTCGGCATCAAGGCGGTGATCGGCGCGGATACGGCAGGGTCCGCACGGCAGATCAAAGAGGCAGGTGACAAGAGCCGGGCTGCGATTGCTTCAAAGCTGGCGGCGGAAATCTATGGGCTCGACATTCTCGCCGAGAATATCGAGGACGAGGCGCATAACACCACGCGCTTTGTCGTGCTGTCGCGCGAGAAGCAATGGGTGAAGCAGGGCGCCGGTCCCGCGATGACCACTTTTGTTTTCCAAGTCCGCAACATTCCCGCGGCGCTCTACAAGGCGCTTGGCGGTTTCGCGACCAACAAGGTCAACATGACCAAGCTGGAGTCCTACCAGATCGAGGGAAATTTCTTCGCCACGCAATTCTACGCGGACGTGGAAGGCCATCCCGATGACGGCCCGCTGAAGCTCGCGCTGGAAGAACTGAAATTCTTTTCGAAGGAATACAAGGTGCTGGGCGTTTACCCGCAGCACAAATTCCGTCTCGACGCGAAGAACTAGTCCTTCAGCACATCCGCTCCCCGCTCCACATAGGCGCGGATGATGTGATGCGCGATGGCTGATGGCGGCGGCGTGATCAGGCCGTCACTGTGTTTGCGCGCGAGCATGGTTGCGGCTTCCTCGCGCGAGAACCAGCGGCCATCCTCGATCTCATTTTTATCGAAATTCAGTTCGCCGCTCTTAGCCTCGGCAAAGCAACCAATCATCAAGGAATGCGGAAACGGCCAGGGCTGCGACGCGAAATAGCGGACGGCACCGATCTTGAGGCCGGATTCTTCCTGCGTTTCCCGCCGCACCGCGTCTTCCATGCTCTCGCCCGGCTCAATAAAGCCCGCGAGGGCCGAATACATTCCCGGCACAAAACGATGCGAGCGGCCGAGCAGACAACGCTCCCCGTCGATTGCGAGCATGATGACGCAAGGATCGGTGCGGGAGAAATGTTGCGCTTTGCAATTTGAACAATCCCGCCGCCAGCCGGCATCGCTCATTTCGGTCGCGTGTCCGCAGTTCGGGCAGAAACGATTGCGCGCATGCCAGTGATGCAGCGCCTTGGTGATGGCGATGAGTTCAAGTTGTTCGTGCGGGACGAGGCCTTGCGTTGCCACGGAACGCAGGTCTGTGATGTGCAGATCGCCGCGCGATTTCAGCGGCTCGATTTTTTCCGCCGTCAGCGAAAAACCAAATCTGGGTTTTTCGTGATGCAGCCCGATGAAAACCGGCTCTCCGTCCGCACCCAGCTTTTTCGCTTCATCGAAATGAAACAAGGCATCATGGCTTTCGCCGCTTTTTTTCAGCACGATCATTTCTTGCGCGACGATGATCGCACGCGCATCCGTGCTGGCCGCGAATTTCGCCATGAGCGCGGTGTCGCCGCGCTGTTCGCTCAGGCGCTCTATTTTCGTATCGACATAGGCGAGTTCAGGCCACGGGCCGCGAACCTTGCTCAAAGCCCGATTTCCTGCGCGAGTTTCTTGACGAGTGCATCGCGCGCGGCCGGCTCATATTTTTTCGCTTCGCCCTTGCCCCAGACCGGGCCGGGCCAGGCGGCGTCGCCCTCCTGCCGCGCGATTACATGCACATGAAGCTGACGCACGGCATTACCAAGGGCGGCGACATTCAGCTTGTAGGGCGAGCAGACCCGTTGCATCGCCTCCATCACGCTCTCGATCTCGATGTATAGAGCCGTCCGTTGCAGCGGCAGGAGATCGAGAATTTCCACCATGTCCGGCTGCATCGGCACCAGAATCACCCACGGATAGCGGGCGTCGTTCATCAGCAGCAATTTGCACAGGCCGAGGTCGCCGATTTCCGTGCAGTCGGCGGCGAGTCTCGGATCGAGCTGGAAACTCTTGGAATTCATGGGACACTCAACGGACTTGTGGATCGTAAAGCCTGACGGGGCTTTGTAACAGATTCGGAACCGCCCCGATGCTTGCCATCATGCGCCGGAGGCCCGATATAGGGTGCGGGAGGTTGGCGGTGGACGAGCCACTCGCCAACCGGGTCAGATCCGGAAGGAAGCAGCCCTAACGAGATCGGCACGGGTTGCCGTTCAACCTCCTACCTCTTTCCCGTCGGTCACGCGCGCCGGAACCGGCGCGAACCGGAGAAGTTTGAGCAGCGATGAGCGACGCGCCCAAAACCTCGAAAGCGGCGAATGGCGGCGGGCCTGCGGACAAGGGCGCCTATCGCGTGCTCGCGCGCAAATACCGCCCCTCCACATTTGAAGAGCTAATCG
>CAZUJE010000116.1:0-8979 GCA_964620215.1 uncultured Hyphomicrobiales bacterium
GAAGCGCTGCAAGGCGTCGTCTATGCGATGATGGGGCGCGCGGCGCAGACGCCGGGCGTCGCGCAGGTGTTCTCCTTGTTCGAGACCTCGACGCCGCAGCTTTATCTCGATATCGACCGCACCAAGGCGCAGTTGCTCGGCGTCAACGTCACCGACGTATTCACCGCACTCTCGGTGTTCATCGGCTCGTCCTATGTCAATGACTTCAACCTGATCGGACGAACTTTCCGTGTCGTCGCGCAGGCGGATGAACAATATCGTCTCGATGCAAGCGACATTCTGAAAATCCGCGTGCGCAATTCGGCTGGCGCGACTGTTCCGCTCGGCTCGTTCACGACCGTGCGCGACGAGACCGGTCCCTATCGCGTGCCGCGCTACAATCTTTATCCCGCCGCCGAACTCGATGGCGCTGCCGCGCCCGGGGTCAGCGCTGGCACCGCGCTCAAGATCATGGAGCAATTGGCAGCGGAAACGCTGCCGGATGGCTTCGCCTTTGAATGGACGACCCTCGCACTACAACAGGCGCGCGCGGGCAATACGGCAATCTTCGCCTTCCTGCTCGCGGTCGTGTTCGTGTTCCTGGTGCTCGCGGCGCAATTCGAGAGCCTAACGCTTCCGCTTGCGATCATTCTGATTGTGCCGATGTGTCTCGTGGCGGCGATCACCGGGGTCATCATAGCGGGGCAGGACAATAACATCCTGACTCAAGTGGGGTTGATCGTGCTCATAGGCCTCGCGTCCAAGAACGCGATTCTGATGGTCGAGTTCGCGAAACAGCTCGAAGACGAAGGGCGCGACACGATCACGGCCGCGATTGACGCGGCTCGCATCCGGTTGCGCCCGATTCTGATGACCTCGCTCGCCTTCATCTTCGGTGTGATCCCGCTCGTGATCGCGACCGGGGCCGCCGCCGAACTCCGCCGCGCGCTCGGCACGCCGGTGTTCGCGGGCATGATCGGCGTCACCACCTTCGGCCTCATCTTCACGCCGGTGTTCTATGTGGTCTGCCGCAATCTTGCGAAGCGCTTCGAGAAACCAACCCGCAAGCCCGCGCGCTCGCCCGCCGAATAAGCCTTCCGCCGGAAGCCGGTGATGTTCATGGCGGCAGGCATGGCTTGCCGCTAGATTGAACGCCGTTAGGGTGCGGGCCGGGGCAGGAAATGCGTACACAGGTTGCCATTATAGGAGCGGGGCCATCCGGCTTGCTGCTCGGACAAATCCTCCAGAAGAACGGCATCGACAACGTCATTCTGGAAGCGCGCACGCCTGAATACGTGCTTGGCCGTGTGCGCGCGGGCGTGGTGGAGCAGGGGACCGTTGATCTGCTTTCTGACGCTGGCGTCGGCGCACGATTGAAGCGCGAAGGCCTTGTGCATGACGGCACCGAGATCTGTTTCTCCGGCAAGCGGCACCATGTGAATTTCCGCCAGCTCACCGGCAAGGCGGTGACCATTTACGGTCAGACCGAAATCACCCGCGATCTGATGGAAGGCCGCACGGCGGCAGGCGGCAAGACGATTTACGAGGCCGCCGGGGTGAGCCTGCACGATTTTTCCGGCGACAAGCCGAAGGTGCGCTATCGCAAGGACGGCGTTGAACACGAAATCTCCTGCGACTTTATCGCGGGCTGCGACGGCTATCACGGTGTCAGCCGCGCCTCCGTCCCGCCTGCGAGCATCAAAACCTTCGAGCGCGTCTATCCGTTCGGCTGGATGGGATTGCTCTCCGGTACACCCCCGGTTTCGGAGGAACTGATCTACATTCACCACAGCCGCGGCTTTGCGCTTTGCTCCATGCGCTCGCCCACCCGCAGCCGCTATTACGTCCAGTGCAACGCCGGCGACAAGGTTGAGAACTGGTCCGACGAACGGTTCTGGGAAGAGCTGAAAGCCCGGCTCGACGAAAAAGGCCGTAGCGAACTCGTCACCGGCCCTTCGCTGGAAAAAACTATCGCGCCGCTACGCAGCTTCGTCGCCGAGCCGATGCGTTTCGGCAGCCTGTTTCTCGCTGGCGATGCCGCTCACATTGTGCCGCCCACCGGCGCCAAGGGGCTCAATCTCGCGGCGAGCGATGTTTATTATCTCTCGCGCGGCTTCGTCGGCTACTACAAGGCGAAATCGAAAGAAGGTCTCGACGAATATTCCAGCCGCGCGCTGGCGCGGGTCTGGAAGGCCGTACGCTTCTCCTGGTGGATGACGGGTTTGCTGCACAAGTTTCCGGAGAACGGGGAGTTCGGCGAAAAAATCCAGTTGGCCGAACTTGAATATCTTGTGTCATCGAAAGCGGCCTCGATGTCGCTCGCGGAAAATTACGTCGGCTTGCCCTATTGATTAGACTTTTGCCGCTTCCGGTGCGCGCCGGGACGTAGTAAAAAATCCCATGCTTCCATCGAAGTTCGGTGTCGGCCAGCCGCATGTGCGGGTCGAAGATCCATCTTTGCTCACGGGCCATGGCCGCTTCACCGCCGACGTAATTCCGGCGGGCGCCTTGCGCGCGGTCGTGGTGCGCTCGCCGCATGCCCATGCGCGGTTCAACATTCTCAACCTCGATACGGTCAAGGCCTTGCCAGGCGTGCGGCTTGTGATGACCGGCGCGGACACGAAAGAGCTTGGGTCGATGCCATGCGCCGGTGTCATCAAGCCGAGCAATGAAGAGCGGATGTGGCTGCCGCATTTTCCGGTGCTCTGCATGGACACGGTCCGGCATGTGGGCGATGCGGTTGCGTTCGTGGTGGCGGATACGCATTTTGAAGCACGTGATGCGGCGGAGGCTTTTGACATCGGCTGGGAACCGCTGCCTGCCATTGCCGATCTGAAGGCCGCCGCCGAAGGCAGCGCGCCGCTCGTGTGGAACGAGCGGGCGGGGAATGTCTCCTTCACGGCGGAAGTTGGTGATGCGCAGGCAACGGAAGAAGCATTCAAGCGCGCGCATCGCACAGTTAAAATCGAGATCGTGAACCAGCGCGTGGTCGCGAACTATATGGAGACGCGCGCGGTACTCGCCGAACCGGGCGAGCCGATTACGCTTTATCTCGGCTCGCAGGGAAGCCACACCGTCCGTAACGCGCTTTGCGCGAAAGTGCTGAAAATCCCGCCGGAGCAGATGCGCGTCGTGACCGGCGATGTCGGCGGGGGTTTCGGCACCAAGCTCGGTCCGTATCGCGAATATCCGCTCGCGTTTCTGGCGGCGAAGCAACTGAACAGGCCGGTCGCTTGGGTCGCCGACCGCAACGAGCATTTTCTCGCCGACGCCCATGGCCGCGACAACATCACTGCCGCCGAAGTGGCGCTTGATGCGGACAGTAAATTCATCGGCCTGCGCGTCGATACGATCGCCAACATGGGCGCATATCTTGCCTATTTCGCACCGTTCATCGTGGCGAATGGCGCCACGATGCTGCCCGGCACTTATACGATCCCGGCGATGCATGCGCGCGTGCGCGGCATCTATACGCATACGCAGCCGGTGGATGCCTATCGCGGTGCTGGCCGCCCCGAGGCGACCTATGTGATCGAGCGGCTTGTGGATGCGGCGGCGCATGAACTTGGCATGACGCCCGACGAACTTCGCCGCATCAATCTCATTACAAAAGCGGCGATGCCTTACAAAACTTCAAGTGGACGCAGCTATGACAGCGGCGATTTCGCCGGGCATCTAAAGCGCGCAGGCGAAGCCGCGGACCTCAAGAATTTCGACAAGCGCCTGAAGGAAGCAAAGCAGCGCGGGCGCGTTCGTGGCATCGGCATGTCCTGCTACATCGAAGCTTGCGGCGGCGCCGGTCCTGAAATCGCGCGGGTGAAAATCGAAGCCGATGGCACGGCGACCTTGCACATCGGCACGCAGACGAACGGGCAGGGACATGCCACGGCCTATGCGCAGTTCGTGGCGGATGAACTCGACATCGCGCCGGAAAAAATAAAAGTGAAACAGGGTGACACCAATGACCTGCCGACCGGCGGCGGCACCGGCGGCTCGCGCTCCATTCCAACGGGGGGTCCGACGGCGAAAGCCGCAGCACGGAAACTCGCCGGTCAACTGAAAGAACTCGCCGCGCGCGAACTGGAATCCCCGCCCGAAAAACTGGAAATCGTCGACGGCGCCCTGCGCGTGATCGGCTCCAACCGGCTCGTTACGTTCGCGGCACTCGCGTCAAAAAACGATCCGCTGCTGGAAGCCGAAGGCAGTTTCACGCCGCAGGCCGCGACCTATCCGAATGGCACCCATGTCTGCGAGGTGGAGATCGACCCGGAAACCGGCGAAGTGGAAATCGCGGGTTACTGGGTCGTGGACGATTTTGGCTTCACCGTGAATCCGCTGCTGCTTGAGGGACAAATTCAGGGCGGCATCGGGCAGGGCGTCGGTCAGGCGCTGCTGGAGCAAACCGTCTATGACGCGGAAGGACAACTCCTCACCGCGACGCTGATGGATTACGCGATCCCGCACGCACGCGACATGTCGCGAATTCATTTCGAGACCCGCAACGTACCGTCCACCACGCATCCGCTCGGCATCAAGGGTGCTGGCGAGGCGGGAACCATCGGCGCCTGCCCGGCGGTGATGAATGCGGTCGGCGACGCGCTGCACCGTAATTTTGGAATAAAGCATATCGACATGCCGGCGACGCCGTCACGAATCTGGCGCGCAATCCACCGGGAACCGCGCTGACGCGCTTTCCGTTGGCCGTTGACCATGCTTTGTTGCGGTCCCACACATATTCAAATCTCGCAGATTAATGAATCCCTTTATCGGCATCGTCTGTCAGCTCGCCGCCGGCGTTTCCTTCACGCTGATGGGCGCGCTCGTGCGCCATGTCAGCCCGCGTGTGCCGCTGGGCGAGATCGTTTTCTTCCGCAGCTTCATCGCGATCCTGCCGCTGCTGGTGATGCTCGCCTGGCGAAACGAGTTGATCCTGGCCGTGCGCACGAAAAATCCGCTGGCGCATCTGTCGCGCAGCGTCTCCGGCATTTGCGCGATGTTTCTGACCTTCGCGGCACTCTGGTATCTGCCGCTCGCGGAAGCGACGGCCATCGGCTTCGCGACGCCGCTGTTCAACGTGGCGCTGGCCGCATTCTTTTTAGGTGAAAAAGTTCGCATCTGGCGCTGGAGTGCGGTGCTGATCGGCCTGCTCGGCGTACTCGTGATGCTCTCGCCCTATATCGGCCAGCAGGACTATGATCGGGATGATGCAATCGGCGCGCTGATCGCGCTTGCGGCGGCGCTCGTCATTTCCGTGGCGATGACGCAGGTGCGTTATTTCTCCCGCACGGAAACGACCGCCTCGCTGGTGTTTTATTTTTCGCTTTCCTGCACCATAGGCGGCTTGCTGACGATTCCGCTGGGCTGGGTCTGGCCATCCATGGGCGACTGGGTTGCGCTGATCGCGCTGGGTGTATTCGGAGGCTTCGGGCAAATTCTCATTACGGAAAGCTACCGCTACGCGCCCGCATCGGTGCTGGCGCCGTTCGCCTACTTCACGATGGTCTGGTCGGTGATCATCGGTTATCTCGCCTTCAGCGAGTTGCCGAAGCAGGAAGTGTTTGTCGGTGCCGCCATCGTGATCGCTGCCGGACTGTTCGTTGCGTACCGCGAGCGCAAGCTTGGTATCGAACGGACCAAGGAGCGCGCGGCGGAAGGCCCGCCTGCGGGTACCGCGGTTTAGTTGTTGGCGTGATCCCCGAAAAGTGGGAACTGGTTTTCGGTAAGGATCACGCCTGTTTTAAAAAGCCTTGAAGGTGATGATGGTGCGGGTTTCCTGAATGCCCGGAAGCGTCTGCACCTTTTCATTCACGAAGTGGCCGATGTCGGTCTTCTCATCCACATAGAATTTCGCCAGCAGATCGAATTCCCCCGCCGTCGAATAGATTTCCGACGCGATCTCCGCGTCGGCCAGGCGGTTCGCGACCTCATAGGATTTGCCGAGCTGGCATTTGATCTGGACGAAGAAGGGGACCATTCGCGGCTCCGGGTATTTTACCGATGAAAGCCAGAAACATGCGCCCTAGGCAAGGGGAACCGGAGCCCGCCCGCCGCGTTCAATTCGTGAGGGCGGTAGCGTCCCTTTGAGGTGTCCAATGGCCCAATGCGAGACCTGCGGCAACGATTACGACAAGTCATTTCAGATCATCAAAGGCGGCAAGACCCACACCTTCGACAGTTTTGAATGTGCGATCCAGGCGCTCGCCCCCACATGCAAGCATTGCGGCGTGCGGATTGTCGGTCACGGATTGGAAAAGGACGGTACGTTTTTCTGCTGCGATCACTGCGCCGAGAAGTCTGGCGTTAAAGGCCTGAAGGACAGGATCTGACATCCATGAAATCCCTGAGAATCAGAAACGGCGAATGGGTCGTGGTTTGCGATGGCGCCAAGGCGCTGATCTTCGAAAATATCGGCGACACCGACATCCCGAATTTCAAGACACTGGAAGTCCATGATCATCCGGACAAGAAAACCCATGAGCTGGGCACCGATGCGCCGGGCCGTTCATTTTCGTCCGTTGGTCACGGCCGCAGTTCGGTCGAGCAGACCGACTGGCACGATCAGGCGGAAAAGGAATTTCTGACGCAGCTTGCGAAGCGTCTGGAAAAGGCCGTCGAATCCAGGGAAGTAAAGTCGATCATCATCGTCGCTCCTCCGCGCGCGCTCGGCATGTTGCGCGAGGCTTATCCCGTGCAACTGAAAGCTGCGATCCGCGAGGAAGTCAGCAAGGACTACGTGAAAATGCCGGTGCCTGAGATCGAAAAGCATCTGACCGCCGCATAGCCGCCATTAGCCGCCATTCTCTGCGCCGCCCCGCCCTTGCAAGCGGGTGGCGCGTCCCATAAATTTCCTTCGCAATCTCGTTGGGGTGTCCGGGCGACCGGGCTGAGAGGCAATTCCGCCAACCCATCGAACCTGACCCGGCTCACACCGGCGGAGGAAACCGAGATGCGCTTTCAACACATCCGCGCGCATATGGGCCTCGCATGAGCGAGAATATCGCAAGACGCGCGGCTGACTTGCTGACGCTTGTGCGCGAGCGTCGCCCGCGCGTTCATTGCATCACGAATACCGTGGTGCAGGGTTTCACCGCGAATGTGCTGCTGGCGGCGGGTGCCATTCCTTCGATGACCACCTCGCCCAATGAAATCGGATATTTCGTTTCCGGCGCAAGCGCCTTGCTCGTCAATCTCGGCACGTTTGACAATGAGCGGCGGGAGACCATCGACATTGCCATCGAGGCTGCCATCGACGGGGAAATTCCCTGGCTGCTTGACCCGGTGCTGATCGACCGTTCGCCGCTGCGCGCCGAATACGCGCGCGAACTGGCGGGAAGGGAGCCGCTCGTGGTGCGCGCGAACGCTGCGGAGTTCAAGGCCCTGTCGGGAAAAGAAGTGACACCGGATTCGCTCGACCGTTTCGCGCTCGATTTTATTACCGTCGCCGCCTGCACCGGCGAGATCGATCTCGTGACCAGCGGCACGAAGCGCGCGTCCATTTCAAACGGCCACGAATACATGGCGCAGGTCACCGGCATCGGTTGCGCGGAGACGGCGCTGATCGCTGCACTCGCCGCGGTGGAAGACGACGAGTTTCTGGCCGCGTCAGCGGGGCTTCTGATCGCGGGAGTTGCCGGAGAAATAGCGGCGGAGCGCGCGGAGGGTCCGGGCAGCTTCGCAGTCACCTTTATTGATGCGCTTGCTTCGCTCGATGTTGAAACACTCCAGGCGCGCGCAAGGGTTTCCGTTACGCAGGGAGCCACCGCATGAAACCGGACCTGCGCGTCTATGCGCTGATCGACCCAGATCAGCTCGGAGCCATGAGCGCCGCCGATTGCGCCGCGGCGGCGGTACGTGGAGGCGCCACGCTGTTGCAGATACGCGACAAGCGCGGGAATACCGCTGACACCATCGAACTCACCCGCGCGGTCATTGCCCATGCGCGGCCGAAATCCGTTCCGGTGCTGGTCAACGACCGTGTCGATATTGCGCTCGCGGCGGGAGCGGACGGCGTGCATGTCGGCGACGACGACATGCCGCCCGCCGATGCACGCAAGCTGCTCGGTCCGAACGCGATCATCGGGCGCTCGGTGAAACGTATCGAACAATTCGGCGATCCAAAATGGATCGATTATGCGGCAGTGGGTGGCGTCTTTATTACGCATAGCAAGAACAATCCGGAGAAGCCGCTCGGGTCGCAGGGCTTGCGTGCGCTGATCGGAGAAATCCGCAAACGCGCGCCCAATATGCCCGTTTGCGCCATTGCGGGGATTGACGAGAGTAATGCCGCCAGCGTCATTGAAGCGGGCGCGGATGGAATCTCCGTCATTTCCGCGATCACAAAAGCCGCCGACCCGGAAAAGGCCACGCGGAATTTGCGCAGGATCGTGGACGATGCTTTGAAGATACGGGAAGGAAAAGTCGCATGACCGCCATCGCAGTGACCATCGCGGGATCGGACTCCGGCGGCGGTGCCGGTATCCAGGCCGATCTGAAAACATTTTCCGCGCTCGGTGTTTATGGTGCTTCGGTCATCACCGCACTTACGGCGCAGAACACGCTGGGTGTTTCCGGCATCCATGACGTGCCGGCGAATTTTGTCTCCGCGCAGATCGACGCGGTCTATTCCGACCTCAATGTGAACGCGACCAAGATCGGCATGCTGTCGCAGCCGGCGACCATCGAGGCGGTCGCGAAAGGTTTTGATCGCTACAAGGTCAAGAACGTCGTGCTCGATCCTGTCATGATCGCGGCCTCCGGCGATCCGCTGCTGGTGCCGGAAGCAATCGACATCCTGAAAAAGTTTCTGTTTCCCCGCGCCATGATCGTGACGCCGAACCTGCACGAGGCGGCGGCACTCCTCGGCGATCCCATCTCGCGCACTGACGAGCAGATGCGGGGGCAGGCCGAGCGCATCCGCGCGCTCGGCGCTGACACGGTGCTGAGCACGGGCGGCCATCGCGAGGGTGCGGAAGCGGTCGATATGCTGGTGGACGCCAAGGG
>CAZUJE010000117.1:0-8793 GCA_964620215.1 uncultured Hyphomicrobiales bacterium
TATCAATAAATTGACTGAGGAGTTTACTGGATGCCCCGCTTTCGCGGGGCATGACAGTGTTTAGGATCACGGCTTCGCCAGCACCCCGCCCGTCGCCGGTTTTTTCACGCCGGTCGTCGTCGGATAGCTGAGCGGCAATCCCTTCATCGAGCGCACCGCCAAATAGGCGAAAGCCTGCGCCTCCAGCGCGTCGGCGGACCAGCCGACGCCCTCCGCCACCGCGACCGACTTTCCCAGTTTCCCGCGCAGCATTTTCATCAGCGTGCGGTTGCGTGCGCCCCCGCCGGAAATGATCCAGGTTTTCGGATGGCTCGGCAGATGCTCGACCGCGCGCGCGATGGAGCCGGCGACAACCGCCGTCGCGGTCGCAACCGCGTCTTCCAGCGGCAATTCATCCAGCAACAAGTGAGAAAATCGCGCGCGGTCGAGCGACTTCGGCGGCTTGCGTGAGAAAAACGGGTCCGCGAGTGCCGCGTTCACGACCTCCATATGCACCCGCCCCTGCGAGGCGAGCACGCCGTCCCGGTCAAAGCGTTTTCCCGTGCGCTTGAAAACAATCTCGTCGATGGGCGCATTGCCGGGGCCGGTATCGAACGCCACCGGATCGGCATCCTTGTCGATGAAGGTGATATTCGCGACGCCGCCGATATTCACCACCGCGACCGGGTGCGGCTCCTCGAGTTTACCGGCAAGCGCCCGGTGATAAACCGGCACGAACGGCGCGCCCTCGCCGCCCGCCGTCACGTCCGCCGCGCGGAAATCATAGACAACCGGAATCTTGATGAGCTTCGCAAGACCGGCGCCATCGCCGATCTGCACGCTCAATTTCGCTTCGGGCTTGTGCAGCACCGTCTGTCCGTGAAAGCCGACGACATCGATGCTCTCACGCGCGATGCTGTTCGCGCGCAGAAACGCCTCGAACGCCTGGAAATGCGCGCCGGTGACGAGCCGCTCGGCTTCCGTCAAAGGACCGGGCCGCGCGTTGCGGTCGGTGAGGTTCGCGGCGGCGGCCATTGCCGCCTGCAACAGCGCGCGCTCCTCCTCCGCATAGGCGCGATAGCCGATGGCGCCGGTGCGCGAGACTTTCTCTCCGTCGGTTTCAATCAACGCCACGTCCACCCCGTCGAGCGAGGTGCCGCTCATCAATCCGACCGCGGTAAGCGCCGCCATGCCGCCCCCAAAGACTTACAAGCGCCTTCACTTGAATCGAGCCAAAGACCTGTTACACCACCGGCCTCAATCGAAACTATGCCGAACAGCCGGACGAATCCAAGACAATGAGCGCCTTCAAGTCCGATTTTCTCAATGTGTTGTCGAGCCGCGGCTTCATCCATCAGGTGTCGGAGCCGGAGGAGCTGGACAAGCTCGCGAAAGCGGGCCGCATCACCGGCTATATCGGCTTCGATTGCACGGCGCCCTCGCTGCATATCGGCTCGCTGCTGCCAATCATGATGCTGCACTGGATGCAGAAGACCGGCCATAAGCCCATCGCCTTGATGGGCGGCGGCACCACCCGGGTCGGCGACCCGTCGGGCAAGGATGAATCCCGCAAAATCCTGACCGACGAGATGATCGAGCAGAACCTGAAGGGCATCCGCGCGATCTTCTCGAAGTTTCTGACATTCGGCGACGACCCCACCGACGCCATGATGACCAACAATGCGGACTGGCTGAACAAGCTGAACTACATCGACTTCCTGCGCGAAGTCGGACGGCATTTTTCCGTCAACCGGATGTTGTCATTCGATTCCGTGAAAATGCGCCTAGACCGGCAACAGGAACTCTCGTTCCTCGAATTCAACTACATGATCCTGCAAGCCTACGATTACGTCGAACTGCACAAGCGCCATGGCTGCATTTTACAAATGGGCGGCTCGGACCAGTGGGGCAATATCGTCAACGGCATCGATCTCGGCCGCCGGATGCTCGGCGCGCAACTGTTCGCGCTCACTTCGCCGCTCATCACCACTTCATCCGGCGCTAAGATGGGCAAGACCGCGGCCGGCGCCGTGTGGCTCAACGCCGATCTCGTGAGCCCCTATGATTACTGGCAGTTCTGGCGCAACACCGAGGACGGCGACGTGGAACGCTTCCTCAAGCTGTTCACGATCCTGCCGCTCGGCGAAATCGCGCGTCTCGCGGCGCTGAAGGGTAACGAGATCAACGAGGCGAAGAAAATTCTCGCCACCGAAGCAACCGCGCTCATTCATGGCCGGGCAGCCGCCGATGAATCCGCGAATACCGCGAAGACCACGTTTGAAGAAGGCGCCCTGTCGGCAAACCTGCCTTCCATCGAAGTAAAGCGTGACGAACTCGAAAAAGGCATCGGCGTTCTCAACGCCCATGTGCTCGCGGGCCTCGTTGCATCGACCAGCGAAGCGCGGCGTCAGGTAAAGGGCGGCGGATTGAAAGTGAACGACATCACCGTCGAAGACGAAAAAATGCTGCTGACGTCAAAGCATCTGACGCCCGAAGGCGTCATCAAGCTCTCGCTCGGCAAGAAGCGCCACGTATTACTGAAGCCGGTCTGATTTTTTATTGCCGGAATTGTGCCGGCGGCTGCTGACGGCCGCTCGCGCGCTGGAATTCAAACAGCCTGCGGAAATGGCCGGGGATTGCGCCGCCGAGCGCATTCACGCGCAAGATCGGTTTGCTCGCCGGACCCGCGATCTCGAATGGCACCGCGTACAATCCGTCCTTCGGCGCGAGGAACGGGCCGATCAGCGGGATGTTCGGCAACAGCGCATTCAAAGCGAAAGCCGGAATATAAGTGCCGGTCAGATGCACATTGTTGCCGGCGTAATCGAGCACGCCTTCAACGGTCGCGCCGACCGTCACGCCATAGATCGAGCCTTCGCGGATGTTGAATGTGCCGGGCGTACGGCTGAATTCAACCTGCATGATGATGAATGCGGTGCCCGCCGCCTGGCTCGTGCGAGTTCCGCCGGGGTCGGCCGGCGCAGCCGCCTGCACCCTGTCGAGCGCCGGTTCGCCTCGAATAAGAAAGTCGCGTACTTCCAGCGTTCCCTGTTGCGGCGTGCCGTCATTGCTCGGCGCGTCGATCACGATCGTCGCGTTCCCGCCGTAAATCTTGCTGTAGAAATCGGCGAAGCGGAGCATCGCGCCTGCATCGCCGGAAGTCATCACGATGGCCGGCTTGCCGTCACGCGCGCGCAATTCACCGACCATGCTGGCGTCGCGCCCGACGCGCCCGATCAGCGAGAAGGTGCGCACTTCGCCGTTGCGGCGCGTGAGCCGCAAATCAAGCCCGCGCGCAACTTCGCCATTGTTGCCGCGCGCGGCGCCCACGCGCAGTTCGAGATCCAGATCGCGCGGTTTGTATGGCTTGCCGGAGGGCGAATTGCCCTGCCCTTCCGTGAGGCCGCGGATCGCACCGCGCGCATCCAGCACATCGCCGCGCACCACTACCTTCAACGCGCCGTCGCTCGTGCGCGACGCCGTCAACGTTGCCTTGTCGCCGTCGGACATATGGAAAGTGGGAAGGTTCGCCGAAATGAAACTTCCGTCGTCGTCGAGTTCGACGACGCCTTTTAATGTAGTACCGGAGCCGCTGACGTTCAGATCCTCGAAGCGCACGCGGTCACCGCGGTCGATCAGGCGGAAGGTGGCCTTGGAAGCCGTTCCCGGCGCTTTCTGCCAACCGGGGACGAGATCATTCACTTTCGCATTCGTCAGATCGTTTTCAACGTCGATGCGCGTTTCCTGTTCGTTGATGCGGCCTGACGCCTTGACCGTCACCGGGCCGGACAGCCATGGCAGCAGATCGACCCCCAGCCGCGCGCGCGAAGCGTCGTCGAGCGTGGAGGACACGCGGAACTCGGCATCGGACTTCGTTTTCGATTTTTTATAATCGAATACGGACTGCGCGCCGGCGATACGGCCATCGCCGCGTACATGCACGAGATCGGGCGTCACGGAAATTTTGGCGTTGACGTTCTCTACCCGCTGCCCGCGCACGATCTTATCGGCAGCGAAATTGTTCACGTCCGCTTCGGCGAGATAATCGATTTCCTCGCGCTTGATATCTTTGCGGAACACAAGGCTGAGGCGCAGATTGCCGGCAACGCTGCCTCGAGCGGTCGAAGGCTCGACGACAAAGCCGGCCTGATCCTTCAGCAAATCCGTCGCGACCATTTCCGCCACCGCTTCGGACGTTCCGCCGAAACGGAAACGGACGCTTCCCTGGGGATTGGGCGGAGCATGGTTCTGCACTTCGAGGAACCCGTCGGAAATCGAAATGCGCCGCCCCTGCGGCGTGTCGATGATGCCTTTGGTCATTGTGACCCGCGCCGTGCGCCCGGTGACGACCGCATTCACCTGCGCGTCGCGGATGATCGGCAGCTTCTCCGCCGGACGGAAAATTCCGTTCGATGCGCTCATCTCGAAGCGCACGGAATTGTCCGGCAATTCCACGTCAGCCTTGCCCACCGAATCCAACGGCACGTTCAGTGCAACTACAAGCTTGTCGATGGTTCCGTTTTCGACCCGCTCCATCGCCCAACTGCGCGAACCGCGCGCGACGATGGCGGGCCAGAGCCGCTTCGCCGCCGTCACCGGCATTTGCGTCGCTGCAAGACCAAGTTGCAGCATCGGGTTTTGACCGAGCGTTACCGAGCCTGAGAAAGCGCCGCCCGCGGTGGAGCCGGCAATATCGCCCTGATGCACGGTGAATTTTTGCGCAGCCGTGTCAAACGACGCCCTTACATTCACCCGGTCCATGACCAGCGGAACTTCCCCCTGCTTGCCGGTGGAAAGATTGAGCAGCGCCTGCGGCACCGTCACGTTCCAGATGCGGTCGGCGCCCGGCTTCGGCGCTTCGATCACGACCGAGCCAACGATACGGTTCTGGCCGAGCTGAATCCCAAGCGTATCGATCACCGTGGCGCGCCGCTGGGGATCGAAGCGCGCCTGCAACTGCACATCGTCAACCGGGAAGCGGGCTTCGGGATCGGTGGAACTGCCGATAGTCCCCGGCGCCGCCGAGGCGCGCGCATAGGCTTCGGTCAGGCGGCCATCTTCAGCAATGCGCGCACGCAGTACGCCTGAAAGCGGCGTATCGACCAGAAGATCGATATTGCCGAAACCGGCCGCCAGCAGAATGTCGCCGGGCGAAACGTTGCGCGCCACAATATCGATGGCGCGGTTCTCTCCGGATGTCGATGCAGGCGCGACCGACGCAGTCACATCCCACGGACGCCCGCCGGCTCCGGAACCACTCGACCGGACCGAAAACAGCGCGCCACCCTCGACCGGACGGGAAAGCTGCACATTGATGTCGCTGAACGTCCATTTGCGGCCGGTGGTGGCGTTCTCGACGGTCAGCGTTCCCTCTTTCAAACCGATTTGTGAAAGATAAACGCCGTCGAGACCGCTCTTCTCAAAGCCATTCAGCCAGCGGATGAACTGCGGATATTCGAACGGCTCCGCGCGGGGCTGTTGCGGCAAGGGTACGGCCGCACTTTCAGTCACCACGCCGCCGTCCGGGGCGGCCGTGATGGGAGCCGCGTCCGTTCCGGTGGTGATGGCAACACGGCCGTCATGGCCGACGTGAACCGTGGTCTGCGCGCCGACGAGATCGATGCGCTTGGCGCGGAAGGTGCCGAGCAGCAGGCTGCCGGCGTCAAGGGCTACTTCCGCGCTTGGCGCGCTCGCGAGCACCTTGTTTTCAGGGCCGCGTACGCGGATGCGGCTGATTTTCAGAATGGGCGCGCCGGTGCTGTCGTGATCGAGCCGGGTCCGTCCAATGCTGACCCGGTGGCCTGGCCCAAGCTGCCGCTCCAGCGCGGACTCGATAAAGGGGCTTGCGAGATCGAACGGGACCAGACCGCGCACAAGCAGGATGTAAAG
Organism: uncultured Hyphomicrobiales bacterium; assembly: GCA_964620215.1. Classification (GTDB taxonomy): domain Bacteria; phylum Pseudomonadota; class Alphaproteobacteria; order Rhizobiales; family Xanthobacteraceae; genus JAUSIF01. The sequence continues at coordinate 5,869 of CAZUJE010000117.1, forward strand.
ACCGCCAAGGCTGACGATGCTGATACAAGCAACCTTGAACCCGGAAATCCGGCCCGAAGGTTTGCGGAACAGTTTCTGGTTTATGCGAGCAAGCCGGTCGCGAAAGCCTCCATGCGCGTGCGAATGGCGGCGGCCATGGTGGGGCTGGTGGTCGTCCTCGTAATAATAATCGTCGTGGTGGTGCGCGTGTTGCTGGTGCGAATGGTGATCGGAATGCTGAGGATGCCGCGTCTGCTGCGGCGAATGGGCATGGGGTGCCCGGCGCGGGGCATGGGAATGCGAACTCATGCGCGATAGAGCCTCAGAATCCCCGCTCCCCCGAACGGCCGCGCCACGCGCGGTTTACCCACCACAAAGGCCCGCAAGCCGCTTCGCCTAAACTGACTAGGACTTGAGCATATTCGGCGTACAAAAGGCTATCAAAAGGCGACGAAAGGAAGGCGGTATATGGCTAAGTCCTTGGGGATACCGGAGGCGGGCGAAATGGCCCCCGATTTTACCCTCACCAGGGACGGCGGCGGGTCAGTATCGCTGGCCGATTTCAGGGGCCGGAAACTCGTCCTCTATTTCTACCCCAAGGCCGACACCCCCGGCTGCACACGGGAGTCCATCGACTTCAATCGGCTGCGCAAGGAATTCGAGCAGGCCGGTACCGCCATCGTCGGTGCTTCGGCGGACCCGGTGCTGGCGCAGGAAAAATTCAAACGCAAATACGAGCTGGAAATACCTTTGGCTTCGGACGAGAGCCACAAGATGCTTGAGGCCTACGGGGTCTGGGGCAAGAAAAGTTTCATGGGCCGGACCTATCTCGGCGTGCAGCGTGTCACCTTTCTGATTGGCCCCGATGGGCGCATCGCAAAGGTCTGGCCAAAGGTGAAAGTCGATGGCCATGCGGGGGAAGTGCTGGCGGCTGCGAAGGCACTTTGAGCGCGTTTAATCCTCATTAACCATAGCAGGCCATTGATTGCAGGGACTCGGCCGGGATGCCCCGGCGAAGAGGCCCGATGCATTCTCATTTTGGCCAGCGTGACCACGGCCATCATCGCCATTACGCCCATTCGCACCCTCCGCAGGCAAGCCGTGCGGGCAGGTTCGCCGCCATTGGCGCGATCCTGCTGCTTTCCACATGGGCCGGAGCCGCGACGCTCTACATTCTTTTTCGCGACGATGCGCTGCGGGTGATCGCAAGCCGCCAGGTGCAACTTTCCAACATCTACGACTCACAGGTCGTCTCGCTGAAGGCGGAAATCGAACGGTTGAAATCGCTGAAACTGGTGGATCAAGAGCGCGTGGACCGCGCTGTCGCCGAACTCTCCCGCCGCCAGACCGTGCTGGAAACCAGACAGTCGTCGCTGAATGCGCTCGCCTCCAGTAAGGCAGTAACATTCGTCCGCGACAGTTCGCCGGAAACCACCGGCTCGATCCTGCCCTCGGGACCGTCGGTTTCCCCGCCGCCGGCGAATTCCAGCAAGCCCTCCCCGCTTTCCGATACCATTCTGCTCGCACCGCCCGCGGAAAAACGCGCACAACTGGAGTCCCGTCCGGTGCCTCCGATGGGCGCACGTTTCAACGGCGAGATGGAAACGGCGCATGAAGTGCGCGTCGTCAATCTCGCCCGCGCGCTCGAAAAGATCGAAAACGAGCAAAGCCGCGCACTCAATCAGGCGGAGGAAACGGTCGATCTCATTGAGCGCCGGATGCGCAATGTATTCGCCGATCTCGGCATGAAACCGCCGCGTAACGATTCATGGTTCGGCGCGGCCGTCGGCGGTCCGTTCCTGCCATTCGCGCGGCCGCCGGAAGATCCATTCGCGCGCCAACTTCACCGCGTGAAGACCGCCGCAACGGAAGTCGAAAATCTTTCGCGCGGACTGATCTCGCTGCCGGTGCGGAAGCCCATATCGAGGCCTTCGGACGTCACCAGCACATTCGGCATGCGTGTCGATCCGTTCGTCCGCCAGCTTGCGATGCATACGGGTGTGGATTTCAAGGGCGAGCCCGGCGACCCCGTTCGCGCTTCAGCGGGCGGTAAGGTCACCGAAGCCGGGCGCAATGGCGGCTACGGCCTGATGGTCGAGATCGACCATGGAAATGGCCTCGTCACCCGCTACGCGCATCTCTCCGGCATCGAGGTGAGCGAAGGCGCCAGCGTGAAGCCGGGTCAGCTCATAGGCCGTGTCGGAACCACCGGCCGCTCCACCGGACCTCACCTGCATTTTGAAGTCCGCCTCAACGGCGATGCGATCGACCCGCAAAAATACCTGCGCGCGGGCTTGCGGCTGTTCGAGCCGCTGTAAGCGCTACTTCGTTACGCACGGCTTTTCCCGAATCTCCTGAATCGTTTAGCGCCCGCCCGTGCGGTTTCGATTCCGCGAGTCATAGGCCTGATTCAAGCGGCTCAGAAACTGATTCAACTGCTTAAAGTAACGATTCAAGCAGCCGGAAATGCCGCGCGGTTTGACCCGCACGGCAGCCGTTTCCCGGCCTTCTGTTCGTTCAGTTCTGCTGCCAGCCTTTCAGCCATGGCCACTGGAACTGAAATTCAGTCTCTTCTTTCCGCGGCTGCACCACCCGCTTCGGCGCCGGTTTCGGCTCCGCGATGGAGCCGGTCACCTCGCCCTGCGTTCCCGTTGCTTGTGCGGGGGCAGTTGCGATTGGCGTTTTCGGCGCACCCGGCACCGGTATCGGCGCCGTTGCCTGTTTCGGGGCGGGAGCCACCGGCGCCGCCGTCGTCTTCTTCGTTTCGGGAGTTGCCTGCTCCACGATGCGCGAAGGCTCGATGCGCGGCTTCAAGGTGGCGGTAGCGGTCGTGGCTGTATCGGCAGGACCGAAGATGCGGATGGCCGCCGAGATGATCGCCACAGTCACGATCAGCGCGCCGGCAATATAGCGAATATCAAGCATGCGTTAGCCTCCACCGAATGC
>CAZUJE010000118.1:0-8701 GCA_964620215.1 uncultured Hyphomicrobiales bacterium
CGTCGATCATCTCCCGCATACCTATAATCGCGATGAGCAGGCATTCTCAAAGGGTGAGCCGGAATGGGGCGCTCACCTTGCCGACGATCTCGAACGCATCGTCGCGCTGCATGATGCATCCACCATCGCAGCGGTGATCGTGGAGCCGATGGCCGGTTCCACCGGTGTGCTGCCGACGCCCAAGGGTTACCTGCCGAGGCTGCGCGCGATCTGCGACAAGTACGGAATTCTTCTCATATTCGATGAAGTCATCACCGGCTTCGGGCGCCTCGGCCACGCCTTCGCGGCCGAACGCTACGGCGTCGTGCCGGACATGATTACGTTTGCGAAGGGCGTGACATCTGGCACGGCCCCGATGGGCGGCGTCGTTGTCCGCAAGGGCATCTACGACGCCTTCATGCAGGGGCCGGAACATATGATCGAGTTGTTCCATGGCTACACATATTCCGCGCACCCGCTGGCCGTGGCCGCCGGCCTTGCTGCTCTCGAACTCTATAAGAAGGAAAAACTGTTCGAACGTTCGAAGGCGCTGGAACCCAAATGGTACGACGCCGCGATCGGCCTGAAAAAGGAACCCGGCGTCCTCGACATCCGCATGGTCGGCCTCACCTGCGCGGTCGACCTGTCATCGCGCCCGGATGCCTACGGAAAACGCGCCTATGAAGCGATGGAACGCGCCTTCCATGACGAAGGCATGATGATCCGCTCGCTAGGCGAAACCCTCGTCCTGACGCCGCCGCTGGTAATTTCCGAGGCGCAGATCGGCGAGGTTTTCGACAAGATGGCGAAGATCATCCGCGCGGGGGCGTAACTCATTTGTCATTCCGGGACGACCCGAAGGGTCGGGCCCGGAATCCATAACCCCTGTGGTTCCGAATCTTTCAGACCGGGATTATGGATTCCGGACAGCCGCTGCGCGGCTCCCGGAATGACAATTTGGGAAGTGTTGCGCCGCCGCTCTGGTGAAACCCGCCGAATAAGGTTTAGACTGTAAATCAAGGCGCGAGGGGATGCGCCTCAGCGGGTAGCAATGCGGGGTCTCGGATACCTCTTTGTCGCCGGATGCATGGCGCTGATCGCGCTGTCGATCGGGCTTGCGCTGCGTTTCGTTGGCGGCCTTTCCGGCATCGAAGCGACCATGATCGCGCTCGTTGCGTTGTTCGGCTTGCTCACGCTGGAAGTCACCGCTTCTCGCGGACGCGACCGTTCCGGAATTTCCGAACGCTTCGAAGGCCTGTCGCGGGCTTCTTCCGATCTCGCGCGCGAAATCGGCGAGCTGCGCCACCGGATCGCAGCGCTCGAATCCGCTCCGAGGAAGGAGCAGGACATCGCGACCGCGCCCCTTTCACGTGAAATCTCCGAAGTCGCGAAGCTTGTCGAGGAAATCGCGCAGACCGTCGCGCTCCATGACACCTTGCTGACAACGCCGCGCGAACAGAGCGGGGCGGCTGCGAAAGATGTGGCGGAGCCGGCACCGGTTGCAGCGCCCGTGCCAAGCCCGTTCCAGGGCAAGACCGAAGGCGAGATCACCGTGCTCGTCCGCGGCGCGATCGAGTCGGGCAATATCGAATTATTTCTTCAACCGGTCGTCACGCTCCCTCAAAGAAAAGTCCGTTATTACGAAGCCCTCTCGCGCATGCGCCTGAAGGAAGGCGGCATGGTCGATGCCGGCGACTTTATTCCGGTTGCGAAGAAAGCGGGTCTGCTTCCGCGTGTCGATGAGCGACTGGTGCATAATTGCGTCCAGGTCGTGCGCCGCCTTGCGGCGAAAAACCGCGAGGTCGGGCTGTTCCTGAACATCGCGCCGGAAACCCTCGCCGACCGCACCGTATTCTCCGAAATCCTCGGTTATCTCGACGCAAACCGGGCGCTGGCGCCGTCGCTGGTGCTGGAAATGTCGCAACTGGTCTATCGCACGCTTGGCGCCATCGAACTGAACAGCATGGCGCAACTGGCCGAACGCGGCTTCCGTTTTTCACTGGATCGCATCGACGACTTCCGCATCGAGCCGCGCGGGCTGGCCGAACGCGGCATTCGTTTCATGAAAGTGCCCGCCGAACTGATGCTGAGGCAGATGCAGCAGACCGGCGGCGCGCATATCCATCCCGCGGATTTATCCGATCTGCTCGGCCGCCACGGCATCGACCTCGTTGCCGATAGAATCGAGAGCGAAAATATTGTGGTCGATCTTCTCGATTACGATGTGCGTTTCGGTCAGGGCTTTCTGTTCGCGCCGCCGCGCCCGGTTCGCGCTGACATCCTGAAAGGCGAGGCGCTGGAGCCGAATGGCGGAGGCAATGTGACCGGTGTCATTTCCGCCGCCGATTCCGGCTACACGCAGGCGCCGCTCAGCGCGCTCGCCCGCAACCCGCGCCTCGCGTGACCTTTCGCCTCTTGTATGAGGGCGCGGGAAATGCGAATTCCCGGCGCGATTTTCCCTGATTTTTCCGGATCATCATGACCGAAGTTCTGAAGGCGGCCGCGCCGCTGATCGCCCGCTACGATCTCCTGCTCTGCGACATCTGGGGCGTCGTCCATAACGGACAGACCGCCTACGCGGAAGCCGTGAGCGCGCTGGAACAAGCGCGCGCGGCGGGCAAGACCGTCATTATGATTTCCAACGCGCCGCGACCGGGCAGCGTCGTCAAGAAACAGATGCTCGGCTTCGGCGTGCCGGGCTCCTGCTACAACGACGTGATCGCATCCGGAGACGTGGCGCGCGAGGAACTGAAAAAACGTCCCGGCGTGAAATTGTTTCATCTCGGCCCGGAACGCGACCTGCCGAATTACGAAAACCTCGATGTGAAACTTGTTCCGCTCGAGGAAGCCGAGCTTGTTGTCTGCACAGGTCCGTTCGACGACACCAAGGAAACGCCCGCGGACTACGAGGATATGTTTCGCGAGACGGCCGCGCGTGGATTGCTGTTCCTCTGCGCCAATCCCGACATTGTCGTTGAGCGCGGAGACCAATTGGTGTGGTGCGCCGGCGCTCTGGCGCAGGTTTATGAACGTTTCGGCGGAAAAGTTTTATACGCGGGCAAGCCGCATCCGGCGGTCTATCGCGATGTGTTTGAAATGGCCGCGAAGCTGCGCGGAAAGCCTGTCGAAAAAATTCGCGCGCTGGCAATCGGCGACGGCGTGAAAACCGATCTGAAGGGTGCCGTGAACGAGGGCATCGACTGCCTGTTCATCGCCGGAGGTATCCATTCTAACGATCTCGGCATGGATAAGGGCAGGGAGCTAGACGCGGCGCGCTTCGAACAGGTATTCGCCGAAGCGGGCGGCATGCCCAAAGCGGTCATGCACCGTTTCGTCTGGTAGCGAAATTATCGGGAATTACTTGGAGCCGCTGTCCGCGAACACATCCGGCATTCCACCGGAGATCAGTTCGTCGATCACGTCCTGCGGGTTGCCTTCTCCTGCCAGCGACGGACCGTGCATCAGCCGCAGCTTGCGGCGCTCTTCATCGGCGGTGTCGTTTGCGTGATTGGCGTCCTTCACGTCGCGGACACGGGCGGCTTCCGCGAAGCGGTTCACGCGGGATTCGATCATCTTCAGTGTGCCGACGACCTTGGAGATGCGCTGGCCGGTGAGATCCTGGAACGAGCAGGCCTCGAACAGCACCATCATCTGGTCTTCGACGAAAGCGCGATAGCTCTCCAGATCGATCGCTTCGGCGGACATCACCGCCTCGGCGCAGCTCATGATCGTGTTGGATGCTTCCTCGGTGGATTTCACGATTGCGTCGAGTTCCTGGCCGGCGGCGGGAATGCGCGCGCGGCTCATGTCGTTTGCCTGCAACGCGCCGATTTCCTCGCGCATGCGGCCGATGTAGTCGGCGATTTCTTTTAGTTCGCGGAACACCGATTTATCGAGCGACTCGAAAAACGCCTGGAGCGACTCGGTGGTCACTTCCACTAGCGATACCATGTCGGACAACGACACGTCGCCCGCGCGCTTGTCCTTCAGAACGGAAACGATTTGATCGAGCTGCTTGATCTCTACGAGCGGCATGACTGTTCCTGTGGCTTGCCGGCGACGGTTATTCAGCGAATACCGCGTCGATCTTGCTCTTGAGGGTTTGCGCGTTGAACGGCTTGACGATGTAGTTATCGACGCCGGCCTTCTTCGCGGCGATGACGTTCTCGGTTTTTGATTCCGCCGTCACCATGATGAAGGGCGTCTTCGACAGCGAAGTGTCGGAACGGACTTCCTTCAGAAGTTCGTAGCCCGTCATCGGCTCCATGTTCCAGTCGGAGATGACGAGGCCGTATTTCTTCGTGCGCATCTTGCCGAGTGCTTCAGTGCCATCGGCGGCTTCATCCACGTCGTCGAAGCCAAGCTGTTTCAGCAAATTCCGGATGATACGGATCATCGTCTTGTAATCGTCGACGACGAGGATCGGCATCGTTGCATCGAGGGCCATTCTACTGCTCCGTCTCGCATTCTTGCTCGGCGCTTTTGGCGCCGGGGCGCGGCGGGCTTCTGCCCCCCCATCCCACAAAAAGAAGAGGTTCGCGGAATAGCGAAGCCTCTCCATCCCGTGCGAAAGCTACGCAAATCCGCTTGCCATCCGGTTAATTGCGGAACCCGGCGAACGCAGCGCAGGCCCGCTATTTCGCGTGAATATGCTTGATGCAAGCGCCGATTGCGGTCCTTGTGTATTAGGAATTTGTTTTCCATACCCTCCGATGGTGCAGCGTCAGCCGCTTCGGGCAGAATTCAATCGCAATGACCATCCCTTCTACCCTTCCTTCCGGCTTCGCGATTTTGCGCGACGTCGATGCCGTCCCGGCTTCGATGCGTGGCATGGTGGTGGCGATAGGAAATTTCGATGGAGTGCACCGGGGACACCGCGCGGCCATCGATATGGCGAAGGTGCGCGCGGGTAAAAAGGACAAACCGGCGCTGGCGCTGACCTTCGAGCCCCACCCGCGCACATTTTTCAAACCGGACGAGCCGGTCTTCAGGCTTTCGCCGGAGCCATTGAAGCTGCGGCTGTTCGCGGATGCGGGTCTGGACGGGGCGGTCGTCATGGCTTTCAACGCCGGGCTGGCCAAACGCCCCGCGGAGGAATTCATTTCCGAAATTCTGGTGAAGCGGCTCGGCATCGGCGGCGTAGTGATCGGCGAGGATTTCCGCTTCGGCAAAGGCCGGATGGGCTCTCCCGAACTGCTGCGCGAGATCGGCGGAAAATCAGGCTTCAGTGTAGATGCTATTCCGCAAGTAATGTCCGGAGGCCGGCCGGTGTCATCGGGGGCGGTGCGCATGGCGCTGGCGGCGGGCCATATAAAGGACGCGACCGCGCTCCTCGGCCATACATGGTTCATCGAGGGCGAGGTGGTGCGCGGGGCCGCGCGCGGACGCGAGCTTGGTTTTCCGACCGCGAATGTGCTGCTCGATCCGGTGACGCAGCTTTTGCACGGCATCTACGCAGTGCGCGCCTGTGTGGACGGACGGACATACGACTCAGTGGCGAGCTATGGCCGCCGCCCGCAATTCGACAACGGCGCGCCGGTGCTGGAGACGATGCTGTTCGATTTCGAGGCCGACCTCTATGGCAAGACGCTCGCGGTGGAGTTCGTCGATTTCATCCGGGCCGAGGCGAAATTCGACTCCGTGGACGCGCTGAAGGCGCAAATGGCCAAGGATGTGCGCGCCGCCCGCGACATGCTTTCCCTTCCCTAGGCTGGAAAGCCCCGGATTCGGCTGCTAAACACGGCGCGAACAAAGCCGTCCGATTTGAAAGTCCGAGAATGTCCGCCGACAAAAAACCGGCCGAGAACGATTACAGCCAGACGCTGTTCCTGCCCGAGACGGGCTTCCCGATGCGCGCGGGCCTGCCGCAGAAGGAACCTGAATTATTGGCGCGCTGGGAGAAGATCGGCCTGTACGCGCGACTGCGTGAAGCGGCCAAGGGCAAGCCGCGCTTCGTGCTGCATGACGGTCCGCCTTACGCCAACGGCAACATCCATATCGGCCACGCGCTCAATAAAATTCTGAAGGACATGGTCACCCGCACGCACCAGATGGCGGGCTTCGACTCCAATTACGTTCCCGGCTGGGACTGCCACGGCCTGCCGATTGAATGGAAGATCGAGGAGCAGTACCGCGCCAAGGGCAAGAACAAGGACGCGGTGCCGATCGGGGAATTCCGCCGCGAGTGCCGCGAGTTCGCCGATCACTGGATCAAGGTGCAGAAAGAGGAATTCAAGCGCCTTGGCGTCACCGGCGACTGGGAAAATCCCTACACGACGATGAGCTTCCCCGCCGAAGCGCAGATCGCGCGCGAGTTGATGAAATTCGCAACGACCGGCCAGCTCTATCGCGGCTCGAAGCCGGTGATGTGGTCGGTGGTGGAGAAAACCGCGCTCGCCGAAGCCGAGGTCGAGTACGAGGATTACACCAGCGATACGGTGTGGGTGAAGTTTCCGGTTATGGTCCCAGGAGCAATCGCTGAGTACGGGCCTGGAAAAGTAGAAGCCAAACTTTCCGAATTCATTGGGGCGTCCATTCTGATTTGGACGACTACGCCGTGGACCATTCCGGGAAACCGCGCCGTATCTTTCTCGTCCAAAATCCATTACGGACTCTTTGAAGTGGTCGAGGCTCCGGCAGATAATTGGGCAAAAACTGGCGATAAATTCTTAATCGCTGAAAAATTGGCTGAGGGAGTCTTCAAAGCAGCTCGCGTGGAGAAATTTCGGCGGGTTTGCGACGTGCCAATTTCACTTATCAAAAGCTCGATGGCAGCACTGGCCCATCCCTTGCGTGGATTTGCGGGTAGCTACAAGTTTGACGTCCCGCTCCTCGACGGCGATCACGTTACCGACGAGGACGGCACCGGTTTTGTGCACACGGCACCCGGCCACGGCCGCGACGACTTCGACATCTGGACCGCGAACACGCGCGCGCTGCAAGAGCGCGGCATTGATCCGGCGATTCCTTACACCGTCGATGCCGATGGCCGTTTGACCAAGGACGCGCCGGGATTCGAAGGCAAGCGCGTCATCGACGACAAGGGCAACAAGGGTGACGCCAACGACGCCATCATCAAGGCGCTCGCCGACGCCGGCAACATCATCGCACGCTCGCGTTTGAAGCATCAGTATCCGCATTCGTGGCGCTCGAAGAAGCCGGTGATCTTCCGCAACACGCCGCAATGGTTCATCGCGATGGACAAGGATATCGCGGGCAAGGGCGACACGCTGAGGAAGCGCGCGCTCGACGGAATCAAAACCGTGAAATGGGTGCCCGCGCAGGGCGAGAACCGCATCAACGGCATGATCGCGAACCGCCCCGACTGGGTGATTTCGCGCCAGCGCGCATGGGGCGTGCCGATCACCGTGTTCGTGAAAGAGTCCGGCGAAATTCTTCAAGACGAGGCGGTGAACAAACGCATCGCCGACGCCATGGAGAAAGAGGGCGCGGACGCCTGGTATAAAGACGGCGCGCGCGAGCGTTTCCTTGGCTCCCACGCCAACGAGCCGTGGCAGAAGGTCGATGACATTCTCGACGTCTGGTTCGACTCCGGTTCGACTCACGCTTTCACGTTGGAAGACTCGAAGCAATTTCCCTCGCTCGCCGGCATCAAGCGCAAGCGCGACGGCGGCCAGGACTCCGTCATGTATCTCGAAGGCTCCGACCAGCATCGCGGCTGGTTTCATTCCTCGCTGCTGGAATCATGCGGCACGCGCGGACGACCGCCGTTTGACGTGGTGCTGACGCACGGCTTCGTGCTGGACGAGAACGGCCGCCCGATGTCGAAGTCGGTCGGCAACGTGGTTTCTCCGCAAGACGTGATGAAGGATTCCGGCGCGGACATACTGCGCCTCTGGGTCGCCGCCGCCGATTACTCGGACGATCTGCGGCTCGGTAAGGAAATCCTGAAAACCACCGTCGACACCTACCGCAAGCTCCGCAACACGCTGCGCTGGCTGCTCGGCAGCCTGCATCATTTCCATGAAAATGAGCGCGTGCCGTTCGAGCAGATGCCGGAACTGGAGCGCCTGATCCTGCATCGCTTGAGCGAGCTGGATGAAGACGTGCGAAAAAATTACGCCGAGTTCGACTACAAGCGCGTGTTTGCCGCACTCAACAATTTCATGACCTCTGAGCTGTCGGCCTTCTATTTCGACATCCGCAAGGACACGCTCTATTGCGAGCCGATTTCGTCGCTGCCCCGCAAGGCGTGTCTCACCGTGCTCGACCACGTTTTCCACTGTCTGGTGACGTGGCTGGCTCCGATCTTCACCTTCACGGCGGAAGAAACCTGGCTCGCGCGTTTCCCGTCGGAAAACAATTCGGTCCACCTGCAAACCTTCCCGGCGCTGCCGAAGAGCTGGCGCGACGACAAGCTCGCCGAGAAATGGAAAAAAATCCGCAATGTCCGCCGCGTCGTCACCGGCGCGCTGGAAGTCGAGCGCGTGGCGAAGAAAATCGGTTCCTCGCTGGAAGCTGCCCCCGTCATCCACATCGCCGACAAGGATTTGCTCGAAGCCCTCAAGGGCATCGACATGGCCGAAGTCTCCATCACCTCCGGCGCAGCAGTGAAAGTGGGCGAGGGGCCAAAGGACGCCTTCCGTCTCGATGATGTGAAGGGCGTCGCCGTCGAGCCGAAGCGCGCGGAAGGAAAAAAATGCGCGCGCTCCTGGAAAATCTCGCCCTTGGTCGGCAGCGATTCCGAATATCCCGAAGTCAC
>CAZUJE010000119.1:0-8612 GCA_964620215.1 uncultured Hyphomicrobiales bacterium
TGACGCTCGGCACCTTCGCCTGCATTCTCGCCATGCGACGCAACGGCAAGGGCGTGGAGGAGATCGACGAACTCGCGGGCCTTGCGCGCACGCATCCGGTGATGGCGTTCATGCTCGGCGCGATGATGTTTTCGCTCGCCGGCATTCCGCCGCTCGCCGGTTTTTTCGCGAAATTCTATGTGTTCCTCGCCGCCATCGAGGCGAAACTGTTTGCGCTGGCGGTGATCGGCGTGCTCGCGAGCGTCGTGGGCGCTTACTATTATCTTCGTATTGTCAAAATCATGTACATGGACGAACCCAAAGCGCCGTTCGAGCCGATGGCGGTGTCACTGCGAGTGGCGCTCGCGGTCAGCGGCCTGTTCGTGATCTTCTTCTTCGCCTATCCCGCGCCCATCGTCGCGGCCGCGCAGGTGGCGGCGAAGTCGTTATTTTGAACATGGAAGAGTTTCCGCGAACAGCGGACGGAATATCTCTGGTTTCGTTCGATACAATCGGCTCCACCAATGCCGAGGCGCTGGAACGCGCAAAGTCGGGCGAACGCGGACCGTTATGGATCGCAGCAAAAACCCAGACCGGCGGACGCGGGCGGCGAGGGCGGGTGTGGGTGTCGGAGCCGGGCAATCTCTATGCGAGCTTGCTGCTTTCCGATCCGGCCCCTCCGGCGGTGCTGCCGGGCATCTGTTTCGTGGCCGCACTCGCGTTGCATGACGCAATTCTGGATGTAACCAGCGGTCTCGCTCCCGCTTCGCTGAAACTGAAATGGCCGAACGATTTGTTGCTCGGTGGATCCAAGATCGCAGGCATTCTGGTTGAGGGAATTTCACAGGATAGCGTCCACTCCGCGGCCGTTGGCTTCGGCGTGAACTGCAAGCACCATCCCGAAAGCACCGAGTTTCCCGCCGCCAATCTCACCGATGCGGGATTTCCGGTATCGCCCGCCACGCTTCTGGCGGCACTCGCGGATGCCATGAACGCCCGCCTGAAAGAATGGAACCGGGGCGTGAATTTCGCCGCGATCCGTTCCGCGTGGACGCTTCGCGCGGCAGGCATCAATGAGGCCATCGAAGTGCGCTTGCCTGACCGCACGATTGGCGGCACCTTCGAATCCCTGGACCCCGATGGCGGTCTTATTCTCCGCCGCGCCGACGGCTCGCTTGAGACGATCCACGCCGGCGATGTTTTCCCACTGAATTGAATCGAGGCACCGTGGCCGCTAAGCCGAAAGAACTTGTTTTTATCCCGATCGGAGGCGTCGGTGAGATCGGGATGAATCTCGCGCTCTACGGGCTTGGCTCCGGGCAGGGCGGCGAATGGCTTTGCGTCGATATGGGTGTGTCCTTCGCTGACAGCGAAATTCCCGGCGTCGATATCATCCTGCCTGACATCCGTTTTCTCGAAGACGAGCGGCGCAATATCTCCGGCATCGTGCTGACCCATGGCCACGAGGATCACATCGGCGCGGTGTTCGACCTGTGGCCGAAACTGCGCGTGCCGATCTATGCGACGCCGTTCACGGCGGCACTGATCGAGTCGAAACGCATGGGCGAACCGGGCGCGCCGCAGATTCCGGTGAAGATCGTCCCCGTCGGCGGGCGCGTGACCATCGGTTCGTTTGATGTGGAGTTTATTCCGGTCGCGCATTCGATCCCGGAAAGCCATGCGCTTGCGATCCGCACACCACTGGGCCTCGTTGTGCATACCGGCGACTGGAAACTCGATCCGACGCCGGTGATCGGCTCCACCACGGACGAAAAGAAATTCCGGGCACTTGGTGACGAAGGGGTGCGCGCGGTGATCTGCGACTCCACCAACGCGGTGCGCGATGGCATTTCTCCCTCTGAAACCGAAGTCGCTGAAAGCCTTGGCAAAATCGTCCGCGAGGCCAAGGGCAGGGTGGCGCTCACGACGTTTGCATCGAATGCAGCGCGGCTGCGTTCGGCGGCGATGGCAGCGGCAAGTGCGGGGCGCGAAGTTGTGATCGCGGGCCGCGCGATGGAACGCGTCGTTACGATCGCCCGCGAAATGCACATGCTGGACGGCATCGCGCCCTTTCGAGGCATGGACGCATTCCATTCGCTGCCGCGCGACAAGGCGTTGCTGCTGCTCACCGGCTCGCAGGGCGAGCCGCGCGCGGCACTGGCGCGGATCGCGCAAGGCGATCATCCCGAAATCACCCTCGACCGCGGCGACACATTGATTTTTTCCTCGCGTACCATTCCGGGCAACGAAAAAGCCGTGAACCGGATCGTGAACTCATTGATCGATCAGGGCGTGAAAGTTCTCACCGACAGAACCCATCTCGTGCATGTCTCCGGCCATCCGCGCCGGGGCGAACTTGCAAAAATGTATGAATGGCTGAAACCGGAGCTTGTCGTGCCGGTTCACGGCGAGGCGCTGCATCTTTCCGAGAATGCCGCACTCGCCCGCTCCGTCGGCATCAAGGAAGTGCAGATGTGCCGGGACGGCGATGTGGTGCGGCTGGCACCCGGCCCGTCCGAAATCATCGACGAGGTGCCGGTAGGCCGTGTCTATCGCGACGGAAACCTGCTGGTTTCCGATGAGGCGAAAACAATTCCGGAACGAAGGAAGCTCGCTTTCGCGGGGATCATTTCCGTCGCCCTGGCGCTCGGCAATCGCGGTGAGCTTGCCGGCGACCCGATGATCGAAATTTCCGGGCTTCCCGAAGAGGCGGCACCCGGCCGTCCGATGGCTGAACTCGTTTCCGATGCGGTCTATGATGCAATCGAGTCCCTGCCGAAGGGACGCCGCCGCGACCACAAGGCGGTGACGCAGGCGGTGCAGCGTTCGGTGCGCGGATCGGTGAACTCAGCCTGGGGCAAGAAGCCCCTTTGCCATGTGCTTGTGATAGAAGTTTAACGCGATGATTGGCCGTCTCAACCATGTGGCGATTGCGGTGAGCGATCTGGCGGCCGCGAGCGCGAAATATCGCGATATGCTCGGCGCGCAGGTTTCAGCGCCGCTGCCGCTGCCCGAACATGGCGTAACGACGGTTTTCATCACGCTGCCGAATTCCAAGATCGAGCTGATTGCGCCACTCGGCGTGGGCTCTCCGATCGCGAAATTCCTGGAGCGCAATCCCGAAGGCGGCGTGCATCATATCTGCTATGAGGTCGAGAATATCCGCGCCGCCCGCGACCAGCTCAAACAGAAGGGCGCGCGGGTGCTCGGCGATGGCGAGCCAAAAATCGGCGCGCATGGCAAGCCGGTTCTGTTCCTGCATCCGAAGGACTTCAACGGCACGTTGATCGAGATCGAGGAGGTCTGAATGACGCTCTCCGCAGGCATCGCGATCTATTTCCTGATCTGGTGGATCGTTCTGTTCGCCGTGCTGCCATTCGGCGTGAAAAGCCAACACGAACAGGGAGCAGTGGAGGACGGTACCGATCCGGGCGCGCCGCTGGCGCCGCAGCTTCTGAAGAAAGCCATCGTGACAACGATCATCGCGGGCGTGATTTTCGGCGCCGGTTACTTCGCATCCTCGCGCGGCTACATCACGCTTGAAAGCCTGCCGATGCCGTTCGGAAGACTCTCATACTAGGCCGCAACGAAAACGGGCGAGCTGTTCGCTCGCCCGCTCCGGTCCAATCGCTTTTTTTAAACTGGCAGGCCGCGCTCCTTTGCGGGGCGCTTGCTCAACCAATGCGTTGGTTTCCTCCCGAGACCTGGGCCAAAGCCGACGGGCGAAACCCGTGACTTCCCAGACGGTTCGCGATCCTGACTCATGTGCGGCAAGTTGTCATTCTTGCACTGCGAAGATAAAATTTCGCACCGCAATAACGTGCGTTTGAACACCCTCGGCTAAGCGGCTCTTGTAAAACGACAATCTTCTGCGTTCACTGCGCCGCACCTCTTCCTCCCGCCGCTTGAGTCGTCGAACAATGCGTCTTTCCCGTTTTTTTCTGCCGATCCTGCGCGACACCCCGAAAGACGCCGAGATCGTTTCCCACCGGCTGATGCTGCGCGCGGGCATGATCCGGCAGGAGGCAGCAGGCATTTATGCGTTCCTGCCGCTCGGCCTGCGTGTGCTGGACAAGGTCTGCAAGATCGTCCGCGAGGAGCAGAACCGTTCCGGCGCCGTTGAGATGCTGATGCCGACGATCCAGTCCGCGGATCTGTGGCGCGAAAGCGGGCGTTACGACGATTACGGCAAGGAAATGCTGCGCATTCAGGACCGGCACGAGCGCGACATGCTCTTTGGCCCGACCAACGAGGAAATGATTACCGAGATTTTCCGCGCTTCGGTGAAGTCCTACAAGCAACTGCCGATGAATTTGTATCACATTCAGTGGAAATTCCGCGACGAGGTTCGCCCGCGTTTCGGTGTTTATCGCTCGCGCGAATTCCTGATGAAGGACGCCTACAGTTTCGACGTGGACGCCGCCGGCGCGAAGCATTCCTACAACAAGATGTTTGTCGCTTATCTGCGCACGTTTGCGCGCATGGGACTGCGCTCGATCCCGATGGTGGCCGATACCGGCCCGATCGGCGGCAATCTCAGCCATGAATTTATCATCCTCGCTTCCACCGGCGAGTCCGAGGTGTTCTGCAACAAGGACTATCTCGAGTTTCCGATCCCTGATGAGACAGTGAATTTCGACGATGTGGACGGGCTCGAGAAACTGATCGAGAAGTGGACCTCGCTTTACGCCGCCACCTCGGAAAAGCACGATCAGGCGGCTTTTGCGAAGATTCCCGAAGCCAAGCGCCTGTCCGCGCGCGGCATCGAAGTCGGCCATATTTTCTACTTCGGCACCAAGTACTCCGAGCCGATGAAGGCTACGGTCACCGGCCCGAACGGCACCATGGCGCCGGTTCACATGGGTTCCTACGGCATTGGTCCAACGCGGCTTGTCGCGGCGATCATCGAGGCCTGCCACGACGAGAACGGCATCGTGTGGCCGGAAGCGGTGGCGCCGTTCAAGGTCGGCTTGCTCAACTTGAAACAGGGCGACAGCGCGACCGACGCCGCCTGCGAAAAGCTGTATCGTGACTTTGAGGCGAAGGGAATCGACGTGCTCTATGACGACACCGACGACCGCGCGGGCGCGAAATTCGCAACGGTCGATCTGATTGGTTTGCCCTGGCAGGTTCTCGTTGGACCCAAAGGGCTCGCCGAAGGCAAAGTGGAAGTGAAGCGGCGCTCAAGCGGGGAACGCGAGATGCTGGCCCCCGCCGATGCGCTGAAGAAAATCGCGGGCTAAGAGAGCGGGGGCTCCAGGAGCAGTAATGGCCGCCAAATCGGGGACCGCACCGTTCTCAGCCTATGAGTGGATGCTTTCGATGCGCTATCTGCGGGCGCGCCGGAAGGAAGGATTCATATCCGTCATCGCCGGATTCTCTTTTTTGGGAATTATGCTCGGCGTCGCGACCCTCATCATCGTGATGGCGGTGATGAATGGATTCCGCAAGGAACTGCTTTCCAAAATTCTCGGCCTCAACGGCCATATGCTCATTCAGCCGATCGACTCCGCGTTGACCGATTACGCAGTCGTGGCCGAACGCATTTCCGGCGTGCGCGGCGTCACATTGGCGGTCCCGCTCGTCGAAGGACAGGCACTGGCTTCGTCGCCGTTCCATGCGGGCGGCGCGCTGGTGCGCGGCGTGCGCGAAGCCGACCTCAAACGGCTTCCGGCCATCGGTCCCAATATCAAGAATGGCACGCTCGACGGTTTTGACACGGCCGGAGGCATTGTCATCGGCAAGCGTCTCGCCGATCAGCTTTCCGTCCGCTCCGGCGATCAGGTGACGCTGGTGGCGCCGCGCGGCTCGGTGACGCCGATGGGTACGACGCCGCGCATGAAGCCATACAAGGTGGTGGCGGTGTTCGAGATCGGGATGTCGGAATATGATTCCGTCTTCGTGTTCATGCCGCTCACCGAGGCGCAGGCCTATTTCAATCGACAGAGCGACGTCACCGCCATCGAAGTCTATACGGACAATCCGGATAAGGTCGCGCAATACAGGATATTGGTGAATGAAGCGGCGGGCCGGCCGATCTTCGTGATCGACTGGCGGCAGCGAAACTCGACCTTCTTCAACGCGCTTCAGGTGGAGCGCAACGTAATGTTCCTGATCCTCACGCTGATCGTGCTGGTGGCGGCGCTGAATATCGTCTCCGGCCTCATCATGCTCGTCAAAGATAAAGGCCATGACATCGCGATCCTGCGCACGATGGGTGCCACGAAGGGAGCGATCCTGCGAATATTCCTGATTACTGGCTCCAGCATCGGCGTGGTGGGAACCCTGGTCGGCTTCGCGCTTGGAATGTTGGTATGCCTGAACGTCGAGGAAATCCGCCGCTTCATTTCGTGGCTGACGGCGACCGAACTGTTCTCGCCGGAGCTTTATTACCTGAGCCGCCTGCCGGCGGACATCGACAGCCGCGAGACGGCGGTCATTGTGGCGATGGCGCTGGTTCTGTCGTTTCTCGCGACCGTTTATCCGGCCTGGCGCGCGGCCCGGCTCGATCCGGTCGAAGCGCTCCGTTACGAGTGAGCGCATGAGCGATACGCCAGCCCTGCATCTGGAAGCCGTCGAACGGCGCTATGTGCAAGGCGATTCAACGCTTGAAATTCTGAGCGGCGCGACATTCTCGGTCTGGCCGGGAGAGTCGGTTGCGCTGATCGCGCCGTCCGGTGCCGGAAAATCCACGCTGCTGCATATCGCGGGACTGCTCGAACATCCCGATGCGGGGGAGGTCTATATCGCCAACCGCCCGACGATACGGTTGCCGGATTCCGAGCGCACGACCATCCGCCGCAATGACATCGGCTTCGTCTATCAGTTTCACCATCTGCTGCCGGAATTCACGGCCATCGAAAACACGATGCTGCCGCAGATGATCCGGGGCTTGAGCAAGAGCGAGGCGCGGACACGCGCGGCCGAGTTGCTCGCATTTCTCGGTCTGGGAGAGCGATACGAACATAGACCCGCCGAACTTTCCGGCGGCGAACAGCAGCGCGTGGCTATCGCGCGCGCGGTCGCCAACGCTCCGCATATTCTCCTGGCGGACGAGCCGACGGGAAATCTCGACCCGCATACGGCCAATCATGTGTTCGAGACGCTCGCAAAACTGGTGCGGGCCACGGAACTCGCGGCGGTGATTGCAACCCACAATCTCGAATTGGCTTCGCGCATGACCCGCCGGATTACGTTGCGGGAAGGGCAGATTGTGGAATTGGCCTGAATTGCCGTAGTCCACAGGCCCGCGAGGATTTTTCCGGGCCAGAGAATCGACATACCGGCAACTAAGCTCCACGATCAACAATCATAGAATCGGAGCAGCTTTTTGTCGGACGCCGGCTTCGTCCATCTTCATGTTCATTCGTCCTTCTCGTTGCTGGAAGGAGCGCTTCCGATTGCGCGGCTCGCGGACCTCACGAAAGCCGACCGGCAGCCGGCGCTCGCGATCACGGACACCGGCAATCTGTTCGGCGCGCTGGAATTTTCCGAAAAGCTCGCGGGCTCCGGCATTCAGCCGATTGTCGGCTGTGCGCTCGCCGTGGACTTTGCCGACGATACCGCTCGCAATGGCAGCCTCGGCATGGGCCATCGGCCGCAACGGATGCCGCGGCTGGTTTTTCTCGCCAGCAGCGAAGCAGGTTACAAAAACCTGATTACGCTGGTGTCGAAAAGTTTTCTGGAGGCGGACAACCTCGAAGCGCCGCATCTCAAATTCGAGTGGCTGGCGCCGCATGCCGAAGGCCTGATCGTGCTGACTGGCGGGCCGGATGGCCCGATTGATGGAGCATTGGATCAGGCGCGCCCTGAACTGGCTGCGGCGCGGCTCGAGAAACTCGCGGCAATTTACAAAGGCCGCTTTTATGTTGAATTGCAGCGGCACGGGCTGGATTCCGAAAAGCTCGTGGAATTTTCACTGCTCGATCTGGCTTACACGCAAAAACTTCCGATCGTCGCCACCAACGAGCCGTTCTTCGCCAAGCGCGAGGATTTCGAGGCGCATGATGCGCTGCTCTCGATCGCCGAAGGAAAACTCGTTTCCGACAATTCGCGGCGGCAGGTGACACCCGAGCATTATTTCAAGACGCGCAAGGAAATGGCGGCGCTGTTCGCCGACCTGCCGGAAGCGCTCGCATCCACCGTCGAAATCGCCCAGCGCTGCGCCTTCAGGCCGCGCACGCGCAATCCGATCCTTCCGCGCTTCACCGTCGGCGACAAAGCCGCCGACGAAGTCGCTGAATTGCGCAAGCGCGCGGAAGCGGGCCTGCAAGCGCGCCTGAAAAGCCATGGCCTCGCCCCCGGACAAACCGAACAGGTTTATCGCGAGCGGCTGGAATTTGAACTCAAAGTCATCGGCGGCATGAAATACGCTGGCTACTTCCTGATCGTCGCCGATTTCATCCAATGGGCGAAAAAGCAGGGAATTCCGGTCGGGCCGGGGCGCGGATCGGGCGCTGGGTCGCTCGTTTCCTACGCGCTCACTATTACCGATCTTGATCCGCTTCGTTTCGGTTTGTTGTTCGAACGCTTCCTCAATCCGGAGCGCGTGTCGATGCCTGACTTCGACGTGGACTTCTGCCAGGACCGCCGCGACGAGGTGATCCGCTACGTGCAGGACCGCTACGGCCGCG
>CAZUJE010000120.1:0-8608 GCA_964620215.1 uncultured Hyphomicrobiales bacterium
AGCGCGTAGGGCGGGAATACGGTCACGCGCCAATCCTTGTGGTCGCGGAAGCGCATCTCGTCGTCGGTGAAAAACTGGTGGTGGTTCAGCGTGTGGCGCTCATACACCGCGCGCAGGCCTTTGATGTTCACTGGCCGGTGCATGATGTATTTATGCACGGCCCACTCGAACAGATTGGTGAACAGGAAAGTGACCGGCACAGTCAGCCATTCCTTCCAGGTCACGTTCTGGATGTGCTGCAAGTAGATGTAAAAAGCAGCCGCGCCCATCGCGTAAATAATGATGATATGGAAGTAGCCGTCGTACCAGCCCATGATGCGGGCGCGGTATTCGCGGCGAAATGCGATTTGACGTTCACCGATCATCTGAGGCCTCCGATGCTGTCAATGGCCCCGGCCGTTGCCGGCCTTGGGAACCAATCTGCCCGTCCATCTGATATATCACACATCTATCACTGACCGGTCTCGATTTCAATCTCAATGTGCCGGAACCGTGGCCCCGCCCTGGATAACCGCTGCAACGGCGGGATCCTTGGTGGCGTCCTGGGGCCGGCCGGAAAAGATGATCTCGCCCCGCTCGATGACATAGAGCCGGTCGGCGAAGCTCGGCACATGGTGCACGTTCGATTCGGCGATGAACACCGAATGCCCAAGCGCCCGGATTGAAGCAATTCCGTCCACAATCGAGGGAACGATGGCGGGTGACAGCCCTTCGGTCGGCTCGTCCAGCAGAAGCAATTTCGGGCCCGAGGAAAGTGCCCGGGCAATCGACACCATCTTTCGCTCGCCGCCCGAAAGCTCCTGCCCGCCCCGCTTGCGATAGCGCTCCAGCTTCGGGAACACCTCATAGGCAAGCTTGATGCGGTTTTGTTCCGGGCGCGCGCCCACTTCCTTCCAGCTCGGCATCGCGATATTTTCTTCCACCGTCAGTTCACCGAACACTTCGCTTTCCTCCGGGGCGAAGCCGACGCCGCTGCGTGCGATCTCGAACGGCCGTAAGCCGAGCAGGGTTTTTCCATCGAGTTCAATCGCGCCTGATACAGGCTTGCGGAAACCCATGATGGAGCGAAACGTCGTGGTCTTGCCCGCACCGTTCCGTCCGACCAGGCAGACGAGTTCGCCTGCCTTCACTTCCAGCGAAATGCCGCGCAGGATGCGGCTGCCCTGAATATCGACCACAAGATCCTTGAGGATAAGCATCACGCGGTCCTCAGTTTTCCGACGACGGTTTCGACAACCATTGGATTGGCGAAGAACTCCTTGGGCGGCAGGTCGGCAAGCATCTTGCCTTCGGCGAGCGCGATAATGCGATCCGAATAAGTTGCGACCAGATCCATGTCGTGCTCCACGAGGATCATCGCTTTCACGCCGGCTTTCTCACCGGCCGCTATCAGCGTTTTCATCACGCGATGCTTGTCGGCGGTGGAAATGCCCGAAGTCGGCTCGTCGAGCAGGATGACCTGCGGCACCAGTGCAAAGGCCGAAGCAACGTCGAGCAGCTTCTTCTCACCCTGGGACAGCAACTGGGATTCGGTATTGAGCCGGTTGGTCAGGCCGAAAATCTCCGCTACCTCACGCACCCGTGCCTGCGTCTCGCTGCTGTTAAGGAAGCCCGAAAACAGGCTCCAGCGCTTCTTCTGCTTTGTGACGATGGCGGCGGCGATGGTCTCGCCGACGGTCAGCTTCGGAAACACGTGCACGAGCTGAAACGCGCGCGCGAGCCCGCGCTCGGCAAGATCGACGGGATCCGCGCCGTGGATGTTCTCGCCCTTGAAGAAGACCTCGCCTTCGCTCGGCGTCAGCAGGCCGGTGAGGAGGTTCACAAGCGTGGTTTTGCCGGCACCGTTCGGGCCGACGACCGCGAGCCGCTCGCCCTCCTTCAGCACGATACTCACATCGTCGAGCGCGCGGAAGGAGCCGTAGGATTTTCCGACCTTGCGGGTTTCCAGGATCGGGCTCATGCGCTCACCCGTTTGCGCGTGGTGAGCCGCTCGATCAAGCCAGCGATGCCGGCAGGAAAGCCGATCACGAGAATGGCGAGCACCGCGCCAAGCACGAAGCGCCAATACTGCGTCAGCGACTGCAACTGGTCGTGCAGGAGCACATAGACGAGCGCCCCGATGATCGGGCCGAAAAAGGAATTGAAGCCGCCGAGGATCGTCATGAACACGAGCAGGCCGGAATGAGTCCAGTAGACAAGCTCCGGATCGGCAAGGCCAATGCGGAAGCCCATGATCGCGCCGCCGGCCGCTGCGAAACTCGCGGAGATGACGAAGGCGACGAGACGCGCCTGCTTCACACGCACGCCGAGATATTCCGCCTTGCGCGGGTTGTCGCGCAACGCCTGCAAATGCAGGCCGAAGGGCGAATGCACGATCCGCCACATGATGAAGGCGGCGATGGTGAGAAGTCCGAGGCAGTAGTAATAAAACGGCCCGGTGAGCAGGCCGATCTTGGAATACTGCGCAAACTCCATGCCGAGGATGTTCATGCGTGGCACACGCATTCCGCTGTCGCCGCCCGTCACAAAATAAAACTTGAACAGGAACGAGTGAAACAGCATCCCGAATGCCAGCGTGAGCATACCGAAAAAGATTCCAGTGTAGCGCACGCATAGCCATCCGATTGGAATTGCGATAAGCGCCGCCGCAATCACGACGGCGACGAGCGCCACCTCGAAACTCTTGATCCCCAACACGCCAGCAATGACAGCGGTGCCATAGGCGCCGATGCCGAGGAACATCGCGTGCCCGAAGGACAACAGGCCCGCATAGCCGAACAGCAAATTGAATCCGAGCAGCGCGATGGCGTAGGCGAAGAACGAGATCAGCAGGCTCGCGTAGAACGGCGGCGCGAACCATGGCACCAGCGCCAGCGCACCGGCTCCAATTAGCGCCAAAAGAATCGCGGAAGAATTGCGGCTCATGTTGCGGGCCTGCCAAACAGCCCCGTCGGTCGCCACAACAGGACGGCAATCACGATGAGATAGGTCGCGAGGAGTTCAAATTCGGGATAAATCACCAGCGAGAACGCGCGGATCAGGCCGACGACAACGGCGCCCGCGAGCGCACCCGGCATCGAGCCGAGGCCGCCGATCACCACCACCGCGAAGGCTTCGACCACCAGTTCAACCGCGATGTCGAGCGATGCCGCGGAAGTTGGCACCACCAGCGCACCCGCGATGGTGCCGAGTATCGTGCCGCCAGTGAACACCGCCGCATAAACGCCCTTCACATTTACGCCGAGGGATTCCGCCATGGCGCGGTTTTCAGACGTAGCGCGCAGCACGCGTCCATAATTCGTCTTTTGCAAAAAGACGTTCAGACCAATCGCAATCAACAGCGCTGACGCGATCACGAGCAAATTGTAAACCGGAACGCTGAAATCACCGATCGTCAGCTTGCCATAGACGAGATAGTTGACGCTGATCGTGCGGGGATTAGCGCCCCAGAAGAAACGCAGCACGTCCTGGAACATCAGCAGAAGGGCAAATGTCAGCAACAGCTGAAAGCTTTCGTCGCGGTCGTAAACGGTGCGCAGCATCCGCTCGATGAATGGACCGATCAGGCCGAGCAGCAATCCCGCCAGCAGCAATACGGGCAATAACGCCCAAGCCGGCATTCCGTATTGCTGGGCGAGCGTCGTCACGGTGATTCCGAAATACGCGCCCAGCGCATAGAACGAGCCGCAGGCGAGGTTCAGAATTTTCTGGACACCAAATACCAGTTGCAGGCCGGCGGCGACCAGAAAGAGCACGGCGGCATGGAAAATGCCGCCGAGCAGGATGTTTGCAAACGCTGACGCTGTCATCGAAGTCCGCGCAGATCAGATCTTGAACTGAGCGGTCTTGATCCACTCCCAGAAATCGGCGCCGGCCGGCTTCTGCAAGTCGGTCGAGTACATGGAGTCGAACTTGTCGAGCGTCACGAAGTCGTACTTGTTCTTGTGCGTCGTCAGGCCCTGGATGAAGGTCTGGTCGGCGATCTTGTCCTTGCGCCAGCCGCCCTTGCCGCCGAGGCTTTCGACGTTGAGGCCGATCATCGCTTCCGCGATGTCATCGACGCCCGGCCAGCCGCCCTTTGCCTTCGCGGCTTTCTCGACGGCTTCCTTGTAGGAGATCATCGAGAAATAGGCGCGGTCGGCTTCCCAGTTCGGGTAGTCCTTGTGCTTGTCCTCGTACCAGCCGACGAATTCCTTCGCCGTGGCACTCGCATTCGGATTGTTGAAATAGAGCGTGTTGTGGCCGAACAGCATTCCTTCCGGCGTGAATTCCTTTTTCATCGCCGTGTGCTGCCAGCCTGCCGCCGGGAATACGAGTTTCGCGGTCTTGGTCAGGCCCGCCGCATCCGCCTGCTTCATGAACACCGGAAGATCGGCGAACAGCAGCGAGGAGAAGATCAGATCGGGCTTCGCCGCCTGCAACGCCGCGACATGGCTCGTGAGATCCATGTTGCCGACTTTCGGCCACTGCTCGGTGACGACTTCATGCTCGATGTTGAACCGCTTCAGGATCGCGATGAACGCGGCCTGGTTGTTGCGGCCATAGGAATAATCCGGATTGATGCCGGCGATGCGTTTGAACTGGCCTTTGAAATATTTGATCGCGAGCAATGATGCCATCACCGCTTCGCATTCGTTGTCGGTGCTGCGGAACAGATATTTCGGGTTCGGCAGTTTTTCGACGACACCATCCTGCGTCGTGCCGTCCCAGAAAATCGTGAGCACGCGCGACTCTTCGACCACTGGGCCGAGCGCGAGCGCAACACCTGTGGAGACGATGCCCTGCACATGATCGACTTGCTCCTGCTGCACGAGCTTGGAGAAACGTTCGATCGTATCCTTCGGTGAAGTTTCTTCGTCGATGACGAGTTGCACCTTGCGGCCGGCGATGCCGCCCGCTGCGTTCATCTTTTCAGCCGCCCATTCGGCGGCGCGGATGCCGCTGATGCCGGGGCTTGCGGCAAGGCCGGTGCGCGGCGCGAGAATGCCGATCTTTACAGGCTTGTTCTGCGCAATTGCAGGCGCAAAAATACCGGCGGCAGGCAAGGTGCCCATCGCGCCAGCGGCGGCTACGGATTTCAACAGATTGCGGCGTGTCAGTTTCATTTTTATTCCTCCCCATCCTTCCCGGGTTTTCCCGGTGCTTTGTTTGATGATATATCAGCACTATGTCACAGAACAAGCCGTAGTTTTCCGGTCCCCTTGCGGAGAACCGGGCCTTCAATGCCGCTGGATGTCGGCGACGGCCTTGTCGATTTCGTCGCCGCTCAGGGTCCAGTCGTTATCGAGATTGGCGACGACGCGCTTCATGAACGGCTCTGACAACGCAATCGCGCGCTGCTTGTCGCCGAAATAGTCCACGAGGATTGCAAGCGCCAGTTGCTGCGGGCTGTCACCCTCGTAGGTCCACTCAAAACCATAGGTCGTGAACCGTTTTACCTCGTAATGTTCGTCGAGTTTTTTTCCGTCCGCGGTGACCACGAGACCGTCGATCGTTCGCTTTCCTTCGTACATTTTCATCTCACTCCTCGCTCATACCGTCGCGCGAGTAAATGTTTCCACGTAATCCAGCAATTGATCGGATGCCTTCGCCGCGCGATTGCCGTCGCCCTTGGCGATCGCCCTCGCCTGATCGGCGTGCAGTTTGGCGCAGAGCGGCAGGTCCGCGGCCTCTTTGTAGTGCATGTACCAGAAGCGGCGCGACAGGCCGCTGAGCAATTTCATGGCGCGCGCCGCGTAATCGTTGTGCGCCGTTTCGATCATCAGCTGGTTCAGATCGCGGTCGAGACGCATGAAGGCGATGTCATCATTCATCTTGCCCGCTTTATCCATCGAGCGGGCCACGTCGCTTAACTGCTCACGTTCGGAATCCGTTGCCCGCTCTGCGCCAGCCCGGCTGAGCAAGCGCTCCAGCTCACGCCGCACTTCAAGCACGAGCAGTTGCTCGCGCGGGTTGATGTCGGAAACGAGAATTCCCTTGCGCGGCAGAATGCGGACGAGCCCTTCGTGCGAAAGCCGCTGCAACGCCTCGCGGATCGGCGTGCGGCCGATCTTCAGCGAATTGGAAAGCGACTGCTCCGAAAGCACCTCGCCCGGTTTCAGCCGCAGCGTGACGATGCGTTCCTCGATCTGGCGATAAGCCTGATCGGTCAGCGTGTCCGCCGGCTGGATCAGCGCGGACTTCTTTTTCGGCACGGCCACATGCTTGGTCATTCGATTCCGGCCTTTTCAGATCTGGCGCCGCTTCGACACCATGGAGGCGAATTTATCGTATTCCGCATCGTTGATACTGTAGGAGTGGTCGTCGTCCGGGAAGGAACCCTCCTTTACCTCCTTCACATATTCCCTGATTCCGGCCACCGCGACTTCAGTCAGTTTCGCATGGCGTTTGGTGAATTTCGGCTTGAAATCGGTGAACACGCCCAGAAGATCGTAGCAGAGCAGGATCTGCCCGTCGGTGCCCACCCCGGCCCCGATCCCAATGGTCGGAATTGTAAGCTGCTCCGAAATGAGCCGGGCGATCTTCGATGGCACCGCTTCGAATTCCAGCATGAAGCAGCCCGCGTCCTCGATTGCGAGCGCGTCTTCGAGAATTTTCATCGCGGCTTCGGCGGTGCGGCCCTGAATCTTGAAGCCGCCAAACATCGCCACCGTATGCGGCGTCAGGCCGATATGGGAGGCCGTGGGAATACCGGCATCCACCAGCGCCTTCAGAATATGCGCCTGCGATTTTCCGCCCTGCGGTTTCACCGCATCGGAAAGCGCATCCTGCATGAAGCGCGTCGCGTTCGTGAGCGCGCGGTCCACGGTGTGATAGCTCTGGTACGGCATGCAGCCGAGCACGAATGTATTGGGCGCGCCGCGGCGAATGGCCTGCGCGTGCATCACCATCATATCCATGCTGGCCGGAACGGTGTTTCGATGACCGTGCGCAATCATCGCGAGACTGTCACCGACGACAGCGACATCCACCCCCGCCATTTCCGCCCATTGCGCGGACGTGTAATCCGGCACCGACATATAGACCATCTTCTCGCCGGTCTTTTTCGATTCACGAATGTCGGTGATGGTGCGCTTCTCGCGCGAGCCGTCGCCGGTCTGGCCGGGAACCGGTTTTGGCGCGGCCGAGGGTTTCGATCCGCCCTCTTTCGGATTGGCCATGACTTCCCCCGGAATATTCTTGTTCTACGGTAATATATGTCTCATATGTTAGATGCCTCCGACGCGGGCATCAAGAGGCGAGGACAATACTGTGCCGGTACATTTGTGGTTCGTCACCTTATTGTTTGCCGCGGTGCTCCTGCTGGCCAGCCTGCACCTTCTCTCCGCGATCGGACAGTTCCCCAAGGAAGAACGCGCACCGGTCATTTCCACCAGCCTCGGCACGCTAACGCTCTATTTGTCGATCATTCACATATTGATCGCCGTTGCCGCTTCGATCTGGCTGGCTGCCGGCAGCCTGCCCTGGTATGTCGCCGTGCTGGCGGGCGGAACGGCTGTTCTCATAGCGCCGCTAGTGTTGCAGAGATTTTCCGACGGCTTTGTCGATGGGTTCGGATCGCTCACCTTTTTCCCGGCGGGCGCCCTCGCGGCCGCAGCCGCGCTGTGGTTCATCCGGTAAACGGGGAAAATCTTGAGCCGCATCAAAGCGACGCCCGCATCCGCAAGCCCGTATTTGCTGTTGGCACTGGCGGCGCTGTTCTGGTCCGGCAATCATATCATAGGCCGCGCCATCGTCGGTTACGTACCGCCCTACACCATCTCAATGCTGCGCTGGCTGTTGCCCTGTATTTTCCTGCTGCCGTTCGCGTGGCCGCATCTGAAACGAGACTGGCCGGTCATCGTAAAGCACTGGAAGATCATACTTTTCCTTGGCGTCACCGGCGGCGCGATCTTCACCGCCGGTCAGTATGTGGGCTTGCAATACACCACCGCGCTGAATGTGTCGGTGCTGAACTCTATTTCCCCGGTGGCGATTGTCGCGGCGAGCGCGGTGTTGTTCGGCGACCGCCTGAAACCAGTTCAGGCCGCCGGCATTCTGGTTTCGTTGCTCGGCGTGCTGGTGATTATCTCGAAGGCGGATTTTGCGACGCTGCTCGGCATCGACTTCAACTACGGCGACATCGTCATTTTCTTCAACATGCTGGTGATTGCCGTTTTTTCGAGCGTGCTGCGCAAAATGCCGAAAGTGCATTGGCTGAGCTCGATTTTCACCTTCTCGGTGATCTCGACCGTGTGCCTGTTGCCGTTTTCAGCGCTGGAAATGACTTCAGGGGCCAACTTTGAAATTTCCGTCCCGACGATTCTCGCGATCATCTACGTCGCGATATTTCCAAGCGTGCTTGCCTATGTATTCTGGACACGCGGCATCGAGGCCATCGGCGCCAATCGCGCGGGGCCGTTTCTTCACCTGATTCCGGTTTACAGCGCGGTTATGGCCAGCGCGTTCCTTGGCGAGCGGCTGATGATTTATCACCTCGCCGGATTCATTCTGATCCTGGCCGGCGTCTGGGCGGCAAGCGTGCGGATGAAACGGCCTGCTGCTTCGGCTTGAAGCTGGCGACCTCGGGAGGATTCGAACCTCCGACCTGCTGCTTAGAAGGCAGCTG
>CAZUJE010000121.1:0-8540 GCA_964620215.1 uncultured Hyphomicrobiales bacterium
CCGGGGCTCCGCCCGGCGGCATTACGCCCGCCTGCCAGGAGCATGGCTGACGGAGAAGTTCTTTCGGGAGCTTCACGAAAAGCGCGGCCCGGGCCGTAAGGAAGACGCCGCGATGGAGCGCCGAGAGACGAGGTTCGCTTTCGCAGGCGAACCAAAAACGGAAGACCATGCGCCTTTCGGCGCTCCGTCTCCCCATTTCATGACTCGCTCGCATAGGCGTGGCGGGAATGATCGACGCTGTTTGAAATTCCGGGCACGCAAATAAAAAACCCTCTCCCCCGGCGGGCGAAGCAGGGGGAGAGGGAGTCACGGGGAGATACGTCAATTCACAAGTACGGCCCCGTCGCACCGCACGCCGTGAACCCAGACATCCGCTTCGCCAAGCCCGACCCCAAGCACGCCGAGCATGTCGTTCAGAACGCCGTCGAGAATTTTCGTCACCGGCGTCAGCGCCGAAGTCAGCGCGCCGGTGAGCAGGCTTCCGGTCAGCAGCGACAGCGGCCCCACCTTTACGGACAACTGCAAATCGCCAAGCAGGCTTTGCACCAGCGACGACGAGAAATCGCGCGTGCGCGCGGTGCGCGGCTTCACGCTCGCGATGTCGTTCCAGTCGAATGTCAGCATGGTCTCACGCAGATTGGTTACCGCCGCGTGCGCCCGTCCGCTGGCTTCGATGGTTCCAAGCGCCGAAATCAGCGAGGTCGAGACCATGACCGGCTTTTTGTAAAACGCCGTCCATTCTTTCGGGATGCTCGGCTCGCCGATCCAGGCATCGAGCAGCGCCGGTGTGACGGCGACCGTCACCCGCGCGTCGCGCAGCGGATCGGGTCCGCAGGTCACGGTTTGCAGCCGCGCCTCGGCGGCGGCGAGATCGAGATAGAACGGCAGTCTTATTCTCGCGCCCGCCAGCAGGCCGGAGCCGCCCACTTCCGCGATCAGCCGCAGCCGCGTCTGCGCGGTGTAAACCTTCACATCTTTTTCGCCGATGCCGACCCACGGCGAATTCTGCGGCCGTTCGCCGATCGTGATTCCGGCGGAGAGGCTGGCAAGACCCGGAATGCCGAGATTGACCATGACTTCGGCCTGGCGCGCGCCATTGGCGACCTGCGCGGCCGCGGCGATGATCGCCATCGCCGAAGCGCGCGCGGAAAACGCGGTGCCTGCCTCGCCCAGCGCCAGCGGGCCGTAGCTGCCGAAATTCAGCAACTGCGACAGCGGCACGTTGAGATTGCGCGCGTCGGAGGAGGCGCCGAGCAACTGGAGTGCGGCCAGCGCCGTAGGCTGCCCGCCCTCGCGGCGCGCCACTTCAGCCAATGTATCGATGACGTTTCCGACGGTGGCCTTGGATTTAATCAGTTCGTCATAGGTACCGGCCTGGCCGCTTACCTTGGTCGCGAGCGTGTCGGAAAAACGGAAGAGATCGACGTTGTATCCGGCGAGCGCGTTGTAATCCATCAGGGTGAGCGAGATGTTGCCGCCGAGCATTCCGCTGAGCACGCCGTTCAGCACGCCACCATTCAGCGACAACAGCCGCGAGCCGACCGAGAACGCCGCGGCCGCCGAACTGACGGCGGTGGCGCGGGTGACAACTTCATAGTTTCCCTGTTTCGCCACCGCGCGGCCGAAATAGAGCGGCGCGCGGTTGCGCAATTCGACACGGACCGCGTTCACCGGCGTGCCGTTCGGTACGAAACGGCTGGCCGGCGCGACTGCCGGGTCGGCGGTGTAGCTGCCGGTGGTGAGGAAAACCTCCTGCACGTCGGGCAGATGATGGTCGTTGATCGTGGCCATCGCCGCCGCATTGGCTCGCGGCAGGTCGCGCGCCGCCGCGATGGCGGCGAGATCCACAGCACCTTGTGCCTTGCGCTTCTCCAGATAGAGACTCGCGCTGTCGATGCCGACCGCGAGCGCGCCGAGCGAGGCGACCGCGATCACGCCGCTCATCACCGCGATGGTGCCGCGTTCCTCGCGCAGGAATTTTTTGAAGCTGCGCATGTCAGTAGCCCCCGCGCCGGACGATCGCCTGCCGGCGGATTTGTTTCGGCGGTAGTGGCAGCAAGCCATCGAGCACGAAAATGGTCAGCTTCGATGCGTCATAGGTGAGATCGACCTCGAAAAGATTTGCATCGCTGGCGGCGGCCGCCGCTCCGACTTTCAGGGAGCTTCCATCGATGAGCGGATAGGACGAGACGGCACGCTGCACATGGTTCTGCGCCAGCGTCGTCCGCTCGGCGGGGGAAATGCCGGCGACACTCGCCCGCGCCGCCTCGGCGGCAAGCTGCTGCACGCTGTGCACGACGCCGAAATAGATCGCATAGACAAGGATGCCGAGCACGATGATGAGGAAGAGCGGAAAGACGATCGCGAATTCGATGGCGGAAACGCCGGACTGGTCCGCGGCACTCCGCTTGAACGCTTTGAAGGGTGCGTATCGCATCACATTCCCTCGCTGCGGGACCGCGTATGGGTGTCGGCCGCAGGTTCGATGAAATGCAATCTAAGGTTTAGTAAGTTTCTATGGAGTAAATGAAGCCGGCAAAGCTCCAGCAGTATTGCTGCCGGATCTAAATCAGATTGTACCATTGATTATACTATATAAAATAGATCATCAGGAATGAATCGGCGTCATCCGGACGCCGATATTAATTTAAACTTATGCGTGTATGAGAAAAACCGGTCTTAGCGCACCGGATAGAACTGCGGTCCCACGACGCGAACCCGGCCTGCGGGAATCGGCGTAAGCGGCGCTTCTTCCTTGGCCTGTTCCTGCGGCTGTCCGGATGGGGACTGGGCCTGCGAAGGCGGCGGCGAGAATTGCGTCTGGCCTTTCCCGGTGACGGCGCGCGGTTGCGCCATCTGCTTCGCGCGCTGCTCGGTCACGATGATGTCGCCTTGCTGCAAGGTCTGGTCGCGGTCAACGCCGAGGGCGTCCGCCCAGCTTTGTCCCGGCGCGCGGCACGAGCAGGCAGAATTGAATGCCTGGCGATATTTGAAGGCGTTGGGCATTTCCGAATAGGGCTGCCCGCCGATCGAAACCGCCTGCGCGATTTCCTCACCCGGATTGCGGTGAACATAGAGTGTGGCTTCCGAGGCTGGGCAAAGCTGCTTGCAGGTCCGCTCGTCATCGCCAAAGCGCGAAGGCACGGTCGCATAGCTGATCGGGAAGAAGTACCCGTCGCAGGTGCGCACGCACATGGTGCGGAAAGTGGATGAGGAGGGCATATCGGCCGCGCCACCTTGCCATGTGCTTTCGTCATTCCATCCGCCGCCAAAAATCGTGTCCAGCAAACCGCGCTGGCGCGGTGGCTGCGATTGCGAGGCGTTGCGGTACTGCGGGCCGCAATTATTCTGGGAAAGTTGCGAGACGAGCTGGCGGCGTTGCAGGTCGCGGTTCATATCGCTGCCGCCGCGCATGGTGCCAAGTTCGGAAGTCATGCGGTCCATGTTGGAACGCATCTTCTTGATCTGCTCATCGAGCTGCGCGCATTGCGGCGAGCGGGGGGCGCCGAACGTGAAAAAGCCGCCGCCCTGGTCGCAGCCGATCCGGCGGGATTGCACGATGGTCTGATCAAGCTCAAAGCGCTGCCGGTTAATGGCGTCCTCGTAACGCCGCGCCGTATCCGGGCTGGCGTTGGAAACTGAATCGAGCTGCGCCAAAGCGCCTTCAAGGCGCACGCAGGTAGATGCATCGGAACTTGAACCCGGCCGCTGGCCTTGCATCCCGGGCGGCGGCGGGCCGCCCGGAACATTTGCCGGCGGCAAAAGCTGCGCGCCCGCCGTGCTGAAAAGCAAAGCGAGAGCGGTGCCGGCCAGAGCTAAAGTTCCAGTGATGCGTTGCGGGGACATCGGCTTTCTGAGTCTGCCTATCCAGTCGAAGCAAGGGCAGGGAATCATGTCTGATTTGTGAAGGAAAGTCCTGCTTTCCGGCAGGTTCAGGTCCGGTCGGGCTGGGCTTCGGGCGCCGCCGCCGCGAAAGCCGGGTGCTGGCGGGCGCTCGCATCCACCGCGATCACCCGCGGATAATCGCTCAGCGGGATATGGAACCGGCGCGCATTGTACACCTGCGGCACGATGCAGATATCGGCCATGGTGATCTGGTCGCCGAAGGCGAACGGCCCCGGTTCCAGCAGCCGGTCGACCGCCGAGAAGCCCTCGTCGATCCAGTAGTTCATCCACGACAAAAGTGCTGCCTCGTCCGCTCCGAATTGCGACTTGAGTCGAGCCTGCGTGCCAGAGTTGTTAAGGGGATGGATGTCGCAGCTCACGATCTGCGATACCGCGCGCACCTTGGCGCGCTCCAGCGGGTCTTTCGGCAACAACGGGTTCTGCGGATAGACCTCATCGAGATATTCGAGGATCGCGAGCGATTGCAGCAATACGTTTTTGTCGTCGAGTTGAAGCGCGGGCACGCGCCGTTGGGGGTTCACCGACCGGAAATTTTCCTGGCGATGCGCGTTGCCGGGCAGCGAAACCGGAATCGTGTCGTAAGGCAGCCCCTTCAGCGAGAGCGCGATTCTCACCCGGTAAGAGGCGGATGAGCGGAAGAAGGAATAAAGCTGCATGGGGGTTACTCAGTGTGACGGATTGATTGCAGGCTAGCGCGTGGCACAGGCGCGCGAAAGAAAATTCAATGTTTTCAACATCACGTGGCTTTGATGCCGGGAATAATCCAGCGGATTCCGGGGTAAATTTGTTGCGGTGCTAGTGACTGCATCAAGGCAAAGTCCTTGAATCAGCCTGCTCAGGCAGTTGCCCGTCTGCCGGAGAACGATCGAATTATCCGGGACAAAAATAAGGGGATGAAAAATGCCTTCCTCACTCAACAAAACTCTCTCAGCGTATAACGACCCAGCACTTCTGGTTGGACGGCTACTTATGGCCGCCATTTTTGTGATGGGCGCCTACGGCAAATGGATGGGTCTGGCCGGGTTCACCGGCTATCTGACCAAACTTGGCGTGCCAGCTCCGGCAATTGCCGCGCCTCTTACGGCGGCTTTTGAAACGGCTGTAGCACTTGCGCTCGTGTTCGGCTTTCAAACCCGTCTCGCTGCGCTCGCTATCGCTGCTTTTTGCATCGTCACGGCCCTGCTTGCGCACATGAATTTCGCCGATGGCAACCAGCTGATTCATTTCCAGAAGAATCTCGCGATGGCCGGCGGCGCGCTTGCGCTCATGGTGGCCGGTGCGGGTGCCTATTCGATGGACGGCAAGAAGTAATCACGCCTGAAAACCTCAGGGCCGGGATGCTTCAGCATGCCGGCCCTTGAATTTTTGCAGGGTTCAGCGCGCCTGATCAAAACCGCCATTCGTGATTTATTAGGTTTGGCAGGATTGAGTATAATCCGAGGGGCAGGGTGACCGGTTCTCCGCTGGAATCCCGGAAATACCGGTCTTTCAAGCGTGTCAAAGGGCCAAGCGGCGCGCCACGTTGTGGCCGCCTTGACCCTGCATCTGGCTCGTATGGATCGAGGTTAAGGCGTTGGCTGATTGCAAACGGCAAGTTCATCGCAACTCGGCGCGGGGGCTGGTTGGTCCCGCCGCGTTGCTGCTTGCCGCTCTTTGCGTTGGCTGCGTCAGCACCAGTGACGGTTTCCGCGTCAGCACGGTCGATACCTCATCGATCTCACTCGATCCCACCGCGACGGTCTTTACGACCCGTAGCGCCGTAAAGGGCAATCGCTCGCCATGGTTCGGCACCGAGCGCGCGAAGAAACCGGCGGTCGCGCAGATTCAATATAAATCGCCCTATGACGGCGGGGGCTTTTCGCTGGCGTCGATGGGTCTCGGCGACTGGAGCATCAAGGCGATGAACCCGCTTCCGAACGGCCTGAACTGGTCGCCGGACGGAGGCCGCCGCAACGTTCTGATCTACGTTCACGGCTTCAACCAGAATTTCGAAACGACCGCGCTGGACGCGGCCCGTCTCTCGGACGGGATCAAGTTTCGCGGCGATACGATCCTGTTTTCCTGGCCGTCCAAGGCAGGGCTGCTCGACTACATCTATGACCGCGAAAGCGCCATGTGGTCACGCGATGCCTTCGAGAGCATGCTGGATGAGCTGATTACCCATCCGGGGGTCGGCAACATCCATATCGTTGCGCATTCCATGGGTACGACCCTGACTGTTGAATCGCTCCGGCAGATCGCCACTCGCCGCGGAGAAGCTGCCGCGGCCAAGATCGGCGCGGTGGTCCTCGCTTCGCCGGACATCGACATGGATGTGTTCTCGTCTTCGGTCATGCGTCTCGGTAATCTCCGGCAGAAGATCACGGTGGTGATCGCCTCCAACGACCGCGCGCTCGGAATCCTCACACGGCTTGGCGGCGGAGTAACCCGCGTCGGCGCCGCCGAGAAACCGCAGCTCGAAGCGATGGGTCTCCGCGTGATCGATGCGTCTCAGTTTGGAGGCGGCGGTGCCAATCACGACCTGTTTTTGTCGAACACCCAGGTGCGCAGGCTTGTTCGCAACGCCATCGACGAAGGCAATTCGCCCGCCCGCGAACCGGCCAACGTGGTGATGGGCACTCAGTAGTAGAGCCGAATCGCGCACCGGTTTGCCGGTCGCGCCCCTGTCCTCGAAGTTTTCCGCCTACAGCAAGTTTTCGGTCGAGAGCGGTTCCGCCGGCTGATTTTTTTTTGCCGTTGACGCCATGGCCGGGCGATTCATGGCGCAATGCGAAGAGATTCCGCTTTTCAGGGCCGGAACCGATCGTTTTTGAGTGCGGAAAACCTCAAATTTGCCCCCTCGAATTCATGTGTCATTTTTAACACGTGTGACCAGAACCTTAATAAAACACCCCTGTTTGCTCATCGAATGGGCAGGTTGTTCAATTTGTAATATTGCCGGAAATGCCTGTTTTCTGCGATTTTCGCTCTCGGACACAGGTTCCACCGCTCAAGCGTCCGGTCGTTCGCGACGAGGCTACAAGGCGGCAAGGCAAAACTGGTTAATGAAGAGGGGCACTACAATGAAAGCAAAAATCCTCGGCGCGGTAGCGGCGGTGGTGCTGGCAGCGCCGGCATTCGCAGCTGACATTCCGGTGAAAGCACCGATTGGCAAAGCGCCGTTCCTGTCGAACTTCGACGTCGCCTTCGGCGGCGCGATCATGACGGATTACAATTTCCGCGGCGTCTCGCAGTCGAACAATAACGCGGCAGCGGGCATGTACATCGAAGGTCTCTGGAAGACCAATCCGAGCACCACGTACTACCTCGGCATCGCCGGCACTTCGATCAGCTGGCCGCAGCCGAACGGTTTGTCTGATCCGACGATGGAATTGGACTTCTACGGCGGCGTTCGTCTTACCGCTGGCAAGTGGTCGTATGACGTTGGCGCGATCTATTACTACTATCCGGGTGAGTTCGGCTTCGACAGCGAATTTGCTGAAGTCTACGGAAAGGCCGCTTACGCGGTTTCCGATGCCCTCACGGTTGGCGGCGCGATCTACTACTCGCCCGACTACCTGAACTACGGCAAGAGCAGCATCTATTCCTCGTTGAATGCCAAGTACACGCAGAAGAACACCTATGTATCCGGCGAAGTCGGCTACATGGCGTTCGAAGGTGGCAACACAACCACGCTTGCCGTGGTTGGCGTCGGCCTCCCGGACTATGTCTACTGGAACGCTGGCATCGGCTTCACCTGGAAGCAGTTCACGCTGGACCTCCGTTATCACGACACGGACATGAACAACGTCTCCTGCGCGACCGTCTGGAACAACGTTGCTGCGACGGGTCAGACGCCGAAGACTTGCGGCTCGGCCTACATCGCC
Organism: uncultured Hyphomicrobiales bacterium; assembly: GCA_964620215.1. Taxonomy (GTDB): domain Bacteria; phylum Pseudomonadota; class Alphaproteobacteria; order Rhizobiales; family Xanthobacteraceae; genus JAUSIF01. The sequence continues at coordinate 7,773 of CAZUJE010000121.1, forward strand.
AAGCTGTCCTTCGACACGACCGTCTCGGCTCACAAGTAAGCTGAACCGGCTCGTTCGAGCCTTAAGTTGAAATCGGCGCGGTGAGCGATCACCGCGCCGAATTCTTTTTCAGAACCTGAATGATCGGGCTTGAATAAGCGCGCTTAGCGCGAGCAGGTGATGGCGACCGTCTGCGGGCAGTTGCGGCCCTCGCAGCGGGGCACGGAGGCGCCTGCGGGCACGGCACCGGTGATCTCGTTCGGATCCACGCGCCCGAAATCCACGGCCTTGGTGAAAGCGCGCGAGCGGCAGATGGCGGACGCGGCCGCCTCGCCGCATGGTTCGCCGGAAGCGAGGCAGCGGTCGATGCCGTAACCGTCGGAACCGTCCACCACGAAAATATGGGTTTCGGCCGCGGCGGGAGCCGCGAGCAGCGACGCAATAAGGAGATAGCCGCTGAGTCGGGCGTGCATAGCCATAGTCCCCTGAATTCCCCGGGACCAAGGTGCGCCCGTTGGGTTGACCGTTCGTTAACGCGCGAGCGGCGCTTTGGTTACAACGCGCCGCGCGCCCGCATCACCTAAATGCGCGAAGGCGACAGAACAATGTCAGGCCGCGTAAAATCCTCTGGTTTGGCCGTAGCTGACGGGTATTTGAGCAGCGCGGGCGCTTGTTCCCGGCCTTGACGGGAACCCGGCTCGACCCCATTGTCCCGGCCATGAACAAGGCCACCTGCAACCGTTTCTTCGGCATTTGCCGCGAGATTATCTGCGCCTAGAGGGCGCGGGC
>CAZUJE010000122.1:0-2730 GCA_964620215.1 uncultured Hyphomicrobiales bacterium
ATTGCTGGCGGCTGGAAACAAAGGCGCGAAACACGAGATGGCGCTGCCCGCCTATGACCAGTGCATCAAGGCGAGCCATGTGTTCAACCTGCTCGATGCGCGCGGCGTGATTTCCGTCACCGAACGGCAAAGCTACATTCTGCGCGTGCGCGAACTCGCAAAAGCCTGTGGGGAAGCCTGGCTCAGGACCGCAGGCGGCGGAGCATGATTGGCGCGCGGCTTACGCAGCCTCTATAATCCGCGCAACTCGGCGGAGATTTCCTACTCATGTCTCAATGGATCTGGTGGGCTGTTGTGGCAGCCATCGCGCTCTTCATCATCTACCTGTTCAACAGGCTCATTCAGCTACGCCAGCTTGTGAACGAAGCCTGGAGCGGCATCGACGTGCAGCTCAAGCGCCGCAGCGACCTGATCCCAAATCTAGTGAACGCGGTGAAGGGATATGCCTCCCATGAGCGCGAACTGTTGCAGCGGGTGACCGAACTCCGCAACACCGCGATGGCGCTTCCAAACACAGATGTGGAAGGACGCGCGAAAGCCGAGAACGCGCTCGCCATGGCCCTCGGCAAGCTGGTGGTGATCGCCGAGGCTTATCCCGATCTGAAGGCGAGCGGGAATTTCCTCGAATTGCAGCGCGACCTGAAAACGGTCGAGGACGAATTGCAATTATCGCGACGCTATTACAACGGCGCCGTGCGCAACCTGAATACGCAGATCGAGACGGTGCCGAGCAATATCGTCGCCGGAATTTTTCGTTTCACGCCGCGCGAATATTTTCAGCTCACCGACGCCAAGGAAGCGGCGGTGCCGCAAGTAAATCTTTAGGCCGGGGATAACAATGATCCGGCTTTTACAGATTTTTGCAGCGTCCGCCTTTGTCGCGTTTGCCGGTATTTCCACGGCAAAAGCCGCCGAAACCATCCAGCGCTACGACCAGATCGTGCGGATCGCGAAGGACGGCACGCTCACCGTCACCGAGACAATCCGCGTGCGCGCCGAAGGCTCGCAGATCAAGCGCGGCATCTATCGCGAATTTCCGCTCGTGTTCGAAGGCCCGGACAAGAAATTACGCGAGGTTACGTTCAAGGTTCTCAACGTCACGCGCGACGGAAAGCCGGAGCCCTGGTTCACGCGCAAGCAGGGCAATAATATCCGCATCTATGCCGGCGCGGAAAACGTGACGCTGAAAACCGGGGACTACACCTATCAGTTCACCTACGAAACCGGGCGGCAAATCCGCTGGTTCGACGGCAAGCCGGAGCTTTACTGGAACGTGACCGGCAATGCGTGGAATTTCACGATCGAGCGGGCGACCGTTCGCGTTGAACTTCCCGGCGTGCCGCCGGAAAGCTGGACTGCCTACACCGGGCGCTACGGTGAGCGCGGCAAGGACTGGCGCGGCCAGGTCGGCGCGGAAAATGCGCTCGTCGTGGAAACAACGCGCTCGCTGCCTTCCGGCCACGGCTTCACCATCGCCGCCGTCTATCCGCCGGGCGCAATCAATCCGCCGAGCGGGGCGCAGCAGCTCTGGTACAATTTTCTGGATTACCGGAATTGGATTCTGGCCGCGATCGGCTTCGCGCTTGTGTCCGCGTTTTATTTCTGGGCCTGGAGCGCGGTCGGCCGCGATCCGAAAGGCGGCACGATCATTCCGCTGTTCTACCCGCCGAAAAATGTTTCGCCCGCGCTCGCGGCCTATATCCACAACTGGGGCATCACCGGCGATCAGTGGCGCGCATTCACGGCGTCGGCATTGTCGCTCGCGGTGCGCGGGATGCTGGTGTTCGACAACAAGGACGGCAAGCTGACGCTGAAATCCATCGCGAAGACGCCCGACGGCAGGGCCGCACTACCGCCCAATGAGCGTGCGATTTTTTCCTGGGTAACGGGCGAAGGTGGCAATGCGGAAATCACGCGCGGAAACGGCGCCGCGGTGAAAGCGGTCAGCACGAGTTTTCTGGAAGCGATCGATGGCGAGGGCAAGAATAAATTTTTCCGCCGCAACCTTGGCTACAACGCCGCCGGTATCGGTCTCACCGTCGCCACGGTGCTGGCGGTGATCTTTTTCGGCGGACTGCGCGAAACCGACCTTGGACTGACCATTTTCATCATGTTCATCAGCGTCTTTATCGGCGCATTCGTGATTCCGATTCTGCGTGCCTTGATCGGCGCGGTGAGCGGCCATTTCGAAATCGCGCGCGCGTTGAAGGCCTTGTTCGTGCTGGGCTTCATCGGCTTCGTCGTGACCACAATGTTTTCGTCGCTATGGTCGAGCGATATTTCGGTGCTGCCGGCGGTGCTGCATGGCATTGCAGAATATCCGTTTCCGTTCGTGCTCGTTTCCAGCTTCGCGATGCTGAATGGACTGTTTCTCTATCTGATGCGCGCGCCGACCACGCTCGGCAGACCGCTGATGGACCAGATCGCGGGCTTCCGCATGTATCTGGAGACGGCGGAGTCGCCCCGCCTCAACACCGGCGCGCCGGAAATCACGGCTGAACGATTTGAGCAGATCCTGCCTTACGCGGTGGCGCTCGATGTGGAGAAGCCGTGGTCGAATGCCTTCGCCGCGGCGTTGCAGAAAGCCTATCCCAACGACGATCCTTCCACGCACTATCAGCCGCGCTGGAACAGCGGCGGCAACTGGTCGGGCGCGAATTTCGGCAGCGCCGTGAGTTCGACGGTCAATGCCGCTTCCAGCGCACTCTCGAGCGCGATCCCGCCCTCTTC
>CAZUJE010000122.1:2830-8520 GCA_964620215.1 uncultured Hyphomicrobiales bacterium
GTTCGACGGTCAATGCCGCTTCCAGCGCACTCTCGAGCGCGATCCCGCCCTCTTCTTCCGGCTCATCCGGCTCTTCGGGTGGCGGCAGCTCCGGCGGCGGCGGAGGCGGTGGAGGCGGCGGCGGGTGGTGACTTCTGGCCTCCCCCTTGCTACCCACATCCGTCATTCATAAAGCGCCATTCCAATGCCCGATCTTCTACTTGAATTGTTCTCCGAGGAAATTCCCGCGCGCATGCAGGCGCAGGCGCAGGAGAATCTGAAAAAACTCGTCACCGATGCGCTGGTGCATGCCGGCCTCACCTATGACGGGGCGAAAGCGTTTTCCACGCCGCGGCGGCTGGCGCTGGCGGTGCATGGGCTGGCGGCGCAGCAGCCGGATTTGCGCGAGGAGAAAAAAGGCCCGCGCGTCGGCGCGCCGGATCAGGCGATCCAGGGATTTCTGAAATCCGCCGGGCTGAAGTCGATCAATGAGGCGAAGGTCCAGCAGGACAAGAAGGGCGACTTCTATATCGCCGTCGTGGAGCGCAAGGGGCGTCCGACAGCGCAAGTGATTTCCGAGATCGTGCCGGATGTGGTGAAGAAATTTCCGTGGCCGAAGTCGATGCGCTGGGGAAAGGCTTCGGAAGAAAGCGGCAGCCTCACCTGGGTTCGCCCGCTGCATTCGCTGATCTGCACCTTTGGACCGGAAACCGAAGAGCCGGAGATCGTGAAGCTTTCGATTGATGGTGTCAGCTCCGGCGATGTTACGCATGGCCACCGCGTCCATGCACCGGCAGCGATCAAGGTAAAGCGGCTCGACGATTATCTGAAAAAGCTGCAAGCCGCGAAGGTCGTTCCCGACCGCGAGCGGCGGAAAGAAATCATTCTCGCCGACGCGAAAAATCTCGCGATGGCACAAGGGCTGGAGTTGATCGAGGACGAGGCGTTGCTCGAGGAAGCGGCTGGTCTGGTCGAATGGCCGGTCGTGCTGTTGAGCGAGTTCGATAAGGCGTTTCTCGACATTCCACCGGAAGTGATCCGCGCCACCATCCGCGCCAACCAGAAATGTTTCGTGCTGCGCGACGGCAAGACCGGCAAACTCGCGAATAAATTTATTCTCGTTTCCAATCTTGAGGCGAGCGACGGCGGCAATGCGATCAAGGCCGGAAATTCCCGCGTGATCCGTGCACGGCTGTCGGATGCGAAGTTTTTCTGGGAGCAGGACAAAAAGAAAAAACTCGAGGACCGCCTGCCGAAACTGAAGGAAATCGTGTTCCACGAAAAGCTCGGCACCCAGATGGAGCGGGTGGAGAGGATCGCCGCGCTGGCGAAGGAACTCGCGCCCATCGTGAAGGCCGATCCGAATAAAGCCGAGCGCGCGGCGCGGCTGGCGAAGGTCGATCTTGTCACCGAAATGGTCGGCGAATTTCCCGAGCTGCAAGGGCTGATGGGGAAATACTACGCCGAAGCCGAAGGCGAGGATGCCGCCGTCGCCCGCGCCATCGAGGAGCACTACAAGCCGCAAGGACCGGGCGACCGCGTACCGGGCGATCCGGTCTCAATTGCTGTCGCGCTCGCGGACAAGATCGACACGCTGGTTGGCTTCTGGGCCATCGACGAAAAGCCGACGGGATCGAAGGATCCTTATGCGCTGAGAAGGGCGGCGTTGGGAATTATTCGTCTGATTTTAGAAAATAAACTTCGTCTCTCGGTGCTGACTGAGATTAGAAAAGCTGCTCGCGTTGCTGCGGTGGGTGAATTACAAAAATTAGAAAAAATCGCCTCTTTTGAAGGATCGGCTTCAGCTCAGCGGGAATTCCTAGATTTCAACCGCATCCCTTATATGCGCGGTTTTTCCAGCACTACTGGCGTTACTTCTCAGGTAACTGGCCATCCGTCTTTCTTTAAATTCCTGTGGTTTTCTCCAGAATTGTTTCGTGAAGCGGCGCTCAAATTCCCGGTCTGGAAAAACGAATACAATCCACCCCAAAAGGACGGTGACCTCCTCTCCTTCTTCGCCGACCGTCTCAAAGTCCACCTGCGCGAGCAAGGCGCGCGGCACGATCTGGTGGACGCCGTTTTCGCGCTGGAAGGTCAGGACGATCTCCTGATGATCGTCCGCCGGGTCGAGGCGCTCGGCAAATTCCTCGAAACCGAGGACGGCAAGAACCTCCTCGCCGGCGCCAAGCGGGCAGCCAACATCCTCCGCGACGAGGAGAAAAAGGACAAAAAGCAATACTCCGGTGAGCCGGATGCAAAGCTGCTCACGGCCCCCGAGGAAAAGGCGCTCGCCTCGGCCGTTTCCACCGCCGGGAAGGAAATCGCCACCGCGCTGAAAAGCGAGAATTTCGAGGCCGCCATGTCCGCCATGGCGAAGCTGCGGGCGCCGGTCGACGCCTTTTTCGACAAGGTGATCGTGAATGCGGACGACGCCAAAGTGCGCGAGAACCGGCTCAAGCTGCTCAACCAGATCAGGGCCGCTACGCGCACGGTCGCGGATTTCTCGAAAATCGAAGGCTAACGCGCCTCATCCTGAGGAGTCCCGCCACCTCTCCTTCGAGACGGTCGCTTCGCTCCCTCCTCAGGATGAGGTGGCGGGGCGTCTCGAAGGATAGGCGCGTTTCGCTAGCTGTCTAAGACGTGGATGCCCGGCACAAGGCCGGGCATGACGACGTTTTTATTCAGTACGTGCCGAGAACTTAAACGCTCACAGCCCCTTCAACGTGCAGCCCGCGGCGAGCGCGGCATAGCCCGCCGTCATGAACCAGAAGGCATAGGCGCTGATGAACGGAGCCGTCGGAACGAAGAATCCGATCAGCGCCAGCACCGCGAGGATCAGCGAGATCGCGAAGATCATCTGCGTCGGTGCATTCAATCTGAAACTTGAGCTGCTGCTTCTACGTGCCTTTGCCTTGCGTGCCATGTGAACTCCCTGTGGGTGATGCGTGGTAACGAGTGGTGACAACCTGGGGCAGAATCACTTCCGTTGCGAGAGGGTGTGTGAATATCGGAAACCCTCCAAAACGGCCCCGCCCCTTGATGAAAAAACGGGCGGCTCTCTGTCACCGCCCGCCAACAATACGATTCCAATCCCGCTTACATGCCCTTCAGCATGCAGCCCGCCGCCAGTACCGCGTAACCGGCGATGGCGAGCCAGAATTTGTAGGCGGCGACATACGGAACGGTCGGCACGAACTGGCCAATCAGCGCCAGCACGGCCAGGATCAGCGCGACGATGAAAATCGCCTGCGTCGGAGCACTGAGTCTCATTGTTCATCCCCCTGTTTCTTGCCCCGAAGAATCGAGACATACGAAAGTATAAGACAAGGGTGCCGAGGCCGCCATGGCCTCTCCGTGCAGCGCGGAAACGGTTTGAAAGTTCAGCGGCGGGCGCTTGAGCGCCCGTCAGTGACAACGCAATCGAGCGTGATGACCACGAAGGCCGCGACCGCGAGCCAGAACTGATACTGGCCGACGAATTTCGTGTCGGGCGAGAACTGTCCGATCATCGCCAGCGCCATCAGTACGAGGGCGGTGACGAATTTGGACGTCGTGGGCGGGTGCAATCGAAGGCGGAATTTCATCGCGCTCACCTTTGCAGAATCGGAAACAGGCGCGTCCCGATCATGGGGCAAATCACCCATGTTCTCCAAGCATTTCCTCTATCCCAGGGAATGTCTTATTGCAGTGCGCAAAGGCGCGGGCTAAGCATCTTTCTTCCCGTTTGAGCGTTTAATTTCAGCCTTGGGCCGGATTTCTTCATGGCGAAGTGGGTCTATTTTTTTGGCGGCGGCAAAGCTGAAGGCAAGGCCGCAATGCGCGACCTGCTGGGCGGCAAGGGCGCGAACCTCGCCGAGATGTCGAACCTGGGTTTGCCGGTGCCGCCGGGCTTCACCATCAGCACCGAAGCCTGTGTCTTTTATTACGGCAAGGGCAAAAAGCTCCCGCCCGACCTGAAGCCGCAGGTGGAGGCCGCGCTGAAAAAAACGGGCGCCACGACCGGCAAGAAATTCGGCGGCCCGAAAAATCCGCTGCTCGTTTCGGTACGCTCGGGCGCGCGGGCCTCGATGCCGGGCATGCTCGACACCGTGCTCAATCTCGGCCTGAACGATGAAACCGTGGAGGCGGTGGCGAAAGGCGCCGACGCGCGCTTCGCCTATGACAGCTATCGCCGCTTCATCCAGATGTATTCGAATGTGGTGCTCGACATCGACCATCATCACTTCGAGGAAATCCTCGAGGGCTACAAGGACGAACGCGGCCACTCGCTCGATACGGACCTGTCGGCGGACGACTGGAAGAAAGTGGTCGAGCGCTACAAGCAGCTTGTGCGATCCGAAAACGACGAGCCGTTTCCGCAAGACCCGAACGCGCAGCTTTGGGGCGCGATCTCGGCGGTGTTCGATTCCTGGATGAACCAGCGCGCGGTCACCTATCGCCGCCTGCACCATATCCCCGCCGACTGGGGCACGGCGGTGAACGTGCAGGCGATGGTGTTCGGCAATATGGGCGAGGATTCCGCCACCGGCGTCGCCTTCACCCGCAATCCATCCACCGGCGAAAAAATGCTCTACGGCGAATTCCTCATCAACGCGCAGGGCGAAGACGTGGTCGCCGGCATCCGCACGCCGCAGGATTTGACCGAGGCCGCGCGGAAAAAAGCGCACTCCGATAAGCCGTCATTGGAGTCCGCGATGCCGGAAGTATTCCGGCAATTCGTAAAAACGTCCGAGGTGCTGGAGAAACACTATCGCGACATGCAGGATCTGGAATTCACCGTCGAGCGCGGCAAGCTGTTCATGCTGCAAGCCCGTTCCGGCAAGCGCACGGCGAAGGCCGCGCTGCGCATCGCCGTGGAGATGGCGAACGAAAAACTGATTACCCGCGAACAGGCCGTGGACCGGATCGATCCGGCGGGCCTCGACCAGCTCTTGCACCCGACCATCGATCCGAAGGCGGAGCGCAAGCTGATCGCCAGCGGCCTGCCCGCCTCTCCGGGTGCGGCTTCCGGCGAAATCACGTTCTCGTCGGACGAAGCTGAAAACCTGAAGCGCCAGGGCAAAAAAGTGATCCTCGTCCGCGTCGAAACTTCGCCGGAGGATATTCACGGGATGCACGCCGCCGAAGGAATTCTGACAACGCGTGGTGGCATGACCTCTCATGCAGCCGTGGTAGCGCGCGGCATGGGTAAGCCCTGCGTCTCGGGCGCGGGCTCGATCCGTGTGGATTACGCGAAAGGCACGATGAGTTCCGGTCCGCACAGTTTCAAGGCGGGCGATGTCATTACGATCGATGGCTCCACCGGTCAGGTGCTCGTGGGTACCGTGGCGATGCTACAGCCGGAACTGTCCGGTGAGTTCGCGACGCTGATGGGCTGGGCGGATAAAGTCCGCCGCCTGAAAGTGCGCGCCAATGCCGACACGCCGAACGACGCCCGCGCCGCGCGCGACTTCGGCGCGGAAGGCATCGGCCTTTGCCGCACCGAGCATATGTTCTTCGACGAGGATCGCATTCTCGCCGTGCGCGAGATGATCCTCGCCGACGACGAAAAAGGCCGCCGCGCGGCGCTCGCGAAATTGCTGCCGATGCAGCGCGAGGATTTCACGACGCTGTTCGAGATCATGCAGGGGCTGCCGGTGACGATCCGGCTGCTCGATCCGCCGCTGCATGAGTTTCTGCCGCATACGGAAGCGGAAATCGCGGAAGTGGCA
>CAZUJE010000123.1:0-6064 GCA_964620215.1 uncultured Hyphomicrobiales bacterium
GGTTTCTACCCGGGGGGGTGGGGCGGGTGTTGGGCCATATCGGCATGACCCCGAAATCGATCAACACACGCGGCTCTTTCAAGGCGCAGGGCCGCGACGAAGCCGAATGGGGTCCGTTCCTCGACGACGCCCGCGCGGTCGCGCGGGCAGGCGCCTTCTCGGTCGTGGTGGAAGCCGTGGCGGAACCGCTCGCCCGCCGTATCACCGCGGAAATTCCAATCCCCACCATCGGCATCGGCGCGTCGCCCGCCTGCGACGGCCAGATTCTGGTGCTGGAGGACATGCTCGGCCTGTCGCCGAAGGTGCCGAAATTCGTCAAACAATACGGCAATCTCGCCGCCGGCATCGAGGAATCGATCAAAGCCTTCGCCGCCGAGGTCAGAACCCGCCAGTTTCCGGCCACGGCCCACGTTTACCAGTTACGCCGGAAATCCTGAAAATACAGGCACTTGCGGGTATTTGACGCTTCGCGGCGTTTGCCACGATCCGTCCTTATCTTTATCCTAGGCAGTTACCGGAGTTAGGCCGCAGGGCGCGGCCGTTACTGGGAAATTCATGTCCGACATTATTCGTGAAGTAGACGAGGAACTCCGCCGCGAGCGCTATAAGAAGCTGTTCGACCGCTACGGCATCTATGTCGTGGGCGTTGCCATCCTGCTTGTTGCGGGCGTTGCTGGCTGGCGTGGCTGGGAATGGTACCAGGCAAGAGAATCCTTCAAGGCTTCCTCGCAGTTTGAAGACGCCATCCAGATGTCGCAGGAAGGCAAGCGTTTCGACGCCGAAAAAATCTTCAACGATCTCGCCAGGGACGGCACCTCCGGCTATCGCCTGCTCGCGCGTTTCCGCTCCGCTTCCGAAACCAGCCGCTCTGACCGCGCGGCCGGTGTCCGCGCCTATGACGCGCTCGCGGCTGACACATCGGTCAGCCCGCTGCTGCGTGATCTGGCCAGGGTTCATGCCGCGGTCCTGCTCGTGGACACGGCTTCTGTTTCCGACATCGAGGCGCGCATGGCGCCCTTGAATGTGCAGGCAAGCGCCTATCGCCATTCCGCGCGTGAGCTTCTTGGTCTTGCGCACTACAAGGCGGGTGACAGTGCCAATGCCGCCAAATTTTTCGCCCTGATCCAGACCGACCAGGAAACGCCGCCCGGCATCCGCGAACGCGCGCAAATCTTGTCCGCGCTGGTGAGCGGAGCGGGCGCTTCCTCCGGCACCGCAACCCAGTGATGGCATCGACAATGGTTCGCCACTGGTCCTTTGCAGCTTTTTCCGCCGCGCTGGCTCTTTCGCTGGCGGTTTCGGGCTGCGCTGGTTGGGACGAACTGGGCCAAGAGAGAAAGACACCGCTCAGCGGTACCCGCAAGGCGCTTTTTCCGGAAGGCATTCCCGGCGTTGAATTCAATGCGCCACCGCAGCAGCCCTCCAATTCCAATATCGCGATTCAGCCGAGTATGGGCGACAACAACGCGCAGGCCCAGAATACCCAGCCGCAGGAAGCGGAGAAAAAACTCAGCCAGAAAGAAGCCCGTGCCCAGAAGGCGAAACAGGATCAGGAAGCCCGCGCCGCCGCGCAGCGGGAACAGACCTCTTCGCGGACCGCTGCACGCTCGAAGAAGAACGCGGAATCGGAAGACCCCTGGTCCGAGGCGCGCTAGGGGCGTGATCCCGAAAAGTGGAAGCCGGTTTTCGGATCAGATCACGCCCAGGTAAAGTCCACTATACTTTTCATCCCATTTAGATTGATTGTCACGCGATGCGCCCGCTCGTCGCCATTGTCGGACGCCCCAATGTGGGCAAGTCCACGCTTTTCAACCGCCTCGTCGGCAAGCGCGTGGCGCTTGTGGACGACCGGCCGGGCGTGACCCGCGACCGCCGCATGGGTGACGCGCAGCTGGGCGATCTTTTCTTCGGCGTGATTGATACTGCGGGCTTCGATGAATCGAGCGACGGCCTGAATGAGCGGATGCAGGCGCAGACCGAAACCGCGCTCGGCGAGGCAGACATTGTTCTGTTTCTGATGGATGCCCGCGCTGGCATCACGCCCACCGACCGCGCCTTCGCGCAACTCGTGCGAAAATCCGGCAAGCCTGTTGTCGTGGTCGCGAACAAATGCGAGGGAAAAAAAGCCAGCGCCTATGAGGGCTACGAGCTTGGCCTGGGCGAGCCGGTGGCGATTTCCGCCGAGCATGGCGAAGGATTTGCTGATCTTCACATTGCGCTCGCCGGATTGATGCCGGAAGAATCCGAGGAAGCCGAGAAAAAACATGACACGATCCGCGTCGCCGTCGTCGGCCGTCCCAACGCCGGAAAATCCACGCTTATCAATCGCCTCATCGGCGAGGATCGCCTGCTGACGGGACCGGAACCGGGCATCACCCGCGATGCCATCGCCGTTCCGTTCACGCGCGGCGGGCAGAAGTTCGAAATCTATGACACCGCCGGGATGCGGCGAAAATCGAAGATCGACGACAAGATCGAGAAACTGTCCGTGGCGGACACGCTGAACGCGATCAAATTTGCCGAAGTGGTGATTTTGCTGTTCGACAGCGAAAATGCGTTTGAGGAACAGGATTTGCGCATCGCCGATCTAGTGATGCGAGAGGGCAGGGCACTCGTCATCGGCATGAACAAAATCGATGTCGCCGAGGCAAAGGAAGTGACGCCGAAAAAACTGCGCGAGGAAGCCGACCACTGGCTGCCGCAGGCGAAAGGAATGCCGATCATTCCGGTGGCGGGGCTCACCGGGGAAGGCATGGATAAGTTGATCGACGCGGTGGAGAAGATTTACGAGATCTGGAACCGGCGCGCCTCAACCTCGATGATGAACCGCTTTCTGCAAGGCGCTGTGGAGCAGAACCCGCCCCCCGCGGTTTCCGGCGGGCGGATCAAGCTGCGGTACATGACGCAAACCAAAGCGCGTCCGCCGAGCTTCGTGCTGTTCGGCAACCGCACCAGCGCGTTGCCGGAATCTTACGTGCGCTATCTCGTGAACAGTTTGCGCGAGGCGTTCGATCTGCCCGGTGTGCCGATCCGGCTGAATTTCCGCGAAGGCGACAATCCGTTCGATAAGGACAGAAAATAAAAACCGGGCCGCAAGCGGCCCGGTTTTCTCGCCCAGAAAAATCAATCCAGCTTGATCTTCGCCTTCTCCACCACCGGACCCCACTTGTCGTAGTCGGCCTTGGTGAGGGCGGCGAGATCGGCCGGACCCTTCGCCAGCATCTCGATGCCAAGCTGTTTGAAGCGGTCCTGCACCGCCGGAAGCTGCAACACTTCCAGCACGTCCTTGTTCACCTTCTCGATCACGTCCTTCGGCGTTTTCGCCGGCGCATAGATGGCGAACCAGGTGGCGGCCTCGAAGTCCTTCACGCCTGCCTCAATCGCCGTCGGCACGTCGGGCAAAACCGGCGAACGCTTCAAGCCGGTGGTGGCGAGTGCGCGCACCTTGCCTTCGCGCACATGCGGTGCGCCCGTGAGCACGAAGTCGAAGAACACCGGCACGCGGCCTGCGATCACGTCGGGCATCGCCTGCGGATTGTTGCGGTAGGGGACGTGTTCGATATTGATTCCGGTCGTGACCTTGAACAGCTCGGTGGCGAGGTGATTGGTCGTGCCGTTGCCCGCGGAGGCGTACTGGATGCCGCCCGGCTTGTCTTTCGCCATCTTGATGAGTTCAGCAACCGATTTCGCCGGGAAGTCGTTCGCCACCACGAGCACCATCGGCTGTGTTGCAATCAGCGTGATCGGCTCGAAGCCCTTGATCGGGTCGTAGGTCAGCTTGTTGTAAAGATGCGGCACGATCGCGATCGAGCTTGGCGTCATCAGCAGCATGTAACCGTCCGCCGCCGCTTTCGCGACTGCGTCGTTACCGATATTCCCGCCTGCGCCCGGTTTGTTTTCAACCACCACCGCCTGCTTCCACTTCTCTTGCAGATGCTGGCCGATCACCCGGATGATCGTGTCGGCGGACCCGCCCGCGCCGAACGGCACTACGAACGTAACCTGCCGTGACGGATAGCCCTGCGCAGTAGCCCCTGAGAAAGGCGTCACAAGCGAAAGGGCGAGCGAAAAGAGAGCCGCGAAACGCAGCAAGACTGGCATTGGTATCCTCCCGGAAGGTGTCTGTCGGTTCTGCTTGTTGTTGCAGGGATTATGGGACGCAACTCGCACCATAATCAACTCGCCAGATAAACGCGCGAAGCAGGCGGTTTATTCCGCTCACACGGGCAGAAATTCCTTCGAGCGATAGTCGTAAATCCGTCCGTTTTCCTCGACCGAGGGCAGGCACAGCTTCGCGATATATTCCGCTGGCTTACGCGGCGGATCGAGGGTCGCGGGGTCTTCACCCGGCATCACGCGAGCGCGCATTTTGGTGCGGATCGGGCCGGGGTTGAACAGGTTCACACGCACATTGGTTTTCGCGACTTCGCCGGCATAGGTCAGCACCAGCGTGTCGAGGGCCGCCTTCGACACCGCATACGGACCCCAGTAGGGATTTGCCTTGCGCGCCGCACCAGATGTCACGAATACCGCGCGGCCCGCGTCGGAGAGTTTCAGCAAGGGATCGAGCGAGCGGATCAGCCGCCAGTTCGCCGTGAGATTGGTGGCGATGGTCTGGTCCCAGTCCTTCGGCTCCACATGGCTGAGCGGCGTGAGGTTGGCGAGGAAGCCTGCGTTGCCGATCAGAATGTCGAGTTTTTTGTAGCGCTCATGCAGCGAAGCGCCCAGCCGGTCGAGCGCATCGCCGTCCCTTATGTCGGCGGGAACGAGGGTGGCGCTGCCGCCGAGCTTCTGGATTTCGTCGTCCAGTTCCTCAAGCCCGCCCACGGTGCGGGCGAGCGCCACCACATGCGCGCCTTGCTTGGCCAGCTCAAGCGCGGTGGCGCAGCCGATCCCGCGCGACGCGCCGGTGACGAGGGCGATTTTTCCTTGAAGAGGTTTCGACATGGCGGAAGCCACTCACCAAAATCTTTGACTCTAAGCAAGGTATATTTTTAGAGTATTGCTGATCTCCAATGTCTCCTAAAAATGGAGAAGTGAAATGAAAGAAGGAAAAGAAAACAATCATCTCAGTGATTATGAAAAGATCAACATCATTCTTGAAGAGTACAAAACGCTTCGGACTGAAGTAACCGAACGTAATGGAATACTAATTCGAGTTTTTACTGTTGCAGCTACCCTGATAGTCGGCACGATCGGATTGATGGTTCAGGCGAGCGCATACATTGCGGGGAGCATAGTAATATTTTTAGGTGCATTATTGATTGCGTTCACTTGGTTCGTGGTGGACCAAAGCGCTCGGAAATGCTCTTACCGGCTGCAAGAAATTGAACAAGCTATCAATGAGCTAGCTAAAGAGCGTTTGCTCTGTTGGGAGAGCAGGTTCGGTTTACCAGCAACCGGATATAAATCGTGGTGGGGATTGGCTCCGCTTAAAAAAGACTAGCGGCGCCATTTGAGCAGAAAAGCTAGATCAACTCGCCTCGGCCAGCAGCGAAAGCTGCTTCGGCGCCTTGTCGCCGTTCTGGTCCGTGAGCGCCGTCGGATACTGGCCGGTGAAGCAATGGTCGGTGAATTGCGGGCGGTCCGGATTGCGCTTTTCCTCACCCATCGCGCGGTAGAGTCCTTCGATGGAAAGAAACTGCAAGGAATCCGCGCCAATATATTTGCACATTTCCTCCAGGCTGTGCGTGGCGGCGAGGAGTTTCTCGCGCTCCGGCGTGTCGATGCCGTAGAAATCGGAATGCGTGATCGGCGGGCTGGCGATCCGCATGTGGACTTCCTTGGCACCCGCCTCGCGCATCATGCGCACAATTTTAATGGAAGTGGTGCCGCGCACCAGTGAATCATCGAGCAACACAATCCGTTTGCCGTTCACGATGGCGCGGTTGGCCGAATGCTTCAGGCGGACGCCCAACTCGCGGATCTGTTGCGCCGGCTCAATGAAGGTGCGGCCCACATCGTGATTGCGGATGATGCCAAGTTCGTAAGGAATTTCCGATTCCGGGCTGTACCCAATCGCCGCCGGAAACCCGGATTCCGGGCCCGGCCCCCCCCCGTCGCC
>CAZUJE010000123.1:6074-8457 GCA_964620215.1 uncultured Hyphomicrobiales bacterium
AGCTGGATGCCCAAATTCTTGCGCGTCTCGTACACGCTGCGGCCGCCGATGCTGGAATCAGGCCGCGCGAAATAAATGTATTCGAAGATGCACGGGCGCGGCGCCATCGCCGGGAACGGCTTGATCGACTGCACGCCTTCCGACGTGATGACGACCACTTCGCCGTTTTCAATGTCGCGCTCGTAGCGCGCGCCAATGATTTCCAAAGCGCAGGTTTCGGAGGCGAGAATATATGCATCGCCAAGGCGGCCGAGCACCAGCGGGCGGATGCCCAAGGGGTCGCGGGCACCGATCAGTTTCTTGTTGGTCATCGCGACAAATGCATAAGCGCCTTCCAGCGAGCGTAGCGCGTCGATGAAGCGCTCCACGAAGCGCGGCAGTTTTGAACGGGCGACGAGATGCAGCATCACCTCGGTATCGGTGGTGGACTGCATGATCGCCCCTTCGCGCACGAGCTGGCGGCGAAGCGAAATGCCGTTAGTGAGATTTCCATTGTGACCAATGGCGAAGCCGCCGGCGTCGAGTTCCGCGAACAGGGGCTGCACGTTGCGGAGGATGGTCGCGCCGGTCGTCGAGTAGCGCACATGGCCCATGGCCATGGTGCCGGGCAGGCCGTCGATCACGCTGCGCTTGGAAAAGGTGTCGCCGACAAGGCCGAGGCGGCGTTCGGGGTAAAACCGTTTGCCATCGAAGCTGACGATGCCCGCCGCTTCCTGGCCGCGATGCTGGAGCGCATGCAGGCCGAGCGCTGTGATCGCCGATGCTTCAGGATGATTGAAGACGCCGAATACGCCGCATTCTTCGCGCAGGCGATCGTCGTGATTTTCGTCCAACTCGTTCTCGCCGACTTGTTCCAAGGCCATCCGGCCCTCCGGCTCGAAGCGTGACCACGTCGTTGCGCGTTCACACCCGGCAACTGGTAGAAACTACACCGGAAATGGCGTTGCTTCCGGCAATTTCAAGTCCTGCATACGCGAGTCGAAGCAGGGACGGTAGGTCTGTTAACGCGCGGCCGGCGGCGTATCTGCGGGCGCGTCGTCGCCTCCACGCGGCGGCCGCTTTGAGATCAGCCGTTCCATATCTTCCGGCAAGACTGACTGCAACCATGTTCCGGCAACTTGTAACACAATCGCAGATTTAGCGCCTTTTACCCATTCAGGGCGGCCTTTTTCGGGCACCAGCCAGGCAAAAAACAAGAAGGCAACCACCATGATCAGAAAACCGCGGCCGAGACCGAACAGGAAGCCAAGCGCACGGTCCAGCGCGCCGACGCGGCTGTCGAGGATCAGGTCGGAAATCTTAACCGTGAACAGCGAAATGATGAGCAGCGTGATGAGGAACACGCCGCCGATGGCGACCGCCTTGGCCACCAGATCGTTTGTCACATACTGTTTGATGAAGACTTCGGCGCGGGCGTAACCGTAGAGCGTCACCACCGCCGCGATCAGCCATGAGGCGATCGACAGGATTTCGCGCATGAACCCGCGCACCATCGCGAGGATTCCCGAGATCAGCATGACCACGAGAAGGCCAATATCGAGCAAAGTCAGCGGCATGTAGCGAAGCCCGCGTTCCGTGAGGGAATCCCGACTCGAAAAGGGTGGCCGGGCGGGATGCTTATAACCCCGCCAAACGACACAGTCACCCGTCTTCTCCGCGCCCCGCCGCCGCACGTAACCCCTTGGGCGAGCGGGCGGCAATGTCGGCCACCAGGCGGTCCAGCGCGGCCACGGCGGTCATGGAAATTCCATCCACGCCTTCGGACTTGCCGGACTCCGGTACCACGGCGCGGTTGAAGCCGAGTTTTACGGCCTCCTTCAAGCGGGCAGCTCCCTGCGGCACCGCCCGTACGGCGCCGGTCAGGCTGACTTCGCCGTAATAAACGGCGTCCTGCGGAAGCGATGAGCCGGAGAGCGATGAAACGAGTGCTGCCGCGATGGCGAGATCGGCGGCAGGTTCATTAATCCGAAGTCCTCCGGCGACATTCAGATAAACGTCATGGCCGGACAGGCGGACTCCGCAGCGCGCTTCCAGCACCGCGAGGATCATGGAGAGGCGGCTGCTATCCGCTCCGACCACCGCGCGGCGCGGAGTGCCAAGGGACGTGGGCGCGACCAGCGCCTGGATTTCCACAAGCAGCGGCCGCGTGCCTTCGATGCCCGCGAACACGGCGGTGCCCGGACTGCCGAGATCGCGGTCCGACAGAAACAGCGCCGACGGATTTTCCACTTCGGACAATCCGCGCCCGGTCATCTCGAATACGCCGATCTCGTCGGTGGGGCCGAAACGGTTTTTCAGCGCCCGCAAAATTCTGAACTGCTGGCTGCCTTCGCCCTCGAACGAAAGCACCGCATCGACCATGTGTTCGACCACGCGCGGACCG
>CAZUJE010000124.1:0-8456 GCA_964620215.1 uncultured Hyphomicrobiales bacterium
TCGTCGCGCTCCAGCAGCGAACGGGTGGCTGCGTGGCGCATCCGGTCGATCTGCTCGTTGATCGACGAATCTTTTTCGATGTAAGTGTCCGTGCGCGGGACGTAGGCTTCCGGCTGGTAGTAATCGTAATAGCTGACGAAATACTCGACCGCGTTCTCCGGGAAGAAACTTTTGAACTCGCCGTATAGCTGCGCGGCGAGCGTTTTGTTTGGCGCCAGAATCAGAGCGGGACGCTGCGTGCGCGCGATCACCTGCGCCATCGTGTAGGTCTTGCCGGAGCCGGTGACGCCGAGCAGCACCTGTGAGCGCTCGTTTGCTTCGGCGCCCTTCACCAACTCGGCGATGGCGGTGGGCTGGTCGCCCTTTGGCTCATAGGGTGAGACAAGCTTGAACTTGATGCCGCCTTCGGATTTTTGCGGTTTCTCCGGGCGGTGCGGCACCCAGACCTGGTTCTGAAATTCGGGACGGCCGGTTTCCAAGAGCGCCTTCAGTGAATCCGCCGAAGCGGTGCTGCCGAGCGAAGGAACGAAGTTTTCCTCGTCGGTGAGGCCGAGTTCCGAGGCGAGTTTCGGGTCCATGCCTGTAATGGGCGCGGATTCGAAATGCGCCTGCGGGCGCTCAGCCATGCCATGGCTGACGCCGCGCGCGGTTCGATAGGGTTTCGGGGGCTTCGGCTTGGACATCGGGAATAATATGGGCGCGGGAGTGCGGCTAGGGAAGGGCGGTCACTTGATAGGAGCACGCGGCAATTTCGCTTCGCCCGGCTCCATCCTGAAAGTGTATTCGAGCGAATACCAGTCGCCGGTCACGCCGCCGGCGGGGGCGGGCTCGCCCTTGTGCAGGACGTAATTTCCCATCAGCGCGCGGGTGACGCCGAACTGCACATCCGACTCAATATAGGGATCGTCGCTGACATAGAGCTGCGAGATCAGCGTCTTGAAGCCGGGCTTGTAGATCAGAAAGTGCAAATGCGCGGGCCGGTAGTGATGCCGGTTTTGCGAGCGGATCATTTCGCCGACCGGGCCATTGACCGGGATCGGATAGCCCGCGGGCTTCACGCTGCGGAAATGGAAGTGGCCATCCTTGTCCGTGGTGAACTGGCCGCGCAGATTCATCTCGGCCTGGTTCGGATCCTGCTGCTCGTAAAATCCTTCCGGCGAGGAATGCCAGATGTCCACGATGGCGCCTTCGATGGGATTTTCTTTATGGTCTTTCACCCACGTATTCACGAACAGCGCCGGTCCGGGCGTCGGCGAGCGCACGATGCTGCCGCCGCTTTCCGTCTTAGGCGAATTCATGCGCCAGAACGGCCCGAGCAGATTGGCGGCGGTTTCGGTCTGGCCATTATTGCCGTTGTTGAGCAGGCAGATCAGCGTCGAGAAGCCGAGCGAGCCGGAAGCCAACACCACTTCGTTGTGGGATTCATTCGTACGCTGGCCCAGTTCGGCGATATAGGCGCAGGCGCGCTGGAATTCGGCTTCGGTGAGTTTCACTTCGCGGGCGAAATCGTGCAGGTGGCGCACGAAGGCGCTCATGATCTCACGCAGACGTGGATCGGTTGTGCGCTGCACTGCTTGCAGCACCGCGTCCGTCACCATTTGCTGATTTTCGATAATCATGCGCGCCTCCCGCGGGAACAGGGTTCCCTATCGGAAGGCGCACAGGGATAGCAAGCCGTCAGATGCGGCGGATCAAAACGCCCGCGAGCAGAACCACATAGGCGATCGCGAGCACATCGAATACGCGGCCGGCGTTGATGATCGGCACGGAAACGCGCGCGTAAAAGACCAGAAATGCGAGGATAGCGAGCACCAGCGACACCACGAAGACGGGCACCGACGGCGGCGTGAGATAGAAACGTCCACGGCCATAAGGCATGGAAAGCTCCTGTGAGTAATGCACGGGGAGGCGAAACCGAAACAGAGAACTGCCGGATGGAACTTTAGTTCCCTATCCAACATAGCGGTAAAAGAAAAAGCCCGGCGCGAGACCGGGCTTTTCCTGTTTGTGGGATGTCAGATGCCGCGGCCCCAGTAGCCGCACCAGCGGTGGATATTCCATTCGATGTTCTGCTCGTATGCCGCCAAGTTGGAGAATGAGGGCAGACGAACCTCTTTGGTGGCGGGATCGAAGCACTTGCCACCGTCGGAGGCTTTCTTCACCTCGGCCGAGAGTTCGGTCATGAACGCAAGCTGCTGCTCCATGTCGGCGCGCGTGCCGAGGCGGCCGCCCGGTCCGGGGTGCCCGGGAATCTGGCGGTCCCAGCCGAGCGCGAGCGTGCGCTTCAATGAGGCCTCCCATTCGTTCGGATAGGAGTCATTCACCGCGAGCCGCGAAGGCACTGCTCCCAGCGAATTGAAGTCCACCGCGAACATGATCTTTTCTTTCGGCAGCAGCATCACCAGCGATGAGTCCGAATGGTTGCGGCCGGTGAAGTGAAGTTCGAGTGTGGTGCCGCCCAGTTCGATCACGCGCTTATCGTCCACGGTTTCGTCGGGGACGAGTGTGGCCGGGTCTTTCAGAATTTCGAGCCGTTCCTTCGCGCGTTTGTGCGCGACGATGGTGGCGCCTGCGTCCTTGAAAGGTTTTCCGCCAGCTACGTGATCGTAGTGGTGATGGCTGTAAATGAGATAGCGGATCGGCGCGCTGGTGATTTTCTTGATCTCTTCGACATAGGCCACCGCAGCCTGCGGGCGGCCATAGCTGATCGGATCGGTCGCGATCACGCCGGCGGGCGTCACCACGAACATCGCCTGGTGGTTCTGGTAGCGGAAGATATACACGTTCTCCGTGCCCTCGACCTTGGTGGCCGCGAATAGCGGAGCAGCAGGCGGCGCCGCGGCGGGTGCCGGAGCGGGGGCTTGGGTTTGCGCCAGCGTGGTTCCAGCGAGAGCCGCGAAAATCAAAGCGGCAAGGGAAATAATCGGCTTTTTTTGCATGGGCGTTCCTCCAAAGAAATTTACCCCGGAACGGGCGAATTATTCCGCCTGATCGAAAGTGGTTATTTTCCACTCCCCCTTGTCGTCCTTGGCGTAGCAGAGCCGGTCCACGAATAAAGCGCGCAGGTTTTTCGTCTCGGCCCAGCCGGTTTTGCCCGAAGGCAGCAGCAATTCAAAATGCGTCGGCGGTTGCGTGGGCGCGGTATTGGCCGGCATAGGCGGATGAAAACCGAGTACCGGCATTGCCGTGTTGACGAACTTGCCGACACTGCCGCCGCTGCCGGGTTTCGCTGTCAGGGCAATTTCGGCAACGGAAAATACCCACTCCGCCGGCTCGGCATCCTCGTCAACGCGCTCAATCGCCTGCTCGAAGGTCTTCACGTCGGCGAGCCGTGCGGTCGCGGGGCCGCATACGAGGGGTGAGCCGGCTTCCTGCGTAAATGAGGGATAGGCCAGAAACAGTTCCAGCAGAAACCATTGCGGGCCGATGTCGGTCTTGCCGTCCGTGTCTTTTCCAAACGGGCGAAATCCGAATGCGACCTTGAAATTATGGGCCGCATCCTTTTTTGCATCGAATTCCTCAACCGGTTTGCCGCCGGCGATCCAGACGAATTTCGGATCGACCAGCGCGGTTACGGCCGGGAGATCCTGTTTCTTCACGGCTTCCGCCAGCTTTTTGCGCATCTCCTCGAGGGCCGCATCACCTTTGAAAGGTGTGAGGCCGATCACTTTCACTTCCGGATAGGAAACTCGCTTCACTGCTCCGGCGGGCGGGGAAAGCAAAATCGCGCTCGCGATAACGGCAGAAACAAAAAAGATGCGGCGCATGATCTTCTCCGGGGAGGGTTTGGAAAGACATATCAATTCTAGCGCAAGTCCGGGTGTGGCGCACGAGGCGGGGGCCGTGAATAACTCTTTCGTGTTTCTCCGTTCCGGGAAATATTCAATATACGGAACTCCAGTGGTCTCACCCTGCAACCGGAAAGCCTTACTTTCTCATGCCGCTCTCATCAGCCATAACGCCGATCCTGCTTCTGCTCGCTTCCAACGTATTCATGACCTTCGCGTGGTACGGGCATCTGAAATATAAATCTTCGCCGCTCATGCTGGCTATTCTCGCGAGCTGGGGCATCGCCTTCATTGAATATTGCCTCGCGGTGCCGGCCAACCGCTGGGGATCGGCGGTTTATTCGACGGCTGAACTGAAAACGATGCAGGAAATCATCACGCTGCTCGTATTCGCGGGCTTTTCGGTTTTCTACCTGGGAGAGGCATTGCGCTGGAATCACGCGGTGGGATTCTGCTTCATCGCGCTGGGCGCATTCTTCGTGTTTCATAAGTGGTGATGGAATGCTTGAAATAAAAACAGCGCGACGCTTTTCAGCGTCACGCTGTTTGCTTTGATTCAGCCGATGCCGTGAGGCCGCGGCGAAATCGAAAAAGCTTACTTCACGTACTTCTTGTGCCAGGCGTCGTGCCAGGCGCAGAGCTGGGTCTTGCGCTTGATGCCCTTCTTGTAGGTCACGTGGCAGTAGCCCCAGCCGAGGCCGAGCGCGCCGACGATTACGCCGCCGTCAGCCTTTGCCGGCTGCGAAGCCGAGAAAGCGCCAATAGCGAGAGCGGCAACAGCCGCGAGAACGAGTCCAAACTTCTTCATTGAGTGCTCCCCTTAATTATTCAGCCCATATTGGATCAGAACGCCGTAGATACGTTACAGAACATGCGCGAAGTCAATTGGCTGTTCGCGTTGATGGGCAAATTTTGAGCTTCAATTTTTTGCAGCGTGTTGTTTAGGACAACAAAAATGAACGCCGGTTCAGCTATCGCTAAAGCTGAATGAACACCGGTTCATGGAAATCAAATTTGCATATCCAAAAATAAATGCAGCGCAGATTTTCATCTGCGCTGCATCGTTCTGAATTAGCCTCGGCAGCGCCGCGGCGAATCCGGAATTAGCGCCAGTTCCTGTGCCAGGAGTCGTGCCAGGCGCACCACGGATTGGCCGGGTTTCTCTTCTTCTTGTAGGTGACATGGCAATAGCCCCAGCCGAGGCCGAGAGCGCCGAGGATGAGGCCGCCGTCCGCTTTCGCCGGCTGCGATACCGTCGTGGAACCAAGCGCGATCGCGGCGACGGCCGCGAGAACGAGTCCAAGCTTTTTCATGTTTGTCCCCTTGTTCAGCCCATATGGGATTAGACTGCCCCGATAGATTCCGTCGAAAAGCGTGGCCGAGTCAATTGTGCCTTGAAAATTCGAAACGGAATTGCGCGTAAAAATGCATCATTTCGCAGCATCTATTGCGGCGCACAAACCGTTCCGAATTGTTTTGATGTTTGCACGACAGACCTTGTTCATCTGACATTCATCTGCACGCCCAAATTCGCTGATCGCGCAGCCATTCGCGCAGCAATTTCGGGACAAAAAACTACGAGAATTTCCGCAGGGTGAGAGCGATTCGTGATGGGAATTTTCCCCGCGCAATTCACGAAACAGTCGCACGCATTAACTCTGCTTGTGATCGGTTCCCGATGCCCTTCCGGACCGCGTGACGCGGCTGCCAATTCAATCTAACATCCGGGCGACTGTTCAGTTGTGTGGGGGAGTATCCATATGCGCCTGTCCGTAGCGCTTGCGGTCGCGATGACCGTCTCATTGGCGGCGATGCAGCCGTCTCATGCTCAAAACGCCGCCGCTTCAACCGCTCCGCAGGCTTCGCTTGGCGGTTCAACAAAACCGGCTGAAGCCGCCTGCACCAATCCCAATGCTCTCGGCGTCACGCGCACGGTCGAAATAGACACGACCGGCGGCCCGGGTTTCGGCTTCGAGCATTTCAAGCAGCACGATTTTCTCAAACGCAATGAAGTCGTGCTGACCTTCGACGACGGTCCGTGGCCGGGCACGACGGCGGCAGTGCTGAAGGCGCTTGCGGACCAATGCCTGAAGGCAACTTTCTTTCCGATCGGCAAGCACGCCACCTGGTATCCTGAACTTCTCAAGGAGGTCGCGGCGGCTGGACATACGATCGGGAACCACACCTGGTCGCACAAGAGCCTCGCTAAGAAGCCGTTCGATGAAGCCAAAAAGGACATCGAGATGGGCGCCAGCGCTGTCGCGATGTCAGCCGGCGTGCCGGTGGCGCCGTTCTTCCGCGCCCCGGTGCTAAAGCATCCGCCGGAAATCGTGACCTATCTCGGCGAGCGGAATTTCGGAATCTTCTCGACCGACCTCGATGCGTTCGATTTCACCGCGCGCACCAAGGAGCGGGTGATCGAGAACGTGCAGAAGAAACTGCAAAGGCATGGCAAGGGCATCATCCTGATGCACGACTTCCAGAAGCATACGGCGGAAGCGCTGCCGGAACTGCTCGAATGGCTGAAGACGTCCGGTTACAAGGTCGTCCACATGAAACCGAAGGAAAGCCTGAAGACCGTCGCTGAATATGACGAACTGGTCCGCAAGGAAGCAAAGCTGCCGACCGTGTCCGCCCGGCCGACTTCCAGCGTGGTCCGCACCGTCGAATAAGCCTTTAGCGGCTTAAAATATAAACGCGCTCCCGGCATCGCCGCGGAGCGCGTTTTTTATTTCAGCTACGATTATTTCTTCTTCGCCGACCAGGTCAGCTTGGACTTGGACACTTCTTCCACCCAGCCTTCGGAGAGCTTCTTGGCGGGCTTCTTCGCCTGGGCGAAGGCATTCGTGGCCGGGCCAAACGCGAGAGCGAGGCCGACGATGGCCGCGAACACATAAGCGAGTTTCTTCATTGGGCTATTCCCCCTTGCTTCACCCCATCGTGAAGGTGGCGTAAATTTCCTTATCCGGCAGGGTCACGTCAACTGCTATCGGTGCGGCGGGCCGAGGAAACACCCCTGAAATCGTTGCCGAATTACGTTTGGGGCGGAGTGTTGCTGTAAACGGCTGTGTATATCCCGCTATGGCGAATTTATTTCGGCATCACTGCGCATGGCGATTCTGCCGCCGCAAAAAATAAAGCGCCCCGCGGCCTGAGCCGGCGGGGCGCTTTTTTCCCGCAAGCGGGAAACGGCTTACTTAACCTTCGCGGCCTTCTTGAGTTCTTCAACCCAGCCCTGCGACAGCTTCTTCGGCTCTTTCTTCGCCTGGGCGAAGGCCGAGGAAACCGGAGCGAGCGCAATCACGAGAGCGCCGATCGCCGCGAACACAAATCCCATCTTCCGCATAGTCGTCCCCTTGTTCATCTATGGTTCATCTTCACAGCACGTGAAGACAACTACATTTGCTGGTTGGCGCGCGAGGTCAACAGCGCGGAAACGAAATCGGGCGGCAGTCACTCTGCGGCAACATAAATCGCGCGTTTATTTTCACGCGGTTCGTGTCCGCTTGCGAAAAGGAAGCGCCCCGCGGCTGTTCGCCGGCGGGGCGCGATCAGTCGGAAAGGCGAGGGCTTACTTCTTACCCTTCTTCGGAGCCTTCCAGCTCCACTTGGCCTTGGAGACTTCCTCAGCCCAGCCCTGCCAGAGCGTCTTCGGCTTCTTCGCGGCTTTCTTGGCGGCGAGCGCCGGACCGGTTGCGATGGCGAGCGCGGCGACCGCGCTCAAAACGATTCCCAGCTTTTTCATTTTTATTCCCCTGTTACTCACTCGGCCCCACGGCATGTGGGGTCCGCGTTTATTCTGGTTTACGCAGCCAATGCGTCAACTGAATTACATGATGCACTGCCGCGTAAGCCCTGCGGGGCGCGGGTTTCCTGTTCATCCGGCGTTCATTTGAGCGCCGCATTCGGGCGCGTTCAGAAGGTATTGCGTTCCAGATGTTTACGCAGAAGTTCCAGATTCCGCCTGTTGGCGCGGAATGCGACGTCGAAAATATCGCCCAGAAACGGCACCGCGCCCACGACGCCGTCGATCGCGACATTGCCGATCATGCGCGCGACGACATGCTTCGGCGCGCCAATCCGCCGCGCCTCATAGACGATCCAGCTCGAGATCGCGGTGGTCACGAGGTCGCCGATGCCGGGGACGAGGCCGACGATGGCGTCCGCGCCGAAGCGGATATTGGTGCCGGGAATGAAGAAAGCGGTGTCCATGAAGCCGGCGACGAAATCGAGCCGCGCCAGCGCCTCGCGCTTTTCGGCGAAATCGAGCGGGTCCGCTTTCCGCGCATGGGACTGGGTGCGGGAAAAACCTGTGCGCGCGTTCATCTGACTGCGTAGCCTTTCAGTGCCGGGCGGCGGACCAATTCCGCGCGCCGGTTTCAGGCAGCACATAGGAACCCATGGCGGCCGCGCAAGTTCGCGCGCGGCATTGTTTTTTCCGCATACCGGGCAAGGGAACCGGTTTTTTCCCGGCGCGTTCTATCCGCAGACCGGGAGGACGCCCATGTTCAAACTCGCGGTGATCTTTCTGCTGATCTCGCTCGCTTCCGGCGCCGTCGGCCTCGTGAACATTTCCGAGGCGACGCGGCGGATCGCGTTCGCGTTGTTCGCGATCTTCTTCTTCCTGTTCGCGGTGGTGGTGGGCATCACCTGGATGATCGGGGAGGC
>CAZUJE010000125.1:0-8406 GCA_964620215.1 uncultured Hyphomicrobiales bacterium
ACCCGCGGCGGGCGCAATATGGTCTCAATTGATGCCTCACATGCCGCGCGATGCACGCGGAATCAGCCTGTGCTAAGGGGACCGGCGCGGTCCCGTAGCTCAGCCGGATAGAGCAGCGGTTTCCTAAACCGAAGGTCGGAAGTTCGAGTCTTCCCGGGACCGCCATTTGCGGAACCCCCGGCCTCGTTGCGGGAGGCTGGGTTCATCGACTGAGGCAAAGAATGCGATTGAAGACGATCTCCGGCGCGGCGAATACCCGTACTAAAATTTTTTCCATCATCGCAATTGCAGTTTTTCTCACCGTCACGGTTGCGGGCGTTTTTGCGCAGGACCAGCGGCTGCAAACCATCAACACGCGGTTGGAAGCGGCCCGCCTCAAGCTGGACCAGATCGAAGGCGTTCTCGCGGCTCCCGATCAGCGCCGCCGCACGTTGCTTGGCCTGCGCGAGGAGATCGAGCCGCTGCGCGACGAAATGCGCGGCTTTTCCGATGAGATCGCGCCGCGCCTCACCGAAACAGAAACCAGACTGAAGGAGCTGGGCTCTGCGCCGGCTGATGCTTCCGCTGAAAACGCAGCCTTCGCAAACGAACGCAAAGTGCAGGGAGCGTTGCAGAAGGAACTTGACGGCGCCCTTCGCCAATCGCGCCTGCTCTCCGTGCGCGCCGACCAGATTTCCGACCGCATCGAGCGCCAGCGCCGGACGCTGTTCACCAACCGGCTGTTCTCGCGCGCCGACAGCATGATCGATCCATCGCTCTGGGTCGCCGCCTTTCATGCGCTGCCGTTCGAGATCCTGAGTTTCAAATATCTTGTTTCGGAATGGCGCGATCACGTGGTGGGCCGCGCGGGCTATGCCGGCGCGGCACTCGCCATCCTCGCCGCGGCCGCCGCAGCCGCATTCGTCTTTTTTCTGCGGCGGATCATTCGCCAGCGGCTGCCGGTTGCAAGTCCGGCTTCGCCGGCCGAGCCACTCTCCCGTCTGCAAAAAACAACCATCGCGCTCCGCGACGCGATATTGAATGCGGCCGGCGCCCCGATCGCCACCCTGGTCGCGATCGAAACCTTGACGGCATTCGAACTGCTGACCGGCAGCGCATCCAATCTTTTGTACGGTTTTCTTGCCGCGGTAATTTTTGCTTCCGCCGGGCGGGCGCTGGCCTGGGCAGTTCTTGCACCGCATAACATTGCCTGCCGCCTGCCTGCCCTTGGAGATCAGGCGGCGAAAAGAATTTTCTGGCTGATTTCCAACACGGTCCTCGTCACCGCGACCATCCTGTTCATCAATGTCCTGCATCGAAGCCTGTCGGCGCCGCTCGCGCTGACGGTCGTCACCAGCGCGATCTACAGCATCACCATCGCGGGACTGATTGCCTATGCACTCATCACGCACAGCGCGCAGAGCGATGCGACGGGCAACGAAGATCTTCCGCCCTGGATCCGGCTGACGGGCTGGGCTGCCACGACAACAATCGTCGTGGCGCTGCTCACCGGATTCATCCGCTTTGCGGCGTTCGTCTCTGACCGGCTCGCCATGGCCGCCGTGGTGCTGACGGCGCTATATCTCGCGCTGGCGCTGATCGACGCCTTGATGGGGCGCGGCCTCGCGGAAGAATCCGACCGCCGGCGCGCGGTGGCCTCCACGCTGGGTGTGAAGCCCAAGACGCTCGATCTGATCGCAACATTGGTCGCGGGATTTCTGCGCGCGCTTTTATTCGTGTTCGCGGCGTTTCTGGTGGTCGGGACCATCACCACCTCCGCCATCGACATTGTCGGCACGCTAGACCGCGTGGCGCTCGGAATAGAAATCGGCCGCACCAAAATCCTGTTCGTGGACGTGCTGGCCGCCGTTTTGATCCTTGTCATCGGCTTTGCTTTCGCGCGCATCATCCACCGATGGATTGGCAACTCGGTTCTGCCGCGCACCGACATGGAACCGGGGCTGCAAAACTCGATTGCGACAATTATCGGCTATGCGGGCGTCATCATCACGATCTCACTCGCCCTTGGCCGGCTCGGCCTCAATCTGGAGAACGTGGCGCTGGTCGCAGGCGCGCTTTCGGTCGGCGTCGGTTTCGGCTTGCAGGCGATTGTCTCAAATTTCGTGTCCGGGCTCATTCTCCTGACGGAACGCCCGATCCGCGTCGGTGACTGGATCGTCACCAAGGGCGAGGAAGGCGTCGTCAAAAAAATCAGCGTGCGGTCCACGGAGATCGAAACATTCGAGCGTGCCACCGTGATCGTGCCGAATTCCGATCTGATTACCGGTTCGGTGAAAAACTGGACCCACACCAACAAGAACGGCCGCGTCATCGTGCCGATTGCGGTCTCCTACAAATCGGACCCTCAGCGCGTGAAGGAAATCCTGCTCGGCATCGCCGGGGAAAGGAGCGAGTTCCTCAAAAACCCCGCCCCCAATGTTTTGTTTACGAAGTTCGGCGAGAACTCATTGAACTTCGAGTTGCGGGGGATTGTGGCGGACGTGAACCAGAGACTCTCGCTCGTAAGCGACATCAATTTCGAAATCTTCCGGCGCTTCCGGGAGGCGGGAATCGTGATTCAGGCGCAGCCGCTTGCAGCACAGCCCGTCGAATCCTCACCCGACAGTTCCGACGAACTCTCGCCGCTGAAGCAGGACAGTTCCAGCAAACAATGATCCGTTTTCTCCCGCTCGGCTTTCTGGGGTCCGCCTTGATTCTGCTCGCGGCTTGCGGCGGCGTGGTGGAAATCGAGAAGTCTCCCGCCTTTTACGAAAATCTCGCGCAGCCTGGCGCGCAAGTGAACGTGGCCGCGGCCACCTCGCTGTTTTCGGATTATCGGCGGTCCAAGGGGCTGCCACCGCTGGAGCCGGATGAAAAACTGCTCGCGGCCGCGCGCGATCAGGTCAACCGCATGGTCGCCGCCGACAAGGTCACGCACGATCCGGGCGGACGCGGATTCATCCAGCGGTTGAAGGCATCGGGTTTCGTTGCTGCGCGCTCGGCGGAAAATGTGAGTGCCGGTTATCATACGCTGGCAGAGGCTTTTTCCGGCTGGCGCGATTCCCCTTCCCATAACAAGAACATGCTGCTGCCCGGGGCGACCCGCTTCGGCATCGCAAGCGCCTATACGCCAAAATCGAAATACCGGGTATTTTGGGCGCTCATTCTGGCCGAGCCGGCGAACTAGACCGGCAGGCCTCACCCGGTGAGGAACATGCTGCCCGAAGCGCGAGACTATGAAACCCTGCGCGCGAAATTTCGCTGGCAGATTCCGGCCCGCTACAACATTGCAATCGACGCCTGCGATAAATGGGCGGCGCGCGAGCCGGAGCGCGTGGCGCTGATCGTGCGGCGGCCTGCGGGCGGCTTCGATAACATCCCCTATGGATATTTGCGCGAGCAATCGAACCGGCTGGCGAATGCTTTAACCGCGAACGGCGTAAAACGCGGCGACCGCGTCTCGATCATTCTGCCGCAATCGCCCGAAACCGCGATCGCACATCTTGCAATCTACAAGATCGGCGGCATTGCCGTGCCGCTCGCCGCACTCTTCGGCACCGATGCAATGTCTTACCGTCTGGGTAATTCAGAAGCGCGCGCGGTGATCACCAACAAGGCAGGCCTCGCTAAGCTGGACGGCATTCGCAAGGATTTGCCGGAGCTGAAACTGGTTTTATCGGTCGAAGGCGCGGCCGACGGGGTGCTGGATTTTTCCGAAACGCTCGCGCGCGCTTCCGGAGATTTCACGCCGGCGGATACTTCTCCCGACGATCCTGCCTTGATGGTTTACACCTCGGGAACAACCGGCCAGCCGAAAGGTGCCCTGCATGGCCACCGCGTGTTGCTCGGGCATTTTCCCGGCGTCGAATATCACCACGAATTCCTGCCGCAGCCCGGCGACCGCATGTGGACACCCGCCGACTGGGCCTGGGCGGGCGGACTCTTGAACATTCTGCTTCCCGGCCTCGCCCATGGCGTTCCGGTCGTCTCGCGCAAGACCGACAAGTTCGATCCCGGCGAAGCCTATGCGCTGATGTCGGAAGCGAATGTGCGCAACACATTCATTCCGCCGACGGCGCTGCGCATGTTGCGTGGCGCGGGTAAGCCGAGGCACAAATTGAATCTGCGCACGGTCGCCTCCGGCGGCGAGGCGCTCGGCGTCGAGACCTATGAGTGGGGCCGCGAGGCGCTTGGCCTGACCATCAACGAATTCTACGGCCAGACCGAATGCAACATCGTGCTGTCTTCATGCAGCGCGATCGGCGTCACCAAGCCGGGCGCGATCGGCAAGGCTGTGCCCGGCCACGAGGTCGCGGTCATTCGCGAGGACGGCAGCGTCTGCAAAACCGGCGAACTCGGTCAGATCGCGATTCTGCGCCCGGACCCGGTGATGTTCCTCGAATACTGGAAAAAGCCGGAAGCCACCCGCGACAAATTCATCGGCGACTGGATGACCACCGGCGATCAGGGCATGGCCGACGACGAAGGTTACATCAGCTTCGTCGGGCGCGACGACGATGTGATTACGTCGGCAGGTTTCCGCATCGGTCCCGGCGAGATCGAGGATTGTCTCATTTGCCATCCGGCAGTGGCACTCGCCGCCGCAGTCGGCAAGCCGGACGAGCTTCGTACCGAGATCGTGAAGGCATTCGTCGTGCTGAAGCCGGGACACGCGCCATCGCCCGAGCTTGCGAAAGAGATTCAGGATTTCGTCCGCACGCGGCTTTCCGCGCATGAATATCCGCGCGAGGTTTCGTTCATCGAGCAATTGCCGCTGACCACGACGGGGAAAGTCATCCGAAGGCTTTTGCGCGAGCAGGTTTAGCGAAATCTGTTTCGCAATGCCGAAAGCAGGCCGGCGATTCTCGCCCGTGCTTCTTCCGCGACGATTCCGGCAATGAACGACGTCTTCCCGCGCAATGGCACGAGCCAGTGCGCCATTTGCAAACGCCCGCTCCAGATGTGGTCGATCATCGGATGGTCCGCCACCGCGCATGAATCGACAAGCGTGAGCCTGCCGTTTTCAGCGAGCCGCTCTGAAACCTTCAGCGTAAGCTGAACGCCCGGGGAAAAGCGGGCATGGGCTTCATCGTAGGCGATTTTCCAGAACCATGCCCGGCCGCCGGAGAAAAGCGTAATACAGGCGGCGATGGCCTCGCCGTTCAGCCGCAGGACATCGATTTTCGCTTTGCCTTCCCCGGCGAGCGCAAGCACCGCCGAACGCAAGAAATTTTCCGTGGCCGTCTTGGAGCTTGCCGCCGTTCCTTCACGGCCCTTCCAGCCGCGTTGCTCCAGCGCGATATAATCGTCGAGCGCCGCGCCAATATTTTCCGGGTCGCTCACCGCATCGTGCGAGACAGTGCCTGCCTCTTCCAGCCGCCGCAGTTGACGGCGTAATTCCTTCAGTTTTTTGCTGGAGGGCTGAAGGCTATTTTCCGTTTTCGGGATCAGCGCCGCACGCAGATGCCTGCGGTAACGGTACGGTTTCCGGCTTTTCTGCGCGAGCAGTTCGCGTAGCAGCACGGCCACCTCACCTTCTTCATTCAAGAAGGGGAAGATCGCCAAACTCGGCGCTCCCGGAAAATTAGAGATGTAATGCAGGAAGGCGGCGAGCGTCTGCGAGGCACGCTTCCGCGCGATCAGCGGCGTACAGAGCGGCGCGAAAGGATGCGTCCATGTCACGAATGTCTTCGCCGCATTGCCGGCGCCCAAAGCCTCGAACCTGCCCGGGAAAAATCCGGTCAGCTTGCCGTCGCGCGTGATCAGAACGACGCCCACATTTTGATCAGGAAGATTGATCGCGGCTCTGGCGAAATCCGGATCGAGGAAAACATTCGGCTCAATCGCATGCGCGGCAAGTTCGCGCCATTTCTCGATCTCGCTTTCGCTGAGATCGCGGATCAGCTTCCACTGCATTGTGCCGGCGGGAGCAACGCTCGATCGTGCCTCGTGAATTTTACTGGGCAGAGCCATGGCTTGACCCGCGCTCAACCGGTCACCAGCGCCAGACCAGCGCATGCAGGCCGAGCCTGCGCTTCACAACGAAGAACAGCAGCGCGGATTCAAGAACGATCGCGCAGGCGGTGGAGATCGCCGCTCCCTCGATGCCGATCAGCGGCACGAGGATTAGGCAGAGCACTAGGTTGGTCACAAAGGCCGTTCCGTAAACCGCGGCACAGGCGCGCTGCTCGCCGACCATGTTCAGGAGCCGCTCCGCCGGGCCAACCGCCGCGCGCGCGAGCAGGCCGAAAGCGAGCACGAACATCAGCGGATAACCCTCGACGAAATCCTCGCCGAACAGCAGCAGGATCCAGTGGCCGAGAGAAAGCATCACAATGGCCGCCGCGAGCGACGGCCAGAAAGTCCATCGCGTCGCCAGCGCCAGGAATTTTTCCAGTTTCTCTTTCTCGCCGGCGAAATGA
The DNA here is from genome assembly GCA_964620215.1 of uncultured Hyphomicrobiales bacterium. Classification (GTDB taxonomy): domain Bacteria; phylum Pseudomonadota; class Alphaproteobacteria; order Rhizobiales; family Xanthobacteraceae; genus JAUSIF01. The sequence goes on from CAZUJE010000125.1 coordinate 6,402, forward strand.
TACTGGCTGAATTTGTGCGCGAAAGCCGCGTTCACCGCGAAATAGATGAAGGCGATCAACGCCAGCGTCTTGGTCGCCGCGTAATAAACCGCGATCTCGTCCGGGCCGAGGAACAGCTCCAGCACCAGAATGTCGGTGTAGGTGAGCAGGAAATAAAAACCGTCCACCATGAAGATCGGCAACGCCGTCTTGAACCAGTGCGATACTTCGTAGCTGCGCGGGCCTTTCGCGATGCGCACCGAAAGTCTCCGTTGCAGCAACACCGCCTGCACCAGCACCATGGTCCAGATCGCGATGGCAGTGGCGGCCATTGCGGTGACGACACTGGTCTTCATGCCGCTGACATGCGCCCCGGCCAGCAGCGCCAGAATCAGCAGCGGCTGCACCACATAGCCCGGCACCATCGCAATATCGAACCAGTTGTAGGAACGCGCGATGCCATCCTGGGCGCTGGAAAGCGCGAAAATCGGCAGGCAGGCGAAGCCAAGCAGGAACGCGCCGCGGAAACTGTCGCCCACCCGGTCGCCTAGAAGCAGGATCACTGCGATGCCAAGAAGCGCCGCCACTGCGCCAAGCGCGAAGCTGAGCGCGCGGCTGCCGAGCAGAAAGCCGCGCAACATGCCTTCGTCCTTGCGCGCGATATATTCGGGGATGAATCGCTGGGTCGAATAGGCAAGGCCGAGCGGGGCCAGCCCGCCGATCAGGATCACCCAGGTCCAGACATAGACATAGATTCCGAAATCGTAGCGGCCCATCCAGCGCGCGAGTAGAATCTGCGAGCCAAAAATAAGCGCGGCGGAAATAACGCGCACGAGAAACGCGAGTCCGGCCATGCGCTTGGCGACCGCATCGTCGCCCTCGCCCGCGAGCATTTCGCGCACACGGCCGATCAATGCGCGCGCGTGCGCACGCAGACTGCCGGTGCCGGCCTCACTGGAGCTTGCGACGGACAAGATTTCCTCGCCTGAGTTTCCTGAACAGCTTGCCTGCATTTAGCAGGGCCGCATTAAGAAACTCTTTGGCAAAGTGCCGTCCGGCACAACGGAAACGGCTCGTTAAAGTTAACGCGCATTCAAACTCAAAGGCGGACGGCGCCCGAACCAAGCCGTTTGTGGAGCGCGTCATCCATGCGGACAAAGGATTTGGTGGCCGGGTCGCTGAAATAGATTTGGTCGGAACCGACCGCGGGATCGTAACCCTCGCGCACGAGGTCGATCTTTCGCTGCTTGAAGGTTCCCGTCAGTTCCAGCGCCGGGCGGATGCGGACGAAAAGCGGCCGCGCATAATCCGGCAGCGAGCGGATGATATGCTCGCGCAGCTTCTCGAGATCGGGTTTTCCATCGGCCACAATCGCCGCCATGCCGGCGCGGCCTTCATTGCCTTCCACGCGCACGCCATAAACGGTGGTGTCCTTCACGCCCGGGAACGAATTGATCGCTTCGGCCACTTCGGTGGTGGAAACATTCTCTCCTTTCCAGCGGAAGGTATCGCCAAGCCGGTCCACGAAATAAAAATAGCCGTGCGCGTCCTGCCGCATCAGATCGCCGGTGCGGAACCAGGCATCGCCCTTCTCAAAGGCGTCGCGCACGATTTTCTTTTTGGTCGCTTCCGGATCCGCGTAGCCTTCGAAGCGATTGGCGGGCTTCGACGGGTCATTGAGAATTTTGCTGATGAGTTCGCCGGGCTCGTTTGGCGGAGCGGGCACCAGGAACCCATCCGGTCCGCGTAGCGGTTCTTCCGTATCCACATCGATCTGCACGATGGCCGTGGGAAACCGTTTCGCCATGTACCAGGGGATGCGGCCAACGGCACCCGCCGTGCCGTCGAAATTGAACAGCGCCACATTGCCTTCGGTCGCCGCGTAGAATTCGATGACGCGCGGAATCCGGAAACGCTGCTGAACCGTCTCCCAGATCTCGGGGCGCAACCCGTTTCCGCAGCAGAGCCGCAGCCGGTTCTTTTTCTCCGCGTCGCAGGGCGGCGCGGGCACGACATAGCGGGACGG
>CAZUJE010000126.1:0-8385 GCA_964620215.1 uncultured Hyphomicrobiales bacterium
CAGGGGGTGGTATGGGCGTTGAACTCCGGACCCGAAAGGTCCGAGGCAGCGGGACCCGGAACGATGTAAGCGACGTTCTTGTTCGCCGCGACCTGGCTGATGGCAAGTGCCACGCCAGAGTTCGTCGTGTCGATCAGCATATTGGCCTTGTCGACATCGATGAACTGGTTGGCGATCTGCGTGCCGACGTCCGGCTTGTTCAGATGGTCGCCGACAAGCAATTCGACCTTCACGTTCGGATTGGCTTTCATGAAATCAGCAATCGCGAGGCGTGCGCCCGCAACCGAACCCGGACCGGAAATGTCGGCATACAAGCTCGACATGTCGGTGATGACGCCGATCTTGACGGTGATCGGCTGCTGCGCCTGCACGGCGCCGACGGCGAGTACGGCTGTAAGTGCCGCAGCGCCTAACAACATACGTTTCATTGTCTTCCTCCTCCTGTACGCGCCCTTGAGGGCATTTGTTCAAACTCCGAGATATTCGTGGAGCTTTTCGAGATTGGCGTCTAATTCCGAGTTGGCGAATTTATCGATCACTCGCCCATGCTCCATGACATAGTACCGGTCGGCGACGGTCGAGGCGAACCGGAAGTTCTGTTCGACGAGCAAAATCGTAAAGCCTTCTTCCTTCAAGGCGCGAATTGTTTTGCCGATTTGCTGAATGATGACAGGCGCGAGTCCTTCGGTCGGCTCATCCAAAAGTAGTAGCCGCGAGCCGGTCCGGAGAATACGGCCGATGGCCAGCATCTGCTGCTCGCCGCCGGAAAGTTTCGTGCCCTGGCTGGAGCCGAGCCGTTCTTTCAAATTCGGGAACAGCGTGAAAATCCGCTCGAGGCTGAGCCCGCCTTCCTTGATTACGGGCGGCAGCAACAGATTTTCCTGCACGTCCAGGCTCGCAAAAATTCCGCGCTCCTCGGGGCAGAAAGCAATCCCTGCGCGCGCGATCTGGTCGGAGGTTTTGGAAATGAGTTCCTTGCCTTCGAACTGGATTGAGCCCTTCCGCTGTCCGACAATGCCCATCACCGATTTCAGCGTGGTCGTTTTGCCCGCACCGTTGCGCCCAAGCAGCGTGACCACCTCGCCGGAATGAACGTCGAAATTCACACCATGCAGGATGTGGGACTCGCCGTACCAGGCATGCAAATCCTTCACCGACAGGAGCGGCGCGCGGCTATCAAGCATGACCCGTTCCCATGTAAGCCTCGCGCACTTCGGGATTGTTCGAGACGGTCTTGTAGTCGCCTTCGGCCAATACGCGCCCGCGCGTCAGCACGGTGATCTTGTTCGACAGGTTCGCCACGACGCTGAGATTGTGCTCCACCATCAGCACCGTGCGGTCGGCAGCGACACGCTTGATGAGCGCGCTGATGCGGTCGATGTCCTCGTGGCCCATGCCCGCGGTCGGCTCATCCAGCAGCATCATTTCCGGATCGAGTGCCAGCGTGGTGGCGATCTCCAGCACGCGCTTGCGGCCATAGGGCAATTCCACCGCGGTCCAGTTCGAGAACGATTCCAGGCCCACGTCTTTGAGGATTTGCATCGCACGATCATTTAAGGAATCCAGCACTCCCTTCGAGCGCCAGAAATCGAACGAGCCGCCGCGCATTCTTTGCAAGGCGATGCGCACATTTTCCAGCACCGTCAGATGCGGGAACACCGCCGAAATCTGGAACGAGCGCACAAGGCCAAGCCGCGCCACATCGGACGGCGCCATATTGGTAATGTCGTTGCCCTTGTATTTGATGCGCCCGCGGCTGGGGCTGAGAAATTTACTGAGGAGATTGAAACAGGTGGTCTTGCCCGCTCCGTTCGGACCGATCAGCGCATGAATGGTGCCGCGCTCGACCCGAAGATTTACTCCGCTGACGGCTACGAAACCCGCAAACTCTTTCGTCAGATCCTCGGTTTCGAGGATCGTTTCTTTACTCATTGACGCTTCCCCCAACAGGGACATTTAGGGCGGGAAATGGCCACCCGTCCAGTGTTTCGTCCTATCTCATTTTTGGGCAGGTGCGGAATTTGGCGTGCCTAATAAGCCGCCGGGCTTAATAAAATTAATGTAGCAATCCTGGAATAATGACAATCGCTCGTGCCGCGATGTCAGGAACCTTTGGTCCGGGCGGCCTCAAGCATCCGCTGGCATTCACCAAGCTCGAATAAGGTCGACTTCAGCAGCCGGATCGCTTCCGGTGAAAAGCCAGCACCTTTTTGTACGCCCTGTGCGCCTGGCGACCGGGGCGTTGGTGCAGGTTCCCTGTCCGCTACCGTAGGGCGTACCGGCTGCATGGCCGCCTGCCGGTTCGCACTGGACGAACGGCGGAACGGGAATGGCGGCATGTCCTCCTCGCTCTCGCGAGGCGCTTGTTGCGGGATCGGCACTTCAACCACGCGCGGAAGTTCCGGCGCCGGCTTGCCCGGACGCAACGTAGGCAGCAGATCGATCAGGCTGCTCCGCCCGCGATGTTCTGTTTCCAGATCATGGTCATGATGGTCACGGCCTGCTTCCGCGAGCGATGGCGCTGACGCCGCCACCTTGCCCGCATCCTCGGCTTCGACCGCAAGACCAATCGACTGCACATGGCGCACGCCCTGCTCGCGCAAAATCTGCTGCACACCGCGGATCGTGTAGCCTTCTCCGTACAACAGATGACGAATGCCGCGCAGGAGTTCGATGTCGTCGGGACGATAGTAGCGCCGGCCGCCGCCGCGCTTCAGCGGTTTGATCTGACCGAAACGGGTTTCCCAAAAGCGGAGCACATGCTGGGGCAGGCCGAGGTCTTCGGCGACTTCACTGATGGTGCGGAAGGCGTCTGGCCCCTTCTCCACCTAAAGCTCCTTGGATCGACTAGCTCTTCTTCTTGCCGTCCAGCCGATCATTGATTCGCGACTTTAAAATATTAGATGGTTTGAACACCATCACTCGCCGCGGTTCAATCGGAACTTCCTCACCGGTTTTCGGATTGCGTCCGATCCGGCGTCCCTTGTTGCGCACAATGAACGATCCGAACGAGGAGAGCTTCACATTCTCTCCGCGCGCGAGTGTATCGGTCAGTTCGCGCAGCACGAGTTCGACGAGCGCCGCCGACTCCGTGCGTGATAAACCGACTTTTTGATAAACGATTTCGCTCAGGTCCGCCCGTGTAAGTGTCTTCGGCGCCATTTGCCGCCCCCAGCCGCCTCGACAGGTGCTTTTATGTTTCTGTTTTCAAACGATATTCCGGGCTGAGGGGACGGTCAACGGTATCCAGCCGTTTACTTCTATTGTGTGTCGCGGACGCCACGCACAATTGTTACTGGCCGGTCGCATCACCAGCGCACAAGCGCCGATGCCCAGGTGAAGCCGCCACCCATTGCTTCCAGCAATACAAGGTCGCCCTTCTTGATACGTCCGTCCAAGCTTGCCTGAGCGAGTGCGAGCGGAATTGAGGCGGCCGAGGTGTTTCCGTGTTTGTCCACGGTGGTGACGATCTTTTCGGGAGCAATGCCCAGTTTATTGGCGCTGCCATCGATAATGCGCTTGTTGGCCTGATGCGGGACAAACCAGTCGATGTCGTCGGCATTGTAGCCCGTCACCTCAAAGGCATCCTCAATCACATCGGTGATCGCACCGACCGCGTATTTGAAGACTTCCTTGCCCTCCATCCGCAGATGGCCGACCGTGCCGGTCGAGGACGGCCCGCCGTCCACATATAGCTTTTTGCGATGCCGGCCATCGGAGCGGAGCCGTGTCGTCAGCACGCCGCGATCGGTCTTTTCTCCGGGTTGTTCGACCGCTTCCAGCACAATGGCCCCTGCTCCATCGCCGAACAGCACGCAGGTCGTCCGGTCGGTCCAGTCGAGGATGCGCGAGAAGGTCTCCGCGCCGATCACCAGCGCGCATCTGAAATCGCCGTCCCTCAAATAACGATCCGCGGTCGCGAGCGCGAACACAAAGCCGGAGCAGACCGCCTGCAAGTCGAAGGCGGCACCACGGGTGATGCCAAGCTCTGCCTGGATCGTCACCGCCGTCGCAGGAAACGTCTGATCGGGCGTGGAGGTCGCGAGAATGATGAGGTCGACATCGTCGGCCGTCATGCCCGCATCGGCAAGGGCGGCACGCGCCGCCTTGATGCCGAGCGTGGAAGTCATTTCATCCTTCGCCGCGATATGGCGCTCGCGAATGCCAGTCCGCTGCACGATCCATTCGTCGGACGTCTCAACCTTTGCGGCGAGTTCCTTGTTGGTGACGGTATTCGCCGGCAAATAACCGCCAACGCCCCGGATTACTGAACGCAATTTGCTCACGATGCTGCCTGTTCTGCGAGGTTCTTTTTCATGAATGCTTCTGAATTGGCAATGCTGGCAGCGATGCGCGCCAGCAATTCGTGCCGGGCAACGTCATAGCCTACATCGATCGCGTTCGCATAACCTTCCGCGTCGGTTCCGCCGTGACTTTTCACCACAACGCCGTTCAGGCCGAGGAACACGCCGCCGTTGACCTTGCGCGGATCGACTTTGTCGGCCACCGCACGGAACGCATCGCGCGCCAGAAACGCGCCGATCTTCGCGCGGAGGGTTCGGGTCATGGCGGCGCGCAGATATTCCTTGATCTGCTTCGCGGTTCCTTCGGCTGCTTTCAGCGCGATGTTGCCGGAAAATCCTTCCGACACCACAACGTCAACCGTGCCCTTGCCGATGTCGTCGCCCTCGACAAAGCCGTGATAGGAAAAATCCTTCGCGTTCAGATCGCGCAGGATTTGTCCCGCCTCGCGCACTTCCTCGACTCCTTTGACTTCCTCGACGCCGATATTGAGCAACCCGACGGTCGGCTGTTCCAGATCGAACAGGATACGCGCCATGGCGGAGCCCATCACCGCCATATCAACGAGATTGTTTTTATCCGCGCCGATGGACGCGCCGAGATCGAGCACGATGCTTTCGCCGCGCGTCGTGGGCCATACGGCGGCGATGGCGGGACGCTCGATTCCAGGCATCATCTTCAGGCAGATTTTCGCCATTGCCATCAGCGCGCCGGTGTTGCCAGCGGAGATCGCAACGTCTGCTTCGCCCTTGCGGACCGCGTCGATTGCGCGCCACATGGAGGAATCCCTCCGTCCCTGACGCAACGCTTGGCTCGGCTTATCGTCCATGCGCACGGCGACAGTGGTATGGACGATCTTCGCGCGCGGTTTCAGGTGTTTTTGCCGGTCGAGCAGGGGGCGAAGCTGCGCTTCATCGCCGAACAGCAGATATTCCGTATCCGTGCGGCGCATCGCGGCAAGATCAGCTCCCGGCAGGACAACCGCCGGGCCGAAATCGCCTCCCATAGCGTCGAGCGCAATTCGAACCGGCTTCGTCATTCGGAAAACGTCCAGCCTCTTTTGTGGAGGAATCCCCGGCCAGCCGCCGGAGCCGGGCGACAATAGCGGTTCATGGCCGGGACACAACAGCGGGATTGGTCATGCGGATTCAGCCTTTTCCCTCGCCTTTTCCAAGCTTTAGCTGCTCCAGCGCGGCAAAGGCGGAAGGCCGTTCGCCGGCCTCGGGCGCCTTGAATTCAGCACCCGGCTTGCGCGGATAAGGATCGACGCCGAGCACCAGAAATTCCGCCGCGACGGCGGCAAGATCGAGCGCGCCATTGGTGAGTTCGTCCGGCGGATCGGAATCGAGATTGTCTCCGTCCGTTTCGGCAACAGCAACGGCGCTGCCTTCCGGCGCGAAGCGTAGCGAAATCCGTTCCGAAACCTTGTTGTCGAACCGCTCCAGCGTGACCACGCATTCCTGCGTGACGGTCGCTTCCAGCGAGCCTTCCAGCGTAGCGCCGCCATCGAAAGCGGGCGTCACCTGAAACTCCGCGGTCATTTGCGGCATGGCGATCACGCCCGCCAATTTCGCGAGCGATGCGCGGGCAGCCTCATCGGGAACCAGCGTGAATTCCGCGCCATGTTCCGGCAATTCGGAAACCACGACCGGATACGTCCATTCGATGCCTGCTGGCATGGCTTAAACCTTTTCCGGATCGGGGAATGAAATCGCGCCGCCCGCAATCGAGCCCGTATTCTGCGCGGCAAGGCCGGCGACGGCAGCCCTGACATAAGCAGCAAGCCGGGCCACCGCAGCTTCGCCTCCCGGCGTTTCGCCGAAGATATTGCGGCGGAGCGCTGTGGCGAGCGCGACATCGTCCGCTTCCTTCAGGGCAGCGTCATAGACATTAGCGCGGCCATAATAAGCTTCGCCGATGTCGCGCATTTTTTTCGGCACGGCGAGATCGCCCGTCCCCATCTCGCGCAAGGCCGCGTCCATGTCCGCGATAAAATGATCGAATACTTCCTGCGCGATTTCCCGGCTCGCCGGGTCGCCGCCCGAGAGCGCGCGGAACAGCAGATGTACATGCAGCACCATGAGATCGAAGCGGCCTTCGATCATGTCGGGGACGGCGTAATCCGTATAGAAACTTGGTAAACGCGACTGCGCCACGATGGCGCCATACAGGCGTTCAATGGTTTCTTGCCGTGCCTGACGGCGGCTGGAACGAAGCAGCATGGTCTTACAACCAGTCGGACAGTTCGCCCGCGTTGCGTTTGCAGGACGCGCGGGGTAGTTGAGGCGCCATATCGTGACAGGCCCCAAGGCAGGCCAACTGCCCCGAGACAAATTCATGAGCGCCGGATCGCTCCCAATATTGCACAATCAAAGCCGCATCCGCAAAACGCGCCGGCTGGCGGCCGCGGTTGCGTTGTCGCTGCTCGTCTCCGGCTGTTTTACCTCCACCTATCAGCGCGGTTACGTCTTCGATCAGGCCGCGCTCGATCAGGTTCCGATCGGCGCCAGCCAGGAGCAGGTGCTGCTTGTGCTCGGCAGCCCCTCCACCATCGCGACCGTCAGCGGCGAAGTCTTCTATTACATTTCGCAAAAGACCGAACGCAAAGTCGCCTTCATGAATCCGGAGATCGTGGAGCAGCGCGTGCTGGCGGTCTATTTCGACCAGAGCCGGCGCGTGCAAAGAATTGCCAATTACGGCATGCAGGACGGCAAACTGTTCGACTTCGTCAGCCGCACCACACCGACCACCGGCCAGGATCTCAGCCTTGTCCGCCAGATTCTCGGCGGCCTGCTTGGCATCGGCGCGCAGCGCTAGCAATTTTCCAACCCTCAAAGAAAACGGCCCGCGCGAACACGCGGGCCGTTTCATTATATACGCGCGAATTAATGCGCGAGGATAGCGAGCAGCAAGAGCGCCACGATGTTCGTGATCTTGATCATCGGGTTCACCGCCGGGCCGGCCGTATCTTTATAAGGGTCTCCGACCGTGTCGCCGGTCACCGCAGCTTTGTGGGATTCAGAACCCTTGCCGCCGTAGTGGCCGTCTTCGATGTATTTCTTCGCGTTGTCCCAGGCGCCGCCGCCCGAGGTCATCGAGATCGCGACGAAGAGACCGTTGACGATCACGCCGAGCAGCATCGCGCCGACGGCCGAGAAGGCCTGGCTCTTGCCCGCGATGAAGAACACCGTGAAGTACACGACGATCGGCGCCAGCACCGGCAGCAGCGACGGAATAATCATTTCCTTGATCGCGGCCTTGGTGAGCAGATCGACGGCGCGGCCGTAGTCCGGCTTGTCGGTGCCGCGCATGATGCCCGGCTTTTCGCGGAACTGGCGGCGGACTTCCTCAACGATGGAGCCGGCAGCGCGGCCGACCGCCATCATGCCCATGGCGCCGAAGAGATACGGCAACAGGCCGCCGAACAGGAGGCCTGCGACGACGTATGGATTGGAAAGCGAGAAGTCGAGCTTCACGCCCTGGAAGTACGGGTACTGTTTCGCGTTGGCGATGAAAAAGTTGAGGTCGGAGGTGTAAGCCGCGAACAGCACCAGCGCACCGAGACCGGCTGAGCCGATCGCGTAGCCCTTGGTGACGGCCTTCGTCGTATTGCCGACCGCGTCGAGTGCGTCCGTTGACTTGCGGACTTCCTTCGGAAGGCCCGCCATTTCAGCGATGCCGCCCGCGTTGTCCGTGACCGGGCCGAAAGCGTCGAGCGCCACGATCATGCCCGCGATAGCCAGCATCGTTGTGACGGCAATCGCGATGCCGAACAGGCCCGCGAGTTTGAACGTCACGATGATGCCCGCGATGATGACGATGGCGGGAAGCGCCGTCGCTTCCATCGAGATCGCGAGACCCTGGATGATGTTGGTGCCGTGGCCGGTTACCGAAGCCGCTGCGATCGACTTCACGGGACGGAAATTGGTGCCCGTGTAGTATTCGGTGATCCAGACGATCAATGCGGTGACGGCAAGCCCGACAATGCCGCAGTAGAACAGCGACAGGCCGGTGAAGGTGACGCCGTCCATCTGCTTGATCGGGGTGTTGAAGCCAAGGATGAAGTGGGTGACGATCGCGAGA
>CAZUJE010000127.1:0-8286 GCA_964620215.1 uncultured Hyphomicrobiales bacterium
AGACCATCGAGGCGATGACAGCCAAGCAGAAGAAGGTTTCGTTCTTCCATCAGACCGTCGGCAAGCGAGCGGCCGTTGTCGCCGCCGGTCCGATCGCGAATTTCATTCTCGCCGTTCTGATTTTCTCCGCCGTGTATTTCGTTTACGGCCGGCAAGTAACTTCCCCGCGCGTCGATACGATCCAGGCTGGCAGCGCCGCCGAGATCGCGGGCTTCCAGCCGGGCGATCTGGTGCTCTCCATCGACGGCAAGGTGATCGAAAACTTCGGCGACATGCAGCGCATTGTGGGCGCGAGCCCCAACCAGCCACTCAAGGTTGTCGTGGACCGCAAGGGAACCGAGGTCAGGCTCACCGCCACCCCCTTGCTGCGCGAGATCACGGACAATTTTGGTAACAAACATCGCATGGGGATGCTCGGCATTTCCCGTTCCACCAGCGGTTCCGATGTCGTCACCGAGAATATCGGCCCGGTGAAAGCCCTACAGCTTGGCGTTTCCGAAACCTGGTTCGTGATTGAACGGACGCTCAGCTACATCGGCGGCATGATCTCGGGCCGCGAATCGACCGACCAGCTCGGCGGTCCGATCCGCATCGCGCAGGTGTCAGGGCAGGTGGCGACGGTAGGATTTTCCGCGCTCTTGCACCTCACCGCGGTGCTTTCTGTAAGTATTGGATTGCTCAATCTTTTCCCGGTTCCGCTGCTCGATGGCGGCCACTTGATGTTCTATGCCATCGAGGCGATCCGCGGCCGTCCGCTCAGCGAGCGGGCACAGGAGGTCGGCTTCCGCATCGGCCTGGCGCTCGTGTTGATGCTGATGATCTTCGCGACCTGGAACGATATTTTACATCTGAAGATGCTTTAAACCACCTCTTAGGGGTATTCGTTCACCCTTGCGACCGTGGGTATCCCGGGTTCCTTTGCCGTGCGGCAAGTGGCCCGGGAAATGCCTTGGTTTTGCTGGTTTTGCGTAGCGTCTCGGGTTGCAAGCCTATGAATTGTCTGCCAAACCTGACTTAAGAGGGTTGGGACGCCGTGTGCTCTCGCGCACGGCGAATGGGCGTTGCGTCTGTGGGACGGAAGCAGGTCGCGTTGAGGATGGGAAGTCAATTGGGGGTTCTCAGGCGGGTCGCGCTAGCCGCGGCGCTTGCGCTGTTGGTGGCAGGTAGCGCCGCCATAGGGACTCTTGCGTCCAGCCAGTCCGCCATCGCCCAAACCGCCAGCACCATCGTTGTGCAGGGCAACCGGCGCGTCGATGCCGAGACCATTCGCAGCTATTTCCAGCTCAAACCGGGCGAACGTCTCGACGCCACCAAGATCGACGAGGCTTTGAAGGCGCTTTACGCGACCGGCCTCTACGAAGACGTCCGCATCAACCAGCAGGGCGGCCGTCTCATCGTCACGGTCGTCGAAAATTCGACCATTAACCGCATCGCCTTCGAGGGTAACAAGAAGGTCAAGGACGAATCCCTCATCAGTGAAATTCAGTCGCGCCAGCGCGGCGCGCTCTCCCGCCCGACCGTGCAGGCGGACGTGCAGCGTATCGTCGAAGTGTACCGGCGTCAGGGTCTGTTGAACATTCGCGTCGATCCGAAAATCATCGATCAGCCGAGCGGTCGCGTGGATCTCGTCTTCGAGATCAACGAAGGCGACAAGACAACGGTCAAGAAAGTTGTTTTCAACGGCAACAACAAGATCGCCGAATACAAGTTGCGTGACGTCATCACCACGCAGCAGTCGAACTGGCTGAGCTTCCTGAACAACAAGGACGTTTACGATTCCGACCGCGTCAGCGCGGACCAGGAATTGTTGCGGCGTTTCTACCTGAAGAACGGTTATGCGGATTTCCGCATCATCTCCGCGACCGTTGACCTCGACACCAAGGAAGGCGGCTTCGTGCTCACCTTCACGCTCGAGGAAGGCCAGCAGTACAGATTCGGCAACGTGGATTTGCTGTCGAACCTGCGTGACGTGAATGCGGAAGATCTCAGGAGATTGCTGCGCACCAAGACCGGCGGGGTTTACAACGCCGAGCACGTCGAAAAATCGATTGAGCAGATTACGATTGAACTCTCAAAACGGGGCTACGCTTTCGCGCAGGTGCGCCCGCGCGGCGACCGCGATGTCAGCAACCATGTCATCAACATCACCTTCGTGGTCGAGGAAGGCTCCCGCGTCTATGTCGAGCGCATCAATATACGCGGCAATACCCGTACGCGCGATCATGTGATCCGCCGCGAGTTCGAAATTCTGGAAGGCGATGCCTATAACCGGGTGCTCGTGGATCGCGCCGAACGGCGCCTGAAAAATCTCGGGTATTTCAAGACGGCGAAAATCTCGAACGAACCGGGCTCAGCCGCGGATCGGGTGGTTCTCAATGTCGAAGTCGAAGAGCAGTTGACCGGCGAGTTTTCCGTCGGCGGCGGTTATTCGACGACCGATGGAGCGCTTGCGGAAGTCTCGATCGCCGAAAGGAACTTCCTCGGCCGCGGCCAGTATGTGAAGATCTCTGGCGGTTACGGGCAGCGCATCCGCAGCGCCGAGTTCTCGTTCACCGAGCCGTATTTGCTGGGTACGCGCGTCGCCGGCGGTTTTGATATTTTCACCAAGACGAACCTGCGCTCGACCTACAACCCGGTGGACATGACCAACACCGGCGTGAATTTGCGCCTCGGCCTTCCACTGCAAGAAACCCTTACCGCTGCGCTCCGTTATTCGATCTATCAGCGCGATGTCAGCATCAGCGCGGGTTACAAGGATGGTTGTACAATCGGCAATAATGGTCTCCCTATTGTGACTAATCCGACTGTCGCGGGAACGCCCTGCAATATCGACAACCTACCGGCTGCTGGCAATCAACCTGGCGATCCGAACGAAGTTTCGCGCGCCTATCAGCAGCAGGAAGGAAGCCGCCTGACCTCGCTGGTGGGCTTCTCGATCGTTCACAACAGCATGAACGACAATCTGAACCCGACCGAGGGTACGTACATCAATTTCTCGCAGGATTTCGCCGGTCTTGGCGGCGACGTGAAATTCTACAAGGCCTCGATCGACAACCGCAATTATTTCCCGGTGAGCGACGACATTACCGGCATCATCCGCTTCCAGGGCGGCTACATGACCGGCTGGGGCGGCAACCAGTTGCTCGTGCTCGATCACTTCTTCCAGGGTCCGAGCCTCGTGCGCGGTTTCGCGCCCGCCGGCATCGGTGCTCGCGATATGGGTTCGCCCAACGATGATGCCCTCGGCGCGACCATGTATTGGGGTGCGAGCGCGGAAGCGCAGTTTCCGTTTCCCTATGTGCCAAAGGACTTCGGCCTGAAGGGCGCAGTGTTCGCGGATATAGGCTCCGCATGGGGCTACAAGGGAGCGACCGTAATTGGTACTGGTCCCGGCAGCGTTCTGGACATACAAGGCGACTCCGGAAAAATCCGTTCTTCCGCTGGCGTAAGCTTGATGTGGGCGTCTCCGATGGGTCCGCTTCGCTTCGATTATGCCTTCGTCCTGTCGAAGGATGCTGTCGACAAGACGCAGGCATTCCGCTTCGGAATGGGACAACGTTTCTGACGGCCGCGCGATCTCCCGCGTAAGTCTTTTCTTCATCCCCAGGCGCTCTGCGCATGACCGACCCGGTATTCATCAGGCCCAAGCAGCCGATCACGCTGCAAGAGATTCTTACGCTCACCGGGGCTGAGCCAGTGGGCGCGTTCGATCCGCTTGCCGTCATCGAGAACATCAAGCCGCTCGATCTGGCGGGCCGGAACGATCTCGCGTTTTTCGATAATCCGAAATTTCATGCGGCCTTCCGGGAGACGCGTGCAGGCGCATGTCTGATCGGACAGCGTTATGCCGGCGAGACGCTGAAAGGCACCGCACTTTTCGTTTCCAAAAATCCGTACCTTGCCTACGTGACGGTCGCGCGGGCGTTTTATGAATCCGCTTTGTCGCCGGGATCTTTCTTCGGCGCCCGCGGCGTCGATCCGGGCGCATCCGTGCATCACGAGGCGCGTCTGGAAGACGGCGTCATCGTCGATCCGGGCGCGGTGATCGGAGCGGGAGCGGAAATAGGCTCCGGCACGGTGATCGGCGCCAATGCGGTGATCGGCACGGATGTCCGCATTGGCCGCGACTGTTCAATCGGTCCGGGCGCGACTGTGTTGCATTCGCTCATCGGGGACCGCGTCATCATCCATGCGGGAGCGCATATCGGGCAGGACGGCTTTGGCTATGTGGCGACCGCCAAGGGCCATTTGAAAATACCCCAGATCGGCCGCGTCATCATTCAGGACGATGTGGAGATTGGCTCCGGCACCACCATCGACCGGGGTGCCGGCCGTGACACGATGATCGGCGAAGGCACCAAGCTCGATAATCTGGTGCAGATCGGACATAACGTGCTGGTGGGACGCCACTGCATTATCGTCGCCCAGAGCGGGCTTGCCGGTAGCGTTAAACTCGGGGATCGTGTTTTGGTCGGCGGCAAGGTAGGCATCGCTGAGCATTTGACCATCGGAGAAGGTGCCATCGTCTATGGAGGCAGCGGAGTGATCCAGAACGTGCCGGCGGGGGCGCATGTTATGGGTAGTCCGGCCAAGCCGAGGATGGATTTCCTGCGCGAGATGGTGGTTCTCAAGCAACTCGCGGAAGAAAAACGCGGCAAGACTCGCCCGTCTGACAACGATCAAGCGGATTGAATTATGGATTCAACGACGAAAACCCTGGAAACGACCGACATCCTGCGGCTTCTGCCGCATCGCTATCCGTTTCTGCTCGTGGACCGCATCATCGAGATCAACGGCGACGAGTCCTGCATCGGCATCAAGAATGTCACCGCCAATGAGCCCTTCTTCCAGGGCCACTTTCCCAACCGCCCGGTGATGCCGGGCGTATTGCTGCTGGAGGGTATGGCGCAGACCGGTGGCGCGGTGTGTGCGCTGGCACTTGGTTTCAAGGAATCGGCGGGCTCAGTATTTTTTCTCACCGTCGACAAGGCGAAATTCCGCAAGCCTGTCGTTCCCGGCGACACGATCGAATATCATGTCGTGAAAAAGACCCGCAAAAAATCGATGTGGTGGTTCCGCGCTGAGGCGAAAGTGCGCGGCGAAATAGTCGCCGAAGCCGAACTCGGCGCGATGATTACGAAAGAATAATCAGTGGCAAAAATTGACTCAACTGCTCGCGTCGCCGACGGCGCCAAGATCGGCGCGGATGTCGAAATCGGACCGTATTGCATCGTCGGCCCCGATGTTTCAATCGCCGACGGCTGCAAGCTGATCGCGAATGTTTTCGTGGGTGGTGTCACCAGCATCGGCGAACGCACGGCGATTTATCCGTTTGCGGCACTCGGCACGCCGCCGCAGTCGGTGCATTATAAGGGCGAGAAGACGAAGCTCTTCGTCGGCTCCGATTGCATCATCCGCGAAGGCTCCACGCTGAATATCGGCACTGCCGGCGGGCGCGGCGAAACGAAAGTCGGCAACAACTGCTTCCTGATGACCGGCGCGCATGTCGGCCATGACAGCATTGTCGGCAACGGCGTCATTTTCGCCAATAACGCGACGCTCGGCGGCCATGCGGAAATCGGCGACTTCGTTTTTCTCGGCGGCATGTGCGCGGTTCACCAGTTCAACCGGGTCGGCGAATATGCCGTCGTCGGCGGACTTGTTGGTGTTACGGAAGACGTGATTCCTTTCGGTGCCGCCATCGGACACCGCGCGGCGCTCGGCGGCCTCAACCTGATCGGTCTGAAGCGGCGCGGTTTTTCGCGCGACGCGATCCACCGTTTGCGCAACGCCTACAAGATGCTGTTTCATGGCGGGGGCGCATTCAAGGACCGGCTGGAAGAAGTGGCGAAGAAATATGCCGACGACGCCAATGTTCAGCGCATCGTTCAATTTATCCGTTCCGGAAAGCGTCCGCTCGCAGGTGCGCGCGGCGATGCCAGCGAAGATTAGACCGTGAGCGGCAAGATTGCGATCATTTGCGGGGGCGGCTCGTTTCCGCTTGCCGTGGCGAATGCGCTGGCGAAACAGGGCAGAAGTTTTGTATTGCTGCCGCTGCGCGGCTTCGCGGATTCATCCATCGAATATTTTCCGCATCATTGGGTGAAGCTCGGGCAGATCGGCAATCTGTTGCGCCTGCTGCGGGCCGAGGACTGCAAGGAGCTGGTGATGATCGGCAGCCTCGTGCGCCCGGCGTTGATGCAGATCGGTTTCGATTTCAAGACCATTATGATGCTGCCGAGGATCGCCCGCGCATATCGTGGCGGTGACAACACATTGCTTTCCAGCATCGCCAACATGATCGAGCAGGAAGGCTTCAAGGTGCGCGGCGTGCATGAACTGCTTCCGCAGCTATTGATGCCGGAAGGACCGGCGGGAAGCATCCGGCCATCGTCCGATGAAGAAGAAGATATTCATATTGGATTTGATTTTGTCCGCGCACTCGGTGTTTTCGATGTGGGTCAGGCGGCCGTTATATCGAACAAGCGCATACTCGCGGTCGAGGCGGCTGGCGGAACGGCGGAAATGCTTTCTCACCTCGCCGAGCTTCGCAAAAACGGAAAGATAAAGCTTAGCGGCCGCGCCGGCGTTCTGGTGAAAGCGCCAAAGCCAAAACAGGATCGCCGCATCGATCTGCCCGCCATCGGTCCCGACACGGTGGAACAGGCGAAGGCTGCCGGACTGAGCGGCATCGCGGTGGAAGCCGGCGGCACCATCATCGCGGACCCCGAAGCCCTTGCCCGCACGGCCGATGCGGCCGGGATATTCCTGATGGGCTACAAATCATCGTTCGGAGACACGCGGTGACGGCCCCGGCCGAACGCCCGCTTGATATTTTCATCGTTGCAGCCGAAGATTCCGGCGACAAGCTTGGCGCACCGTTGATGGCGGCTCTGAAGAAGCAGCTTGGCGGGCGGGTGCGTTTTCGCGGAGTCGGCGGGCACGGAATGGAGGCTGAAGGCCTCACCAGCCAGTTCGCGATGGAGGATGTAACCGCCATCGGCATCGGCCAGGTGCTGGGAAAGCTGCGGCTGATCCTGCGCCGCATCAGGGAAACTGCCGCGGCGGCCATTGCAAATCCGCCGGACGTACTTGTGCTCGTGGACAGTCCCGATTTCACCCATCGCGTCGCCAAGCGTGTGCGGCGCGTTTTGCCGGATTTGCCGGTCGTGAAATATGTCTCGCCGACCGTGTGGGCCTGGCGGTCGGGGCGCGCGCCGGCCATGCGCGCCTATGTCGATCATATCCTCGCGCTGTTCCCGTTCGAGCCTGAGGTTCACCGCAAACTCGGCGGACCGTCATGCACCTATGTCGGACATCCGCTGCTGGAAATGGTGCCGCAAATGCGGGCGTCGAACGATGAGGAGCGGGCGGCGAGAGGCAATGTTGAAAATCCGCTCGTTCTCGTCCTGCCAGGCAGCCGCCGTTCCGAGATCACCCGGCTCTCGGCGATTTTCGGCGAAACGCTGAGCCGCGTGAAAGCTGCAAAACCGGATGCGGAGTTTGTGCTGCCCACGCTTCCATCACGCGCCGATCTTGTTCGCGAGCATGTTTCCAGATGGCCGGTGCAGCCGCGCATTGTTGTTGGCGAAGCGGAAAAATATGCGGCGTTCCGGAAGGCGCGGGCGGCGCTGGCGGCATCCGGCACGGTTACTCTGGAATTGGCGCTCGCGCAGGTGCCGATGGTTGTCGCCTATAAGATTCCCTACTTTGAGGGAAAAATCCTGCGCGCAATCATCAAGACAGAGTCCGCCGTGTTGGCAAATATTCTGTTGAACGAAAGCGTTGTGCCGGAATTTTTACAGCTCACCTGCACGCCTGCGAATTTAAGCAGGACGCTTTTGCCCTTGCTCGATGAAACGCCGGAACGCCAGCGGCAGTTATCGGCCTTTTCGCGGCTCGACGAGATTTTCGATACCCACAAGGAAAAACAGAGCGATCTCGCCGCGCGCACCATCATCGAGCTTTATCAAACGAAAACGGGGCGCTCTATTTAAGCGCCCCGTCCATAATTCTTTTCGCTTCGATCACTTCCGCCGCGAGATCGGCGTGTAATCGCGGCGCGGAGCGCCCGTATATAATTGACGAGGCCGCCCGATCTTCTGGTGCGGATCCTCGATCATTTCCTTCCACTGGGCGATCCAGCCGACGGTGCGGGCCAGGGCGAACAGCACCGTGAACATGGAGGTGGGGAAGCCCAGCGCCTTCAAGGTGATGCCGGAATAGAAGTCGATATTGGGATAGAGCTTCTTCTCGATGAAATATTCGTCGTGCAGGGCGATTTTT
>CAZUJE010000128.1:0-8222 GCA_964620215.1 uncultured Hyphomicrobiales bacterium
TGGCGCGGGGTGGAGCAGCCCGGTAGCTCGTCAGGCTCATAACCTGAAGGTCGCAGGTTCAAATCCTGCCCCCGCAACCAATCATTTCCGGTCTGAAATTTCGAGAGCTTCCGTCAGTTGAGGGCGAGCGAAGATTGCCAGCCTCGCAGGAATGCGATGCTCAGGCCGCGCGAACGGTCGATAGGAAGCGATCGACCTGCACCTTGAGCTGGTTGCTCTCGCCAGAAAGCGAGCGGGCGGAAGCGAGCACCTGAGCCGACGCGGAGCCGGTTTCGTTGGCGCCCCGGTTCACGTCGGTGATGCTGGTGGCGACTTCGCTGGTGCCTTGCGCCGCGACCTGAATGCTGCGGGAGATTTCCTCGGTGACGGCGCCCTGTTCCTCCGCCGCTGCGGCGATGATGGAGGCGATGTTGGAAATTCGCTCTATCGTGGTTCCGATTTCTTTGATGTCGGCGACTGACTCGCGGGTCGCAGCCTGAATGCCCGCAATCTGCGCGGTGATTTCATTGGTCGCTTTAGCGGTTTGGGCCGAAAGGATTTTCACTTCTTGCGCGACGACCGCGAAGCCTTTGCCCGCCTCGCCCGCGCGCGCGGCTTCGATGGTGGCGTTAAGGGCAAGCAGATTGGTTTGCTCCGCGACTGCGGTAATGAGCTTCACGACATCACCGATACGGTCCGCCGCCTGCGAAAGCTCCGCGATACGCATGTCGGTTTTGCGTGCCTGCTGGACCGCTTGTTCCGCGATCTGGTTCGATTCCTGAACGTGGCGGGCGATCTCGTGAATCGAAGCGGTCATCTCCTCGGTGGCGGAGGCGACGGCTTCCACGTTAGCGGATGCCTGCTCGGAGGCCACGGCGACGCTTGATGAAAGATTCTGCGTGGTTTCTGCGGTCTTGGTGAGCGTGCGTGCGGCGCTCTCCAACTGGCCGGAAGCTTGCGAAACGGTCACGACGATATTTCCAATCGCCGCCTCGAAATCGTTGGCAAGACGGCTCATGTCGGCCTTGCGCAATTCGACGACACGCTTTTCGGAATCCGCCTGCTCCGAACGCAGGCGCTCCGCTTCGATCATGTTGGCTTTGAACACCTGCACGGCGACGGCCATGCTTCCGATTTCGTCCTTGCGGTTCTGATCGGCGACGCTCACTTCCAATTCGCCCCTGGAGAGTTTCTGCATGGTCGAGGCGAGCCGCTTCAGGGGCTGGGTAATCGCGCGGCCAAGGAAAAATGCGATAACGGCACCGGCGGTAATTCCGAGCAGAATAAAAATCAAACCAAGATAGCGCGCGGTGCTGACCGCTTCTTCTACCTGGGAGCCAACTTCATTTGCGTTGGCGATTTGCAGCGCTACAAGTTCATCGAGACTTGTGCGGATTTCGACTTCAACCTGTTTCAGGGAGTGCTGGGAAGGGATGTCAGTAGCGGTCGAGGCTCCAAGCAGGATCTGGGCCTTCTGCGCCCATTCCCAGATGTCGCTTCGCAGCGAATTCAGGATGTCATTTGCTTTGGTAGAAGTGATCGCTTCAGAAACCCGGTCCAGCTGGGCGCTGAGCTTAGCCATTCGCGCCTCAAAATCGACAAGTGCCCCTTTCGATTCTGGCTTCGTAGTGGCTTCGAGATAGTCCGCGAGAAATTCCTGCGCGTCGCGATAACTCGACCATGCGGCGCGTGCATTGTCGACACCCATGATCGGTTTTGTAGCAACAAAGATCGCTTTCTCGCCTACCGAGCCGAGGCTCGAGAGCATCAGAAAACCCTGAATTGCTCCGATAAAAACAACCGCGGTAAACGCGGCGAACATACGTTGCAAGGTGGACATGGTCTGCGGCTCTCTAGTTTGTCGATACGGTCAGTGACTGAGAGCGTTTCGTGCTGAAGTGCTTAAGGATCACGGAGGCTGCCCCACCTGAATCGTGCCGAATGGCGCCAACCCTCTGCTTTCGTGGTTACTAAAAGATTAAAATGCTAGGATTTTGCTTCTTTTGGCGGCAGTTGCGGTGATCTTCGCCATGCCGCAAAAACGGCGGCTGTATCTCGATGCGAGGGGCGGATGAGCGGAAAAGTTCACTCCAAGACAAACGGCATGATCGCGACGGTGACGATCGACAACCCGGGCAGGCTGAATGCCTTATCGCAGGATATGTGGAAACAGCTGCGTGCGGTTTTCGAGCAATTATCCGCCGATTTGTCCCTTCGCTGCGTCGTCATTCGCGGGGCAGGGGACAGCGCGTTCGCGGCCGGGGCCGACATCGCCGCTTTCGAGAAAGAACGCTTCGATATTCCCTCAGCGAAACAATACGGCGTGTCGGTCCATACAGCGCTTGATGCTGTCGAGAACTGCCCGCATCCGGTGATCGCGATGATTAAAGGTCCGTGTGTCGGCGGGGGGCTCGAGATCGCGTCACGCTGCGATATGCGGATTTGCGGGACTGGTTCGCGTTTCGGAATTCCGGTGAACCGGCTCGGTGCGGTGGTGGCCTATCAGGAAATGCGTCCACTCATTGCGGCGGCAGGTCCGGCAACGGCACTCGAAATTTTGCTGGAAGGCCGTGTTTTTGGTGCGGAGGAAGCGGAGAAGAAGGGGCTTGTTACAAAACTCGTGCCTGATGCCGAGGTAGAGAAAGAGACTTATGCAACGGCCGGCCGGATTGCCGATGGCGCCCCGCTGGTCGCGCGCTGGCACAAGAAATTCGTGCGCCGGCTGCTCGATCCGAAGCCCTTGAGTGAAGCCGAGCTTGAAGACAATTATGCCTGCTTCGCCACGGAGGATTTCCAGACCGGATTTCGCTCTTTCCTTGAAAAGAAAAAACCGGTGTTCAAGGGCCGCTAAATGACATCATCGAAACCGCGCGGGCCGCTCAAAGGCCTGAAAGTGATCGAGCTTTGCCACGTAATGGCGGGGCCGGTGACTGGTCTGATGCTGGCGGATATGGGTGCGGACGTCATCAAGGTCGAGAAAATTCCGGGCGGAGACGATACACGCCGCTTTACGCCGCCCGTGATCGATGGCGAAGCCGCAGCCTTCATGATGATGAACCGCAACAAGCGCGGCATCGCGGTCGATCTCAAAAGCGGGGACGGAAAGAAAATTCTGCTTCGCCTGATCGAATCCGCCGACGTGCTGACGGAAAATTACCGCAAGGGCGCGATGGAGCGGATGGGCCTCGGGTATGAGACTTTGAACAAGCTCAATCCGGAACTCGTCTATTGCTCGATTTCCGGCTTCGGCCGCACCGGTCCTTACGCGGATCGTGCGGGCTTCGATCTCGTTGGGCAAGGCATGAGCGGATTGATGTCGGTGACGGGCGAAGGGCCGGGAAGACCGCCCATTAAAGTCGGCGCGCCGGTCACTGACATCACCGCGGGCATTCTCGGCGCGATGGGCGTATTGGCTGCGCTGCATCACCGTTCGAACACCGGTGAGGGACAGTTTGTCGATACTTCATTATTCGAAGCAGGAATCGTGCAGACCTACTGGCAGTCGGCAATTGCACTCGCGACCGGCGTGGCACCCGGCCCAATGGGTTCCGCGCATCCCTTGAACGCGCCCTATCAGGCGTTTCAGACCAGCGACCGCTGGATCACGGTGGGGGCCGCCAACCAGACCAACTGGCTTCGCTTGGCCGAACTTCTCGGAATGCAACAGCTTGCGGATGATCCTCGTTTCAAGACAGGCGACGACCGTATCCGGAATTACGCAGTGCTCGCGGAGGCGCTT
This sequence comes from uncultured Hyphomicrobiales bacterium, assembly GCA_964620215.1. GTDB lineage: Bacteria > Pseudomonadota > Alphaproteobacteria > Rhizobiales > Xanthobacteraceae > JAUSIF01. The sequence goes on from CAZUJE010000128.1 coordinate 3,719, forward strand.
GCCCCCGCATTCAAAACGCGCGGCAGCGCCGAATGGCTGGAGGCTTTGGAGAAGGCGAAGATTCCGGCTGGCCCAGTGCTCGATGTTTCGGAAATGCACAAAGACCCGCAAACCGTTGCCCGCGAAATGGTGACGGAAGCGCATCACAGCAAACTCGGCCCGGTGAAAACCATCGGCGCGCCGGTGAAATTTTCCGCCTCGCCCGGAGGGGTGGGGAAAGGCGCGCCGCTATATGGCGAACATACGCGCGAAGTTCTTGGAGAACATGGCTTCAGCGAAAAGGAAATCGAAGCGTTCGTGAAATCCGGCGCGGTGCAGGCAGCCTGAAAATCAGTGCCGGTTCTTGCTCGGCTTTGCCCCTGCCGCCTTCGACATCGGCGCGATTGCGCCGCGATGCTTCAGAACTTCGGCAGCCATGTTGTGACCGGCGAGGGCTGCTTCTTCTGCCTCGATTCCAGCGAGACGCGCGGCGATGAAAGCGCCGTTGAAGGCATCACCCGCTCCGGTCGGATCGACGGGATCCATCATTGAGGGCACGGGAACGGTGAATGTCTTTCCATCGCAGTAGAGCACTGCGCTCTTCGGGCCATGTTTGACCACGATCTCCTTCACACCGAAGGTCGTCAACCGTTCAACCGTTGCCTCGGGAGTTGCGTCGCCCCAGATACGCGCTTCATCGTCGAATGTCGGCAATGCGAGATCGCAGCGTTTCAATGCTTCCGAGAATACGGCGCGCGCGCGTTGCTCGTCGCCGCGCCAGCTTTGCGGACGCCAGTTGGTATCGAAGATGATTTTTGCTCCGCGTTCACGGCCAAATTCGAGTGCAGCAAGCAATCGGCCGAGACCGACATTGGAATAAAGCGAGAGCGTGATTCCGGAGAGATAAACGTGTGAAGCGGCCACGATTTCTTCCGCGATCCGGTCCCAGCCCGGAAGTTCGAACAATTGCCGCGCGGGCGACGTTTCCCGCCAGTAATGGATCGACGACTCTCCATTCTTGCGCGGGTCGATCATGTAAAGACCGGGCAAGCGGTCGCCGACGCGCAGGATCAGATCGGTTTCGATTCCTTCAGCTGCCGCCGTTTCCATAATGGATTCGGAAAAAGGGTCTGTGCCGATGGCGGTCGCGAACGCGACCTTTGCGCCGGAGCGGGCCAGATAAACGGATGTGTTGAAGGTATCGCCGCCGAGGCTCTGCACAAGACGCCCTTCGGCGTCGCGCGCAAGCTCGATCATGACTTCCCCGACTGAAACAATCCGCACCTGATTTTGCCCCTGCGAATCAACTCACTCGGTAGGCACTACCGTTATCTCCCAGCAATGGGCTGGTCCATCGGGTATTACCCGCCATAACGGCCCCCCAGCTCCTTTGCTCGCGCGCTGTTCTTATCGATGAGGCAGATCAGGCGCTCTTCGAAGGCGCCGATGCCCTTCTTGCCCTCGTAAGGAGCAACATTCTGGCACTCAAAATTCCGGAAGCGGATAAATTGTCCCTGTACTTCCTCCAGCATGTTGCGCCATCGGGTTCTCTGGACGGGGGCAAGGTCGCCACGCGCTTCCACCACGCCGAGCGCACGCCCATGGGCATCGGCCAGCATCTTGTCGCTGTCGCGAACGGCCGTCTCCAGGCATTCGAAATAGCTCCGCGCGACCAGTTTGCCGCGGTCGCACGCCATATCCGACGGCCTCCGCTCCGAAGAGTAAGCGGGAGCAGCCGTAGCAATCAAAAGAAGGAAAGCGATCAGGGAGCGCATGGGGGCTTAGACCAGCCGGTACATTACAGTAACAGCGGTAACCGGAAAGAGGCGTGGTGATGCTTCCAAAAATAACCGTGTGAATATCCATTCCGCGCAAGGCTGCCATGCGGGCGGCGTTTCCGGCTTTTGGTCACTGGCGCAAGCGAAACGATCAGCCTAATCCCGTTGCATGCCGAAGAAAAAAATACCCGGTAATGCAGGAGTGCCGCCTCAAGACGTTCGTTCCCCGAACGCGCTGCTCGGCATTCTGTTCGGCGCGCTTGCGGCTTTTGGCTGGGCGGCGGGCCTTGTGGGAGCGCGGCACGGCGTGCGGGCCGGGCTTTCTCCAGCCGATCTCGTTCTTTATCGCTTCGGCTTGTTCGGCCTGCTGCTGGTACCTTTTATTTTTCGCTCCGGCTTTGGATCACCGGGCGGGTTCAGTTGGGGCAAGGCTTTAGCGCTCACCTTCACGGGCGGGTTGATCACCGCATTGTGCAGCAATTCCGGATTTCTGTTTGTGCCGCTCGGACATGGAGCGGTCATTCAGCCATCATCGGCCTCGCTCGCCGGCCTGTTGTTGACCGCGATTGTCCTTGGAGAACGGCTACGGACCACGCGCGTGATCGGGGCGTTCGGCATTATCACCGGTCTAATTATTTTCGGCGGCGAATCCGTCACAACGATTGGAAGAGAGGGAATCGCAGGCGACCTCCTGTTCGTGGCAGCTGGCTCCGCCTATGCGGTGTTTGGATTGCTGCTTGCCTTGTGGCGCATCGATTCCGTCCGCGCCACCGCGGTGGCTACGGTGCTGTCGTTTCTGATCTTTCTGCCGGTCCATGCGCTGCTGTTCGGCTTCGACAGGATGATTGCCGCGGGCGTCCAGGAAAATCTGTTGCAGATATGTGCGCAGGGAATTCTGGCGGGCGCACCGGCCATGTATTTTTTCGCGCGAACGGTTGCGATTCTCGGACCCGCGCGCGCGGCGGTCTTTCCGTCGCTGGTGCCTGGTTTTGCCCTGGTGATCGGCTATCTCGCACTCGGCGAAATTCCGACTTTGCCGCAGCTCATTGGCTTCGCCATCGTGACGGCTGGGTTCGCCTTGGTGCAGCGGCGCTGAGTTACGCCGCCTTTTTGGTGGCGAGAAACTCCGACATGCGCGCAAGCGCTTTCTGGATGTTTTCGGCGGAGTTGGCGTAGGAAATCCGCATATAGCCTTCGCCGAGCACGCCGAAATCCGGGCCGCCGATGGTGGCGACGCCGGTTTCTTCCAGCAGCGCTGAAGCAAGCGGTTTCGCTTTCCAGCCGGTGCCCTTGATATTCGGGAAGGCATAGAACGCGCCTTTGGGCGTCGCGCAGGAAATACCGGGAAGGTTGTTCAGTCCTTCGACCACAATCTTCCGGCGCTTGTCGAATTCCGTGAGCATTTTCTTGACGTCGGCCTGCGAGCCAGTGAGGGCGGCGAGACCGGCATATTGCGTCGGCGCGTTCACGCAGGAATAGAGGTTCACCGCGAGCTTGCGCGCGTAGTCGTAGAGCTTTCCCGGCCAGATCGCATAGCCAAGTCGCCAGCCGGTCATCGCGTAGGTCTTCGACCAACCATTCAGCAAAATCAACCGGTCGCGGATCGACGGGTAGTTGAGCAGGCAAACATGCGTCTCGCCGTCATATAACATTTGATCGTAAATTTCGTCCGACATGATTGCGACGTCGGGAAACTTTTCGAGGCCCGCGATCAGCTTGTCCACCTCCGCCTTCGGCGTGACGCCGCCGGTCGGATTCGCGGGCGAGTTCAAAATCAGCAGCCGCGTTTTCGGCGTGATAAGTTTCAGCGTTTCGTCCGCGGAAAATGCAAAACCGTTTTCCTCCCGGACCGGAACCGGTATCGGCCGTGCGCCGGTGAACTCGATCATCGAGCGATAAATCGGAAAGCCGGGATCGGGGTAAAGAATATCCACGCCCGGCTCGCCGAACATCAGGATCGCCATGTACATGGTCGGCTTGCCGCCCGGCATAATCATCACCGAGTCCGGAGAGACTTCCGCCTTGAAGCGCTTGTGCAGGTCGGCGGCGACGGCTTCGCGCAATGGCTTGATGCCTGTCGCTGGCGTGTAGCCGTGGTGGCCGTCCTTGATAGCCTTGATCGCGGCCTCAACGATATGCGCGGGCGTCGGGAAATCCGGCTGGCCGATGCCGAGATTGATAATGTCGCGGCCCTGAGCGGCAAGCTCGGTCGCGCGCGCCAGCACGGCAAAAGCGTTCTCTTCCCCGATACGATCAAAGGCTGCAATCGTTCGCAGCATAGGCTTCCTCCGGCTTCCCAACCCAATTGTTTTGCGGGCACATTAGGCGCATAAATTGGCGGAAATCAATTCGTAACAAGCAGGTCGCGGGGTCCGGCCGTTGCCGGGGCCCTCGGGAGGATGTGATGGTTGCCAAGAAGAACACCGGGAAAAAGCTGAAGCTGCGTTCGCAGTTATGGTTCGACAATCCGGACGACATGCATATGTCGGCGCACTATGTGGAACGTTACCTGAATTACGGGCTGTCGCGCGACGAACTACAGGCCGGCAAGCCGATCATCGGGATTGCGCAGACCGGCTCTGACCTCTCACCCTGCAACCGGCACCATATCGATCTGGCCAAGCGCGTGCGCGAAGGCATCCGCGAGGCGGGCGGCATTGCGTTTGAATTTCCGGTGCATCCGATCCAGGAGACCGGCAAGCGCCCGACCGCGGCGCTCGACCGCAACCTCGCCTATCTCGGCCTCG
>CAZUJE010000129.1:0-8103 GCA_964620215.1 uncultured Hyphomicrobiales bacterium
GGACAGCACAGCGCGTCCATCGCCTGATCGACCTTTGAATCGAGATCCCATAATCCTTGGGATTCGATCTGGTCCTGCAACTTCGCCATTTCGTCGGCGGTCTCGTCGGAATAGTTCGCGGCGACTTCGTTGTAGCGGTCGAGCAGCGCCTGCTTGTCCGCAACACCCAGCACGACGTTCTCGCGCACATTCTTTGTTTCATCCAGCGCCGGTTCCTGCGGAAGATAACCGACCGTGATGCCGGGACCGGCGAAAGCCTCGCCGGTGAATTCGGTATCCAGCCCCGCCATGACCCGCATCAGCGTGGATTTGCCGGAGCCGTTGACGCCCAGCACGCCGATCTTGGCGTCCCGGAAAAATGACAGATGAATTCCGTCCAGAACCTTTTTCCCGCCGGGATAGGTCTTGGACAGGCCGATCATCTGATATGCATATTGCCCGGCCGTCATCTGCCTGCGCGATCCAAATCAAAACTTGAGGGAAATATCTCGCGCGTATGTAGCGATGCGGGCAGGGTTCGGCAAGGCGTGAAAGACTCCACGACAAGGATCGGAGCTTTCATGCGATTGGAAAAACCGCTATCGAAGTGGCCGTTTCATTCGCAAACGGGACCTCCAGGAAATGCCCATCGCGTCGATCAACGATTACCGCCCGCTCGCCAAAAAGCGCCTGCCGAAATTCGCCTTCGACTATCTGGACGGCGGTGCCGGCTCCGAAATAGGCGTCACGCGCAACGAACAGGCATTCGAAGACCTGATGCTAATGCCGCGCATGCTGGTGAACGTGGAGAAACGCGATCTCTCGACCACGCTGTTTGGAAAAAAATGGGCGATGCCCTTCGCCACCGCACCCATCGGGCTCGGCAACCTGATGTGGCCGCGTGCGGAAGAAACGATTGCGAAAGCCTGCGTCGAAGCCGGCATTCCCTACACGATCTCCACGCCCGCCTGTACTTCGCTGGAAACCATCAAGGGCATCGCGCCGGACAATGCCTGGTTCCAGCTCTATGTCGGCCGCGCCGAGGAAATGGTCGCCGATCTCGTGACGCGCGCGGAGACGGCGGGCTATGACACGATGATGGTGACGGTGGACGTACCGATCCCGCCCCGCCGCCAGCGTGACATCAGAAACAATTTTGGTATGCCGTTCCGCTGGTCGCCCGGCGTCGTCTGGGAATTGATGAAGCATCCACTCTGGTCGATCCAGACTTTGCGTGTGGGTGTGCCGCGTTTCGCCAACATGGAACGCTACTCCAAGAACACCGGCTTCATGCCGGTCGCGCGCTACATGTCCTCGCAGGTGACGGGCCGCTTCGACTGGGACGAGTTGAAAAAGCTTCGCAATCGCTGGAAGGGAAAACTTCTGCCCAAAGGCCTGCTTTCGGTGGAAGACTGCGTGAAGGCGAAGGAAATCGGCTGCGATGGCGTGGTCGTCTCAAACCACGGCGGCCGCCAGCTCGGCGCGCTGCCACCCTCAATTGATGTTATCGGCGACATTCGAAAGGCCGTCGGCCCAAACTATCCGCTGATCCTCGACAGCGGCATCCGCTCGGGCGAGCACATCGTGAAGGCGCTCGCCGCGGGCGCCGACTTTTGCCTGATCGGCCGTGCCATGATGTATTCGGTGGCGGCGCTCGGCCTGAAGGGGCCGAAATTCACGCTCGATATGCTCAACACCGAACTGCACCAGTGCATGGGCCAGATCGGCTACACAGATATTGCTTCGCTGAAGGCAGCGGCGCCGATTATTCGCAGGAAGTAAAAAATATGCCCGGCACAAGGCCGGGCATGACGACGTTTTTAAATGCTTACGATTACTTCTTCCTTCCCGCCCTGCGTGCCTTCGTACGCCGTTTCACCTTCAGCTTCCGGCGGCGAAGTTTCTGCACACGCTTCTTTTCAGCGATATGATCTTTTTTCGAGGTTTTCTTGCGCACCTTCTTCGCGGCTTTCACCTGAGCCTTGGTCGTTTTGATCTTGCCGGATTTCGGCGCCGGTTTTGTTTTCGCTGTGCCCGGCATAGCAGCCGCGCCTGCTTTCAACGGAGCCGCCATCAGCATCGCCTGCTTGCCGAAAACCTTGGCCAGAAACGCAAGCGAGCGCTCCCAGGCGATCTTCTGGCTCTGCGGCTCGAAGCTTCCGCGTTCGTCGCAGTTGAAGCCGTGGCCCGCGCCGCCATAGACGTGGATTTCGGCCTGCGGCTGTTTCTGCCGGATCAGATTCACATCCGACATGGGGATGTGGCCGTCGAGTTCACCGAAATGCATCAGCACCGGGCAACGCGGCTTGTTATCCGCGTATTTCGCAATGGCACCGCCGTAATAGCAGACGGCACCCGCAAGCCCGTTGAATTTTGTTGCCGCCAGGAACGACAAAGTGCCGCCCAGACAAAAACCGAGCACCGCGACCGGCCCATTGCCTTTCAGGCTGTCAATGGCGGCTTCGACGTCCACCATCACCTTCACCCAGTCGAGCTTGCCGATATAGGCCATCGCATGATCGATCTCGGTCTGCGAGTAGCCGCTCTCGAAATCGCGGTTCATGCGGTCGAAAATCTGCGGAGCGATGGCGGTATGGCCCGCCGCCGCCAGCCGGTCGCACACGCCGCGAATATGATGATTGACGCCGAAAATTTCCTGGATGACGACGATACGGCCTTTCGGCATTCCCGCCGCGTCCGCCCGGTAAGCGCCGAGCTGATGGCCGTCCCCGGCCTTCAATATAAGTTTGCGTCCCATTTTCTCCCCCAACCGGCAGAAGCCCGTGAAATGGTGGGCCCGGGAGGACTCGAACCTCCAACCAGACCGTTATGAGCGGTCGGCTCTAACCATTGAGCTACGGGCCCGCCGGAGCGGCAAGCTATCAAGCGTTTATGACGGGGACAACGCCAGCAGCATGGGCCTTATGGCCCGTTTGCGGGACGGATTACTTCGCCGGCGACAACCGGATGATCTTCCCGTCGCGGCTGTCGGTGACGAGCCAGAGCGTGCCGTCCGGCGCCTGCCGCACATCGCGGATGCGCTCGCCGAAATCCGCGAGCAACCGTTCCTCGCTGACGATTTTCTCGCCGTTCAGCTCAAGCCGGTTGAGATGTTGCAGCGCCAGCGCGCCCACGAACAGGCTGCCCTTCCAGCCTGGAAACGCATCGCCCGTATAGAAGGCCATGCCCGAAGGCGCGATGGATGGATCCCAATAATGAATAGGCTGCTCCATGCCTTCCTTGTGGGTGCCTTCGCCGATTTTCAGATAGGAATAATCGCGGCCATACGTAATGACCGGCCAGCCGTAATTTTTTCCGGCTTCCGGCACATTGATCTCGTCGCCGCCGCGGGCACCGTGCTCCACGACCCATAATTTTCCGTTTTGTGGATTGATCGCGGCGGATTGCGGATTCCTGTGGCCATAGGACCAGATTTCCGGTTTCGCATTCGGCTTTCCAACGAATGGATTATCCTTCGGTACCGATCCGTCCGGCGCGATCCGCACCACTTTTCCCAAGTGTTCGTTCAAATCCTGCGCGGGAGATTTTTGATTGCGCTCGCCAAGCGTCACGAACAGATTTCCGTCGCGCGCAATCGCGATGCGCGAACCAAAATGGAAGCCGCCTCCGTAAGAAGGCTCCTGCCGGAAAATGATTTTCACGTCCGTGAGCCGCGGCTTGGTTTTTTCATCGGCAAGCGTGGCCGACGCCACCGCCGTGCCGTTTTTCCTGTCCGCGCGCGGTTCGGCGAAGGTGAAATAGATACGCTTTGATTTTCCAAAATCCGTCGCAAGCACAACATCGAGCAACCCGCCCTGCCCCACCGCCGCGACTTCGGGGACACCGCTCACAACGCCGATAAGTTTTCCGTCCGCACCATAGACGCTCATCTTGCCCGGGCGCTCGGTAACGAGCAGACGGCCCTCCGGCAAAAACGCCAGCGCCCACGGATTCGCCAGTCCTTTGACGATGACATCCGCGCGGAATTTCGCCTTCTGGCTGCTGATTTCGGATTTCTGCTGCGCGGAGGCGGAAACGGCAGCCATGGTGAGGAATGCTGCGACCAATATGCGTAAATGCACGGGCTTTCTCTTTTTGAGCAATGAACAATGCGGCAAACGCTAACATGTTCCCGCGCCGGGCCGAAGCGCGTGGCCAAAATCAGAGAAGCCTTACGGTAAAAATACTGCGATCAGCGGCGGCGAGGAGTCCGCATCGGCGAGCGGCGCGGGTCGAAACCCCACAGCATCCGCATCGTCAATACGCACATGAAACCGAGGATGGCCACCAGCCAGGCGCCGATGATGTTGCGGGTGCCGTTATCCAGCCTCTGCGGCTGCATCGTCTGGGCGAACGCCGCATCGGCGGTCATGATAAAAAGGATTACGCAGATCGAGAACACAAGCGCGATCACGACCATCGCTTCGGCATAGGCCGAGCCAAGGCTCCTGTGGCGCACCGCCGAACGGATCGTTTCCCGCTCCGGCGAAGTAAAGTCGTTCATGGAAATCACCGCGAATCGTCCCTCTCCAGCGGAGTGCATTCTGCTTCCGATGGCGTCGGCGCTTTGACGGGATCGTGGCGCGCAAAAGTCAGGTGTGACCGAAAAATGGCGGAGAATTTATGCGTCCGCGAGCGAAACGCGCGTGGTTGCGCCGGAAACTGCGTCCATCGCGACATGGCCCGGTTCGGCTGCAACACGCGTTAACCAATCGTTAACCGCCGGGAACCCGGACAGGTCGAAATCTCCCTCCGGCGCGACATGGGTATGCGCGTAGAGCGCCAGATCCGCGACCGTCGCATGATCGCCGACGAAAAATTTGTTCGCCGAAAGATGCCGCTCCATCAGCGAGAGCGCGGCGTATCCCTGCTCCATCCACTGATCGATTTCGTTGGCACGCAGTTCGCGCCCGTTCACGAGATGCAGCCAGAAACGGGCGGCAGCGATGGCCGGCTCATGGCTGTGCTGCTCGAAAAACATCCAGCGCAATACTTCCGCCCGCGCCAGTTTGTCGTCCGGCATATAGCGCGTGCCTTCCGCGAGATAGACGAGGATCGCATTGGATTCCGCCAGCCGGTGGCCGCCTTCAAGCTCCAGGAGCGGCACATGGCCGTCCGGATTCTTGGCGAGAAATTCCGGCGTCCGCGTCTCGCCTTTCAGGATGTCCACTTCCACGAGGCGATAGGGAAGCCCGAGGCGCGACAATAACAGCCGCACCTTGTAGGAATTTCCTGAAAGCTGCATCGAATAGAGTGTGAACATGCGTCCGCTTATACGGGCATGAGCGCAAATGAAAAGAGCGCGACACCGCCGGACTGGCAGCACCGCGCTCCCTGCATGTCTGGAATTATTTTACAGGCGAAGCGAGCGGTTTGCCCTTCTCGACCACATAGACGGCGATGATCTTGCCGCCCTGCGCGCCGACCCCGGCATCATGCGCTGCACCCGCCGGAATCTGATAAGAGCTTCCCGGCTTCAACTCGATTTTCTTTCCGTCTTCCAGCGTGAGCACGCTGCTGCCTTCAATCATGTATCCGGCTTCGATACCCGGATGATTGTGCTTGCCGATGCTCTCGACGTTCGGCGCAATCTCGGCAATGCCGATCACGACTTCATAATTGCTGCCCGGCACGTCGAACTTTTGCAGCGGAATGCGTTTGATAGCCGGCGCAGTTGTGGCCGCGGCGGGCGGCTGTTGCGCGGCGGCGGATAGAATGAGAGTGAAAGTCAGTGCGGTGGCGGCGAGCGCGGTCTTCAACATTACTTCCTCCCGTTTGTTTTTATCGGATGGTGAGGAAGCCTAGCTTAATGGCGCGCGCCCGCAAGATCGGCGGCGGAGCGCCGGACCGCCAGACCGAACAGCACAATCAGCGCGATCAGGCCAAGCGGGAGATATAAATTTTCCGCCAACGCGCGCGTCAGCAGCGGCGCAAACCAGACAAATGCCAGCAGCGTTTTTTCCCAGGACAGAAAACCGCGCTGGAAACCGTGCGCTGCGAAAAACGCGATCGCCGGTCCCATCACGACAAGATCGTAATCCAGAAGATAAGGTGTCGAAAGCAGTGCGCCCGCGAGCAGTGCCGTCGCTTTCAGTGCAAACGCGGCCTGACTACGCCAGATAATCGCGAGCATCACGGCGCAGGTGAAAGCCGCCGCTGCCTGCACGGCATAGGCAAGCTGCACCGGCCCGCCCCATAGCCGCACGGCGGCAAACGGACTCTGGATTTTATGGAAGCCGGTGTCGCCCTGCTCCAGCACCACCGTGCGGGTGAAATCCAGACTCTCGCGGAAGGCGATCCAGGTTTGCGTGCCGAAGCCGAGCCAGGTCAGCGCGCAGACAGCGGCGACGGTAGCGCTCGCCGCAAAAAACACGCGCCAACGCCCGCTGATGCCCAGCACCAGCGGCAACAGCATTCCGAATTGCGGCTTGTAGCAGAGCAGCCCGAACAGGATTCCGGCGACCACCGGCTTGCGGTCGATCAACAACAACCCGCCGCCGATCAGCGCCGCCGTGAGAAATCCGTTATGGCCGTGGCCGATATTCACGAACACCGCCGGGAAGGCGAGCGCTGGAAGCAGCCAGAACGGAAGCCGCCCGCCCTTCTCTTCGACCATTCCTATTTTTTTAAAGACCGGCAGCGTCGTCTGCGGCACCGGCATCGGGTCGTGAACGATCGCACGGATGACCCCTAGATAGGCAATCAGCGTCGTGACCTGCCAGACCAGCAGCGACAGGAGATACGGCATCGTTGCCAGCAACGCCGCGAGCCCCAGAAACACCGGCGGGTAGTGCCACCCATAGAAAGGTGTGTCCTCGCCGAACACCCGCTTTTCCATCTGATGTTGCAGCGGCGGGGAGAACGGCGCTTCGGGGCGACCCTCCAGCACCCATTTCCCCGCCGCATAGACATTGGAGAAATCGGTCCCGAGCGGCCGCCGCTTGAAGTCCACCGCGCCATCGGCGGTGGCGACCACCCAGCCGATGGCGGCGAACCCGACCACAAGCAGGATCGCGGAATAGACCACGATCCTTTCGCGGGTGATCCAGTCTCCGGTCCGAATCGTGCTGAGGAGTTTGTCCATGAGCAATTTTATCATCTTCGTGCAGAAAGAGGCGGATGCGCTGGATTGTCTGCTTGCTTCCCCGGCCCGTCGCCCGTATTTTCGCGCGCTTTCTCGGAGCCGATCATGGGATTCCTCGCTGACTCGTTAGGCCGCATCAAGCCGTCGCCCACCATTGCGATTACAGGCCTTGCAAAAGAACTGAAAGCGCAGGGCAAGGACGTCATTGCTCTGTCTGCGGGCGAGCCGGATTTCGACACGCCGGACAACATCAAGGAAGCCGCGATTGCCGCGATCAAGCGCGGCGAAACGAAATACACCGTCGTCGACGGCATTCCCGAGTTGAAGGCCGCGATCTGCCGCAAGTTCAAGCGCGAGAACGGGCTCGACTACAAGCCGAGCCAGATTTCCGTCGGCACCGGCGGCAAGCAGGTGCTGTTCAACGCCCTCGTCTGCACGATCAACCCGGGCGATGAAGTCATCATCCCCGCACCTTACTGGGTGAGCTACCCGGACATTGTCCTGTTCGCGGGCGGCACGCCCGTGCCTGTGGTCGCGAAGCTGGAAGACGGCTTCAAGATCAAGCCGGAGGCGCTGGAAAAGGCGATCACGCCGAAGACGAAGTGGCTGATCTTCAACTCGCCATCGAACCCTTCCGGTGCGGCTTACACGCGCGCGGAATTGAAGGCGCTCACCGATGTGCTCGTGAAGCACCCGCATGTGTGGGTGCTCTCCGACGATATGTATGAGCACCTTGTGTATGACGACTTCGAATTCACGACGCCGGCGCAGGTCGAACCGAAACTCTATGAGCGGACGCTCACACTGAACGGCCTGTCGAAGGCCTACTGCATGACCGGCTGGCGGCTCGGCTATGCGGGCGGCCCGGAAATGCTGATCAAGGCGATGGGCGCCCTGCAATCGCAGTCCACCACCAACCCGTCCTCCATCACGCAGTGGGCGGGCGTGGAGGCGCTCGACGGGCCGCAGGATTTCATTCCAAGGAACAACAAGGCGTTCAAGGAACGCCGCGATCTTGTCGTGTCGATGCTGAACCAGGC
>CAZUJE010000130.1:0-748 GCA_964620215.1 uncultured Hyphomicrobiales bacterium
TTTCTTTCCAACAAGGCAGGCGGAATTCTCGGCGGAATTTCCACCGGCGCGCCGGTGGTCACCCGTTTCGCGGTGAAGCCGACTTCTTCCATTTTGACTGCGCGTAAAACCGTGGACCGCTACGGCAATGAGACGGAAGTCTCCACCAAGGGCCGTCACGACCCCTGCGTCGGCATCCGCGCGGTGCCGGTCGGCGAAGCCATGCTCGCCTGCGTGATCGCGGATCATTACCTGCGCCAGCGCGGACAGGTCGGCGAGCCGGTGTCGTGGCCGTTCCCGCCTTCCAACAAATGAACGCGGTAGCCGCAAATACCCAGGCCGTCGCCGAAGCGATCGAAGCGTTCGCGCGCGGCGAGATCGTCGTGGTCACCGACGATTTCGACCGCGAGAACGAAGGCGATCTCGTCGTCGCAGCTTCCGCCTGCACCCCGGAAAAAATGGCGTTCATCATCCGGCATACGAGCGGCATCGTCTGCACGCCGCTGCCGCCATCCGAGGCGCGCCGCCTGCATCTCGATCCGATGGTGTCGGCGAACGACGCGCCGCTCGGCACCGCTTTCACCGTTTCCGTCGATGTGCGTCATGGGCTGACAACCGGCATTTCGGCGGAGGAGCGCACAAACACCGTTCGCGCGCTCGCCAACCCGAACATGGGCCCATCCGATTTCGTCCGGCCCGGCCATGTGTTTCGGTTGATCGCGCTTGAAGGCGGCGTGCTTATGCGCTCCGGCCAACCCGTAACCGCGTT
>CAZUJE010000130.1:758-8038 GCA_964620215.1 uncultured Hyphomicrobiales bacterium
GGCTCGCGGCGAAACCTGCGACGCACGGAAGAAGGTCGCGTGCCGTGCGGGAGCTTGTGTCGATCTCTGCAAGCTCGCGAACCTCCCACCGGTCGGCGTGATCGCTGAACTCGTCAACGACAGCGGCAGCGTAATGCGCGGGAGCGATGTCGCGGCATTCGCGAAGGCGCACAAGCTGAAAATCGTTTCAATCGCCGACCTGATCGCCTGGCGGCAGGCGCGCGAAAAACTCGTGGAGCGCGTTTCAACATTTCCGGTCGAGAGCGAGATCGGCGAGTTGACCGGCTACGCATTCCTCACGCCCTTCGACGCGGTCTATCACATGGCCTTCGTGCATGGCCGCGTAGGCGACGGAAAAAACATTCTGGTGCGCCTGCACCGCGCCGATGTGGTGGGCGATGTGATCGGCGGCGCCAAATCCGTGCGCCGCGCGCTCACCCGTTTCAAGAAAGAGGGCCGCGGCGTGCTCGTCGTGTTGCGCGACGGCACCGCCGGCGTGCCGGTCGTGAAGCCCGGCGCGGAAAGCGATGCCAGTGAAACCGCGCGCGACAAACAGTGGCGAGAGGTGGGCCTCGGCGCGCAAATCCTGCGCGACCTCGACATCTCCTCGATTCGGCTCCTCACCTCCAGTTCGCACACTTATGTCGGTCTCAGCGGTTTTGGCATTGAGATCGCCGCGACTGAGCCGCTGGACATTTGACCGCGTTATTCACACGACTGCACTCTCTCCTGCCTTGGTGACGCCGCGAAAGCATGGCAGCATTTCCTTCGGACAAGAATGGAGGCTGCGATGGTTCCATGGCTTGCGCGCGCTCTGCGGGCTGCGTCTCTTGTTCTTGTCCTGCTTCCGGCATCGGCCGCCGTCTCTTCCGATGAGCGTGTGCCGGTGGATGTCGAACTTATCCTCGCAGTCGATATTTCCTACTCGATGGATTTCGATGAACTCGCGCTGCAACGCGACGGCTATGTGATCGGTATCACCTCACCGCAATTTATCGACGCTCTTTCAAAAGGTCCGCACGGCCGCATTGCAGTGACTTATGTCGAATGGGCAGGCGCTTCCGAACAGCGGGTGGTGATTCCCTGGCAATTGATCGATGGCAAAGCCGCGGCGGAAAATTTCGCTCAGCAGCTTAAAGACGCGCCGCTGCGCCGCGCCTATCGCACTTCGATTTCCGGAGCGATCAAATTTTCCGTTCCGCTGTTTGGCACGAATTTCAAAGGCATTCGCCGCGTGATCGACATTTCCGGCGACGGCACCAACAATCAGGGCGATCTGCTCGAGCCGACGCGCGACGAGGCGGTGAAAAAGGGCATCACCATTAACGGCCTCCCCATTTTGCTGAAGACCCCGGTCGCCTCGATGATCGATATTCCCGAACTGGACGTTTACTACGAGGACTGCGTGATCGGCGGGCCCGGCGCATTTATCGTGCCGGTGCGCGAGCGTCCGCAATTCGCGGACGCCATCCGCAACAAACTCGTGCTGGAAATCGCCGGTCTAACCCCGCGCCCGAACCCCTACACGGAATCGCTTGTCGTGCCTGTCGCGACCCCGCCGCGCACGTCCTGCACCATCGGCGAGCAGATGTGGCAGCAGCGCTGGGGCGGCGGCTACCAGTAGTCAGCGCTCGAATACGCCAACCAGTTCCACGTGCGCCGAGTAGCGAAACTGATCGACCGGCGTGACTTTCCCGAGGTTCAATCCGCCTGACTGCATGATTTTCGCATCGCGCGCGAAGCTCGCCGGATTGCAGGAGACATAGATTATTTTTCTCAGCTTCGACTTGGCGAATTCCCTCGCCTGCGCTTCCGCGCCCTGACGCGGCGGATCGAGGACGGCAAGATCGAAACCGGACAGTTCCGGTGCGGTCAGCGGCCGGCGAAATAGATCCCGCGCCAGCGCATTGACTGGCTTCAAACCCGGCGTGTTCGCACCCCGCTTGAGCGCGGAAATCGCAGTCGCGTCGGAATCCATCGCGGTGACTTTCGCCGCTTCCGCCAAACGCAATGTGAATGTGCCGATGCCGCAAAACAGATCGGCGATATGTTTTGCCTTGCCTGCGGATTTCAAGACAATCGCTGCCAGCGCATCTTCGCCCGCCTTGGTCGCCTGCAAAAATCCGCCGGGAGGAAGCGACACCTTCGCCTTGCCGAACTGCACGAACGGCTCGGCGATCTGCGCGGTCATCTCGCCATGGCGGGTAATGCGCGCGAGCTTTTCCTCGCTTGCGATGGCGGCAAGCCTTGAAATGATCTTCGGCTTCAGCGCACCCGATCCGCGCACGTCCACATCGAGGCCGCTGTCTGTCGCGGTGAATTGCAGATCGAGCGGCTTGCCCGATGGTTCCAGAACTTCGGCGATTCGCCATGCAACCGGGATCGCGCGCCGCATCGAAGGCGCGAAGACCGGACATTCATCGATGGGAATGATCGTGTGTGAGCGGCGTCCCGAAAACCCGACCTGTAAAAGTTTCTCTCCGCCACGGCGCGCATGCAGCACGGCGCGGCGGCGTCCTTCGCCATGCGCATCGATCAGTTCCGCGACAGGTGTATCAATGCCTTCATACGCCAAAGCCGCGACGACGAGTTCGCGTTTCCATTCGCAATACTTGTCCTCGCGCCAGTGCTGGACCGCGCAGCCGCCGCAGGTGCCGAAATGCGGACAGACCGGATCGATCCGTTCCGGACTTCTTTCAAGAATGGAAACGATCTCGGCGCGGTCGCCGCTTCTATCGGCTTCCACGATTTCACCGGGCAGAGAATAAGGGACAAATACCTGTCCGTTTTTCGTATCGGCGATGCCGTCACCCCGATGACCAACGTGGATGATGGCGAGCTGTTCTTTCATGCCTCTGGCGATACCCGCCTATCGGCAGGCAGTCCACCGGCAGCTACTCGGCCGCGTGCGGCAGCGGATTGGCGCCAGTCATGGCGGGCAGATAGCCCCGCGCCGTCAGATAGTGAAAACGCCAAAGGAGAAGCACCGCATAGACGAACAGGCCGACAGTAAGGCCGATCCAGATGCCGACAGCTCCCAGGCCGAGCGGAAAGCCGAGCGCATAGGCACTCACAAATCCAATCACCCAGAAGCTCAAAGCCGCAAAGGCCAGCGGCGTGCGCGTGTCATTCAGTCCCCGCAACGCACCGGCGGCCACTGTCTGTACGCCGTCGAACACGAAGAAAGTCGATCCGAGCAACAAAAGCGTGGAGGCAAGCGTGAGCGTTTCGGGTGAGGCGATTTCCACTGCCAGAAAAAGACCGGGCAAAACATCGCGCAACAGCACGACGAGAATTGTCATTACCGTCATGAAGGCGGCTGCGAGTCCGATCGCCATGAAACCCGCGTGCCGCGTTGCAAGCGCATCCCTGCGCCCGACCGCGTGTCCAACCCTCGTCGTCGCCGCCATCGAGATACCGAACGGCACCATGAACATGATCGCCGCGCATTGCAGGGCGACCTGATGCGCCGCAAGCGCGCTCGTACTGATCCAGCCCATCATTAGCGCCGCAAAAGCGAACAGGCCGTATTCGAGCGCGAAGCTGCCCGAGATCGGGACGCCGATCACAATCAATTCCTTGAACAGATGCGCATCAAAACGCCAGAAGCGGCCGAGTACATGATATTTCTTGAACGGGCGGCGGCGGTAGCAGACCCAGATCGCGGCGGCGCACATGCCGATATTCACAATCGTCGTGGCGATACCGGCACCAAGAAGATCGAGACGCGGGAAGCCAAACTCACCGAAGATCAGCACATAGGCGAGCGCGAAATTGGCCGGGATCGCCACCAGCGTAATCCAGAGCGCCGGTTCGGGCCGGTTCACAGCACCCATGAAACCGCGGATCGCCAAGAACCACCAAGCAGGCACAAGGCTCCAGGCGAGGCCGGTGAGATAGCGGTCGGCAAGCGCAGCCGATGACGGCGCCTGGCCAAGCGCGATCAGGAGTTCAGCGCCCCACAACTGAAGGATCGAGAGCGGGACGCCAAGCATCAACGCCGCCCACAGGCCTACGCGCAACGCACGGCGCACCATGCGCGGCTCGCGAGCACCAAAGGCTTGCGAAGCCAATGGCGCGACCGCGGAAACAAGGCCCATGCCGAGGACGAAAGCGGCGAACAAAACCGTCTGGCCGAGAGCCGCCGCGGCGACAGCCTCGTCGCCGAGGCGGCCGACAAGGGCAAGGTCGGTCGTCATCATCGCGACCTGACCAAGCTGCGTCAGCGCGATCGGAAGACTGAGCCTCACGGTCTCCGCCAGTTCCTCGCGCCAGTTCGGCCACCTTTTGCTGATGCTTGCGGTCGTCATTTTCATTTCATTCATAAACACGAATGGGATAGGCATCCCATGTGGCAAGATTGCGCCCATAATTACCGCGAAGCACGGCTCCGGCGTGCGCCCAGTAAAAATTCCCTGTTGCCGTCGCCGCCCATGATCGGGGACTCGATCACGCCCAAAACTTCCCAGCCCAAAGTGGCGGCGAGCGCGACAATATCCTCGCAGACAGCGCGATGAATCGCTGCATCCCGCACAATGCCTTTTTTCAGAAATTTCTTTCCCGCTTCAAATTGCGGTTTCACGAGCGCGACTAATTCCGTTTTTTGCGCCACCAGTCCGGTTGCTTTCGGCAACACGAGTTTCAGCGAGATGAAGCTGACGTCGATCACCACAAGATCGGGGGCGTCCGGAATCTTGTCGCGTTTGAGCTTGCGGATGTCGGTTTTTTCCAGCGAAACAATTTCGCGCCGGTTTCTCAACGACGGATGCAATTGCCTGCTGCCTACATCCACCGCATAGATTCTTTTTGCTCCCTCGCGCAGCAACACATCAGTGAAGCCGCCAGTCGAAGCGCCGATGTCGAGGCAAATCCTCCCGGCCGGTTTGAAGCGGAAGTGTTTCAACGCCGCCATGAGTTTCACGCCGGCGCGCGAAACATAGGGATGTGCGGGCTCGGCCTGGATCACCACATTGGCTTCGAGAGTTTGGGAAGCCTTCCTGACTGTTTGTCCGGCCGCCGACACAAGCCCTGCTTCAATGGCGGCCTGCGCCCGCGCGCGGCTCTCAAACAGGCCGCGCGAGACCAGCAGTTGATCGGCGCGCATTCGCATGTCATGTCACTCCGGATGGGGCTGATTTAGCCACCAGACTTGCACGGCCGCCAAGTTATCCCCAAAATTTCCCACTGCCGAGTTGATGCATGAACGACGCCTTCGCAGCTTCGCCGGGAAAATTCCTGCGACGCGCTTTCGCTGTAGCGGGGGCGGTTTTCCTGGCGCTGTCGTTCTGCATTGCCGAGCCAGTGGTGGCGCAGACAGCGCAAAAAAAACCGGCGGATAAAAGCGCCAAGGCCGCCAAGGCAAAAAAGAAAGAGCCGGTTCCGAAGGAGGTCCGGATATGGGCCTTTAACCGCCCCAACGGCGTACCGACACTCGTTTATGGCCTGGCGAACGGCGACGTGATGATTACCTTTTCCTGTCAGCCCGAGACCGGATTGATGCGCGTCGTCACGCATATCGGCACGCGCGGCGTGAAGCCGGGCGACGGAACGCCGGTGCGGCTGTCCAACGGCAATGTGCGGATGGAATTTTCAGGCACCGCATTTGCCGCCGGTCAGGCGAATGACGGCGTGGACATCGGCGGCGCGACAAAGATCGATCAGAAATTTTTTGCCTTGTTCCGCGCGGGCGACACATTGCTGCTCGACATTCCCGGGCGCAAACGCGGATTGCCAACCAAGAATTCGCAGCAACCCGCCGACGCATTCGAAAAGGCCTGCGTGACCCGCTAATCAGGCGCGGCGAATGGCTCCGCGGGCATCCTTGCCGAGCGCCGCAAGCACATTCGCGACAATGCCGCGTGAATCCAGCCCGGCTTTCACGTACATGGCGGCGGGCGAGTCCTGCTCGATGAATACATCCGGCAAAACCATGGGGCGCAGTTTTACACCGCGATCCAGCGCGCCCTCGCGCGCGAGCAATTCAAGCACGTGACTTGCGAACCCGCCAACCGATCCTTCTTCCACCGTCACGATCACTTCATGCTCGCGCGCGAGCCGCAGGATCAGATCGCGGTCGAGCGGTTTGGCGAAGCGGGCGTCGGCGACGGTCGCGGAAAGTCCTTGCGTGGCGAGTTCGTCGGCCGCTTTCAGGCATTCGGAGAGGCGCGCGCCGAAAGAGAGGATCGCCACCGCGGTCCCTTCGCGCACGATGCGTCCGCGTCCAATTTCCAGCGGTTTGCCTTCGGGGAGCGCCACACCCGTTCCCTCGCCACGCGGATAGCGGAAGGCGGAAGGACGATCGTTGATTGCGACCGCGGTCGAAACCATGTGGACGAGTTCGGCTTCGTCGGCCGCAGCCATCACAACGAAATCGGGCAGGCAGGAAAGATAGGCGACATCGAAACTGCCCGCGTGGGTCGGGCCGTCGGCGCCCACCAGACCCGCGCGGTCAATCGCAAAACGCACCGGAAGTTTTTGAATCGCCACGTCATGCACGACCTGATCGTAAGCGCGTTGCAGGAAGGTCGAGTAAATCGCGGCAAAGGGCTTCAACCCTTCCGCGGCGAGTCCGGCGGCAAAAGTTACGGCGTGTTGTTCGGCGATGCCCACGTCAAAGCAGCGGTCGGGAAACTCGGCTCCGAAAATATCGAGTCCGGTGCCGGAGGGCATCGCGGCGGTGACCGCGACGATCTTCTTGTCCTTGCGCGCCTCTTTCGCGAGGCTGTCGCCGAATACTTTCGTGTAGGAAGGCCCGTTCGATTTCGATTTCAACTGCGCGCCGGTCGCCACGTCGAATTTCACGACGCCATGATATTTGTCGTCGGAGGCTTCCGCCGGCGGATAGCCCTTGCCCTTTTTCGTCACGACATGAACGAGGGTCGCACCTTTTTCGTTGTCGCGGACGTTTTTCAGCACGGGCAGCAGGTGATCGAGATTGTGACCGTCGATCGGGCCGACATATTCAAATCCGAGTTGTTCGAACAGCGTGCCGCCGGTGACAAAACCCATTCCATGCACGAAAGCGCGGCGGATTGTGCGCGCCATCCGTTGTGGCAGGCGTTCCGCGATCCAGTTCCAGAGTTCGCGCATACGGGAATAGGTGCGGCCGGACAGTCGCCGCGCGAGATAAGCCGACAACGCGCCGACCGGCGGGGCGATCGACATGTCATTGTCGTTGAGGATCACGATCAGGCGCTTGCCCATCGCGCCCGCATTGTTCATCGCCTCATAGGCCATGCCGGCGGACATCGAGCCGTCGCCGATCACCGCGATGACATTGT
>CAZUJE010000131.1:0-7913 GCA_964620215.1 uncultured Hyphomicrobiales bacterium
TGACTTCGTGACCCTGAGAGAAGTTGTGGATGAAGTTGGGCAAGACCCGGTGCGGTTCATGATGCTGTTCCGCAAGAACGACGCTACCCTCGACTTCGACCTGGCCAAGGTGATCGAGCAGTCGCGCGAAAACCCCGTTTTCTACGTTCAATATGCGCACGCGCGGGCGAAGTCGGTGCTTCGGAACGCCAAAGAAGCCTTCCCGGAACTCAATGCCGATGCTTCAGGCCTCGCGGGCGCGGCCATCGAACGGTTGAACGACGAGGGGGAACAGCGGCTGGTGAAGAAGATCGCCCAGTGGCCACGACTGGTCGAAGCAGCCGCAGCCGCCCATGAGCCTCATCGAATCGCCTTTTTCCTGCATGAACTGGCGAGCGAGTTTCACTCCCACTGGAACCGCGGTAACGAAATGCCACATTTACGCTTCATTATCCGGGATGATCCAGAATTGACCTTGGCCCGACTGACTCTAGTCTCTGGGTTGGCGACGGTGTTAGCCTCCGGTCTTGCGATCCTCGGAGTGGGGGCTCTTGAGGAGATGCGTTGATGTTCCAGTTTAAACCCCATCCAGTGGAAGCCATCGTCGGGGAGTTGTTCGAATAATATGACCGACGAGACAAGGTTCAGGGCCACTCGGGCCATGGCGCAAGCACAACCAGTTCCGCAGGGAACGGGTGTACGTAGCGTTCGCCGTTTCGAAGACCCGCTGGCCGAGCTTGCCCGTCTGATCGGGCAGGATGATCCGTTTGCGGATTTTGTCGCTGTTAATAAGCCGATTTCGGAACGTCGCCGCGGTGTCGCAGACAGTTATCGCCCGCGCTCAATCGAGCCGCGGCATGATGAGCGCGATCTTCACTCCCGCGCGCAGGAAGATCATTCGCACGACGATCAGGCTGAGCAGCAGACCAACGGCAATAACGGCGCGCTTACCTATAACGAAGTCGGTTTCGACGACCGTGATATGAGCGGGCATGAAGAGCGTGCCCGTCCGCGCCCGAATGGACGTCCTGCCGCCCGGCAGGCCGATCAGCGCGCGCAGGTCTCTCGTCCCCACGACGATCAGTACGAAGATGATTATCCGCCCCAGCCGGCGCAGCCAAAAGCTCGCTTCTCGCGCGCCACGCAGCAGGACGAATACGATTATCCGGAAGAGCGGAAACCGCAGCCGCGGGGCTATTCGCAAAAAAATGCCTACTCCCAGAACGGTTATGACGACCAATACGACGATGACCGTTACGAGCAGCAGGCCTATGCCGAACAGCCGCGCTCGCAGAAGCGCTCTCCCGCGAAGGCCTACGACGGACGCGGCCCTCGGGGCCGTGACGATAACGGATACAATCAGGATTACGCGGACGATGCGCATCTGCCCGCGCATGCCGACGACTATTACGAAGAAGCACCGAAGAAAAAGAGCGGCAAAAGCTGGCTCCTAGTCGGCATTGCGGCCGCCTGTATCGCGGTTCTGGCTGTGACCGGCGTATTCGCCTATCGCGCTGTGTTTGGCACCAGCGGCGCACCGAAAACCATCAAGGCGGAGACAACTCCGTCCAAAGCCACGCCCGCCGCCAATACGCAGGCCTCCGAGCCAGGCAAGAACAACGACCGCGTCGGCTTCGATAGCCCTCCTCAGTCGGGTGAGCGCATCGTGTCGCGTCAGGAAGAGCCGGTTGGCCGCGCTCCCGCGCCGGGCTCGAGTCCGTTTGCCGCCGTTCCACAGGCGAACCAGCCGCCGCGCCAACAGGCACAAACCCAGACACCAGTAGCCGAAGGCGAACCGAAGCGCGTCCGCACCTACAGCGTCCGCGCCGATGGCAGCGTCGTCGGTGATCAGGGCCGCGCGAACACGACCGGCAGCACGCAGCGTCAGGGACAGGTTTCCAACGCACCGATGAGCATCAACAGCTACGCTGAGCGCGATGGCGGTTCGGCTCCGGCGCAACAGGCGATCCCGCAGCAGCAGGCCCGTACCCAGCAGAGCAACGCCCCGGCACCCGCGAGCGGCAATCCGTGGGCCGATATTCCAAATGCCCAGCCGCAGCGCGCCGCACCACCACCGCAGCAGCAGGCATCGGTCAACAACAGCCCGCCGCCCGTGCAGCGTGCTCCCGCGCCGACCATTGCCGTGCAGTCGCCACTGCCCGCCGGCAGCTATGTGGTGCAGGTCGCTTCGCAGAAGACCGAACAGGAAGCGCAGACGGCCTGGCAGCAGGTCCAGCAGCGTTACGCCAGTGTGCTTGGCGGCCAGCAGGCCCAGATCCGCCGCGCCAATCTCGGCGAGCGCGGCACGTTCTACCGCGCCCAGCTTGGTCCGTTTAACGACCGTGCCCGCGCCAGCGAAATCTGCGAAAACCTGAAGGCCGCAGGCGGCGAGTGCATCATCCAGCGCAACTGAGGTTCGCTGGTTTCTTCTCCACTATTCTTTCGTTCACTCGCTTGACGCATCGCTTTTGCGCCTCTACGCGCGAGCCATGACCAGTGCCTGCATTCTTGGAATCTCCGGCACACGCTTCTCGCCGGAAGAGCGCACCTTGTTTTCCGATCGCAGGCCGTTCGGGCTGATCCTGTTTGCGCGTAATATCGAGAACCCGGAACAGGTGAGAGCGCTCACTTCGGATTTCCGCTCCATCGTCGGCAAGAAGGATGCGGCGGTCCTGATCGATCAGGAAGGCGGTCGCGTACAACGCCTGAAGCCGCCGCATTGGCAGGATTATCCGCCGGCCGCCGTGTTCGAAACGTTATTCAAGAAAGCCCCTCAGGTTGGGGCGGAAGCGGCGCGGCTCGGTGCGCGATTGATCGCAGCCGATCTCCACGCACTCGGCATCAATGTCGATTGTCTGCCGGTAGCCGACATCCGCCATCCCGATGGCCACGGCATCATCGGCGACCGCGCCTATGGCGAGGATCCGGAAACCGTGGCCGGGCTGGCGAAATGCGCTACCGATGGCTTGATGAATGGCGGCGTGCTGCCGGTACTGAAACACATTCCCGGACATGGCCGCGCGCGCGCGGACAGCCACGAGGATTTGCCGGTCGTCGAAACTTCACTCGAAGAGTTGGACCGCACCGATTTCGAAGCCTTCCGGCGCTTGAACCATCTGCCCATCGGGATGACCGCGCATGTTGTGTATTCCGCGATTGATGCGGAACGGCCCGCCACAGTCTCGCCAATTGTGATCGCTGAAATGATCCGCAAGCGCATCGGCTTCGATGGATTATTGATGAGCGACGATCTTTCCATGAAGGCATTGCAGGGTTCCCTGCGCTCGCGCGCGGAGGCCGCCATCTCGGCGGGCTGCGATCTCAACCTCCATTGCAACGGCAAGATGGATGAAATGCAGGATGTGGTAACTGGTACCCCTGAACTTTCCGGCGATGCCAGGGACCGGGCGGACGCCGCCCTGGGCCTCCTCAAACGTCCTTTGGAGAGCTTCGATGTCGCCGCCGCAAGGGTTCGTTTTTCGGCTATGATCGCGGTCGCCTGAATAAGGAATCACCCTTGGAAACCAGCGATTTCGAGCGGCCGGAAGGCGAGCGCATTCAACCCGAAGGGCCAGCGCTCATGGTGGACGTGGCGGGCTTTGAAGGTCCGCTCGACCTCCTGCTGGCTCTCGCCCGCAATCAACAGGTGGACCTCGCGAAGATTTCCATTCTGGCGCTTGCGGACCAATACCTTCTGTTCATCGAACAGGCGCGCGACCTGAAGATCGAGATCGCCGCCGATTACCTCGTGATGGCCGCCTGGCTCGCCTATCTGAAGTCGCGGCTGCTCCTGCCGGAACCACCGGAGGACGAAGAGCCTTCCGCGGCCGATCTCGCCGCCGATCTACAGGCGCGGTTGCAGCATCTCGAAGCGATCCGGCAGGCGGGTGCGCGGCTGATTACGCGGCACCGGCTCGGCATGGATTTCTTCCAGCGCGGCATGCCGGAAAAAACCGAAACGTTGCCGGGGAAATATACCGCATCGATCTATGACCTGCTTTCGGCTTATGCCATGCAGCGCCAGCGCCATGCCTTGCAGACGGTAAAACTGCCGCTTCGCACCGTCTGGTCGCTGAAAGAGGCGCGCGAGGCGCTGGAGCGGATGATCGGGAAGGCGACGGACTGGACGCGTTTGGATCAGTTTCTCATCAAGTATCTGGTCGAGCCGGAAATGCGGATGACCGTATTTGCGTCAAGCTTTACCGCCAGCCTTGAAATGGTGCGCGAGGGAATGATTGAAGTGCAACAGAAGGCTCCGTTTGAGCCGCTATACCTGCGGCGCCGGCAAACGGTACGGCTTGTTGAAGGGGAGAAAAGCAATTGACCGCACTCCGCGCTGAAAAGTTTCAGTCTGCGCATTCGTCGTCGAAGAAAACTTCGGCGGAGAACGAGGAGAAACTGCGCCTGCTGGAAGCGATCCTGTTCGCCGCTTCCGAACCGCTCGACGAGAAAACCATACAGTCGCGCCTGCCGGAAGGCACAGACCTGAAGGCTTTGCTGGGCGTACTGATCGACTTCTACGCGCCGCGCGGCGTGAACATCGTGAAGGTTGCCGGCAAATGGGCGCTGCGCACCGCCGCCGATCTCGGCCACATGATGAAACAGGAAGTAGCGGAGCCGCGCAAACTGTCGCGCGCCGCCATCGAGACGCTTGCGATCGTCGCCTACCACCAGCCCGTCACCCGCGCCGAGGTGGAGGAAATCCGCGGCGTCACGATTTCCAAGGGCACGCTGGACGTTCTCATTGAAACCGGATGGGTGCGCCTGCGCGGCCGCCGCCGCGCACCGGGCCGCCCGGTGACCTATGGCACCACGGAAGATTTCCTGATTCATTTCGGGCTTGAGTCCATCGACGATCTGCCAGGCCTCGATGAACTGAAGGGCGCGGGTTTCCTCGAAGGCCGCCTGCCTTCGGGCTTCAGCGTGCCGATGCCGAACGACAGCTCCCTCCTGCGTGACGACGAGGAGCCGCTGGATGCCGGCGACCTCGATCTGACGCTCGCCCCGGCACCGGAAGAAGAGGAAGCGCCCGAGCCTTCCGGCTCGCCGCCGCGCCGCAAGGGCTAGCCGTGCACGACCCGGTCGTATCGCGTAAGCCGGGGATCAGAACCCCCGCATCTATTGCCGCCAGCATTTCGTTCGACGACGTGCGCCACGCTTACGGAAGCGTGGAGTCCGTGCGCGGCGTGACGCTCGACATTCAACCGGGAGAAGTGGTCGCGCTGATCGGCCATTCCGGATGCGGAAAAACGACATTGCTCCGCCTCGCTGCGGGACTGGAGCGGCCAAGCGGCGGACGGGTTCTGCTCGACGGATTGGAAATCGCGGGACCGGCTAATTTTTTGCCGCCGGAAAAACGCGGCATCGGCATGATGTTTCAGGACTACGCGCTGTTTCCTCACTTGTCGAATTTAGAGAACGTGATGTTTGGCCTGCACGGCTTTTCCAAAGTGGAAAGCGAGCGGCAGGCGAGGAACGCGCTGGAGCGCGTCGGCCTTGGCATCCATGCGAACGACTATCCGCATCTGCTTTCAGGCGGCGAGCAGCAGCGCGTGGCGCTCGCCCGCGCCATCGCACCGCGGCCCGCGGTCATTTTGATGGACGAGCCGTTCTCCGGCCTCGACCGGCGGCTACGGGACAAGGTGCGCGACGACACGCTGGCGATCATGCGGGAGGCGCGGGCCACCTGTCTGATCGTGACGCACGATCCGGAGGAAGCGATGCGCATGGCGGACCGCATCGTGCTGATGCGGGGCGGGAAGCTCCTCGAAGTCGGCGAGCCGGGCGATCTCTATCGCAATCCCCAGAGCCTGTTTTCCGCGCGCTTCTTCTGCGAAATGAACGAGGTTGCGGCGACCGTGAATGGCGGCCGCGTCGAGACGGCGCTCGGCACCTTCGATGCGGCCAAGTTCAAGGACGGAACCCGTGTGGTGGTCTGTGTCCGCCCGCAGGCATTCAGCCTGAAACCCGCCGGACACTGCATTCAGGGCCGCCTCGTGACCCGGCGTTTTCTGGGGGTGGTGGATTTACTTGAAATCGTGGTTTCCGGCCTTGATGCGCCTCTCTACGCAAGAGTACGTGATCCGGGCCTAGTGCAGCCGGGCGACGACATCGGGGTGGAGATCGATCCCGCTGAAGTTCTTGTTTTTGCCGCCACCGAGCCCTAGGTTCGGTTCAAATCAATGGTCCGGCGCCGCCGCAAACGTTAACGCGGCACGACGGCGGACGGACAAGCGGAGCGAAGCGCTATGGGTGGTTTGAGTATCTGGCACTGGATCGTCGTTCTAGTCGTGGTGATGCTGCTGTTCGGCCGCGGCAAGATTTCCGAACTGATGGGCGACGCCGCCAAGGGCATCAAGGCCTTCAAGAAGGGCATGTCCGACGACGAGCAGCCGGCGGCAACGACGCCTGCCGACCCGAAGACGATCAATCATCAGGCTACGACTACGCCGCAGCCAGTCCGCGAAACCGAGAAGAAGGTCGGCTGATTTCCGGCCCGCTGGACCGGCCCGCGAGAGCGCGGGCAGGCGCGGGACTCCGGGCGGCCGTTTAGGCCATGTTCGATATCGGTTGGAGCGAACTTCTAGTCATCGGCATCGTCGCGCTCGTGGTCATCGGGCCGAAGGAATTGCCGGGAGTCCTGCGCGCCATCGGTCAGATGATGGGCAAGGTCCGGCGCATGGCCTCCGAGTTTCAGGGCCAGTTCAACGACGCCATGCGCGAAGCCGAGCTGGATGACCTGCGCAAGCAGGCCGAAAAACTGAACATGACCGTGAACCCGCTCGATAAAGTCACGAGCGATATTCAGGCTTCGCTCGACACGCCGGTGAAAACCGAACCCGCTTCGGTTGCTCCGCCAGCACCCACCGTCGATCCGGTGCCGACCAATCCAGTCGTGCCGCCTGAAGCCGTGCCGACTCCCTCGTCAAAATCCGGGAGTGGTTCGTGAGCGATCCGGCCGGCCAGGAAGACATCGACGCTTCGCGCGCGCCCTTGATGGAGCATCTGATCGAGCTGCGCTCGCGGCTCATCAAGGCGCTGATCGCTTTCTTCATCATGTTTTTCATCTGCTTCTTTTTCGCGAAGCATATCTACAACGTGTTGTTGTTTCCCTATTACCTCGCTGCGGGCGACAAGACCGAGCTGAAGCTGATCTTCACCGCGCCGCAGGAATTTTTGTTCACGCAGATCAAGATCGCGCTGTTCGGCGCGGCGTTTTTCTCATTCCCGGTGATCGCCACGCAAATCTATATGTTCGTGGCGCCGGGCCTCTATAAACACGAGCGCCATACGTTTCTGCCGTATCTGATCGCGACGCCGTTCTGTTTTTTCCTCGGCGGGTCGTTCGTCTATTTCGTCGCGATGCCGCTCGCGATGAAATTTTTCCTCGGCATGCAGCAGGCGGGCGGAGACGGCGCTGCCGAAATCACGCTGCTCCCGCGCGTGTCCGAATATCTGTCGCTGATCATGGCGTTGATTTTCGCATTCGGAATCTGCTTCCAGTTGCCGGTCATCCTCACGCTGCTCGCCCGCATCGGCGTCGTCACCGCCGACTGGCTGCGCGAAAAGCGGCGCTATGCGATTGTCGGCGTGTTCGTGGCGGCTGCCATCCTGACGCCGCCCGACGTCATCAGCCAGTTCGCGCTTGCGATCCCCACTTTGCTGCTCTACGAAATCTCGATCTATCTCGTGAAGATGACGGAGCGGAAGAAAGCGCGGGCGGATGCGGCAAAGGACGCCGCCGACACCCCCGCCAGTACGCCAGCCGAATAGCGTTTGCTTCCCAAGAACACTGTTTCGCGGTACCCGATTCCGGGTGGGGAATTTGATTCCTCGCCAATGACTTAGAAGGCGATTTCCATGTTCGATCCGAAATGGGTGCGGGAGAATTCCGAGGCGTTTGACCGCGGTCTTGAACGCCGTGGACTGGAAAA
>CAZUJE010000132.1:0-7716 GCA_964620215.1 uncultured Hyphomicrobiales bacterium
GGGTTATCGGATTTGCGGCTGATCTTGTCGATTTCGTCGATATAGACGATGCCGCGCTGCGCGAGTTCGACATTGTAGTCGGCGGCTTGCAACAGCTTGAGAATGATGTTTTCGACGTCCTCGCCGACGTAACCCGCTTCGGTCAGCGTCGTGGCGTCAGCCATCGTAAACGGCACGTCCAGAATGCGGGCAAGCGTCTGCGCGAGCAGCGTCTTGCCCGAGCCGGTCGGCCCGATCAGCAAAATGTTGGATTTGGCGAGTTCGACATCGTTGTGCTTCGTCGCGTGGTTCAGGCGTTTATAGTGGTTATGAACCGCGACCGAGAGCACCTTTTTCGCGTGATCCTGGCCGATCACATAGTCATCCAGAACCTTGCGGATTTCCTTCGGCGTCGGGATGCCGTCGCGCGACTTCACCAGTGAGGACTTGTTCTCCTCGCGGATGATGTCCATGCAGAGTTCGACGCATTCATCGCAGATGAACACGGTCGGGCCCGCAATGAGCTTCCGCACCTCGTGCTGGCTCTTGCCGCAGAACGAGCAATAGAGGGTGTTCTTGGAGTCGCTACCAACCTTGCTCATTCAGCCTCTCCGTACCCTTCCGACCTTGGACGGGTTTGCACCGCCGAAGTCTTTGGTCCTTGAAGCACGATCCCTGCCGGAAATGCTAGCGGTAGGGGCACCAAGAATCCATTAACGCTACCAAGCGACGGATAATTCCGCCAGATTCGCATCAACACAAGTATGCAAGCAGAGTGCCGTCCGCGCGAGACTCTGCGTCGCAGAGTGGCCTTCTCATGCACAAAATGTGGAGAATTCGGGAACTCGTGCCGCCTCAACGGCCAAATCTTGCGGGTGTAGCGTGTGAAGACGCTAGATAGGCCGCGCAAACGTTAATTCAATACGCCCTTGAGCCCGGCGAAGATGGAACCGAGCGTGGTGGCGACGGTAATCAGGCTGTTCAAAAATTGCTCAATGGCCGCGATTCGTTCCGAAAGCTTTTTATCGTTGGCGGCCGGCCCCATGAACGATGCGATCTCCCGGGCGACTGAGTTGGCGATCCCCGACGAACGCGGGGAAGTGGACAGGTAGCGCACCACGATGCGCGCGATCATGTAGCCGGTGACGGTCGCGAGCATGATGCTGAGTGCGTATTCGAGTGCTTCCTGCCACTCCCGGCGATCCTGCGGAATGACCGGCACATTATCGACAAAGCCGACAACTGCGAGCATCCCTAGCACGGCGACAAGACCCACAACCGCTCCGATAAACGCCGTGGTCCCTATATTCGCCCGCATCTTCCAGAACAGCATGAAGCCGAAAGGCAGCGGCAACAGCATCGAAACGAAGCGTAGATAAAGCACTTTCACGTCGAAGCGGATCACCATCAGATAGTGGGCGAGCAGCAATGCCGCGATGGGGAGCACGATAAAGGCGAAGAAATAAATCAGCAGGTTGCGGAAGCTTGTTGGCTGCGCCGGCGAACTGGCAACAGCCGCTCCAGACTCATAACGGCCAAGCCTGTGCTTGAGGTGATCGACCTCTTGCGTCAGTTCTTCGACTTTTTTCTCAAGCTCGGCGTTTTTCTGAAGAATGGGTTTGGGGATCGCGATATCGCGCGTGCAATGTTTGCAGACGATTGCTTCGTCCTTGACCTCTTCGGCGCAAAACGGACAAAGCAAGACGACCCCCAGCCCCGCAGCGGGTACGGTTATTTGGCGACGTTGATCTTGATGTTCGCCGATCCGGCGCGGCCGTCGGTATCCTTCAGGTCCACCTTGATGATGTGTTCACCTGGGGGAACGATCGCGCCTTCCATCTCGATCCCGTTCTCCTTCACGAATTTCTGCATTCGCTGGGTAAGATCGACGGAGGGGCTTTTGAGATAGCTGGCTTTTACGGTGGCAGTGTCAATCTTCGCGCCGCCGAAGCTTTCGAATTTCAGCTTGAGGCTGAGTGGAGACGTCACCGTACCGGCACCCGGTGCCGGTGAAACAATCTGCACTTTCGGTCCCCGCGTCACCCCCCGGAATGTCAGGCCGGTATCGGCGGCAGCAGGCAGCGCCGCTTCATTTTCCGTGATGAGAATTTCGGCCTTCAGCGGGGAAGCAAGAACGGCGCTGAACAGACCGAGCGCAACGACCTTAGGCAAAAAGGCAGCGACTTGGCGCATGGGAATTTCCCCCGTTCAAACTGCGCGGAATGTAGTCGGTCCGCACCGCTTATCAAGAGCCCCCATCGCCGATGATGGTGTAGGGCGCCCAGAACAGCGGATGGGCATAGCTGAACAACACCTTGTCACCGCTCTTGAAGCCGCCTTCGTCGGCGAGCGACATCATCGCCTGTCTCAAAGCCTCCCCGCGGGCGAGCTTCGGGTTCGCGGACTGGCGCGTAAACAAGTCGGTTACAAGTTCGCGCGCTGACGCAGAATGCACCGACCAGTTCGTTACAAGCAGCGCGCGGGTGCCAGCATAGAAAAATGCCCGGCCAAGTCCGGACGCCGCCTCCGCCCCTGCCCCGGCACCTGTCCCGGTGTTGCAAGCGGACAGTACGACCCAGTCAGCATCGAGCTTGAGCGCCAAAATTTCTTCCATTGTGAGCAGGCCGTCGCCGTCAATGTCGGCAACCTCTGGCGCGGTCAAAGCCAACGCTGGCTGCGTGAGGCCGTTCAATTCGCCAGGCACAAGGCCGTGGGTCGCGAAAGCGACGATCTTGTATTTCGAAAGATCCATTGTCTTGACGGTTTTTTCGTTCGCCGCCTTGCCGAGATGCAGAACCTTTGAAGGATCGGCTTGAAGCGCGATCGCAATCGATTTCACTTCGTCGGCTGTGTCGGGAAGCCGCGGCAACAGGCCAAGCTCGGCGCTGTCCACGCCCAAAGTCTGTGAGGAATTCCGCCGCACGAATGGCACGCCGCGCGTGGCAGTCGCCGCCTGTGGGCCGACTTTTGCCTCGCTGGCAGCCTCGTTCGCATGATCGGAGTTGAAAAAAGGATCGCCGAAAGCAATCAGACCTTCGCGCTTCGGGGAGCCTGGCGGCAGGTGCCGCAGCGTCATCAACGCCGCTGCCGCAGGAACCATCGTCACGGAATGAGTGCGCGCGAGCCAGGGCACCTTTTTATATTCGGCGAAGGGGTGATCGCCCTTCTGCAAATCCGTCAGCTCCGTCGGCATAAGACCGAGCGGCAAAAGTCCCAGCGCACCGTTCGTAACAACGATCAGTTGTTTCGCGGGTTTCCATACCGCTTCGACCGGCTTGAGCAGTTGTGAGTAAAGCTCGTAGGCCAGTCTGAGATCGAAAGCGGGGATTTCATCGATTGAACTCGCCTGCGGTTCCAGCGCCTTGCGAAGGCTGTTGACGCGCTGCTCAAGATCGCGCGTGCGCAACGAGAGAGGTGCGAATCCTGGCTTACCTTCTTTCGGGATCGCCCAGACGTAAGAGCTTTGATTGCCGAAGTAGAACGACAGGAACACTTCGCCGGGTTTCAAGGCGGCGCGGATGCCCGCGACGGTCGGCGACTTCGGCTCGATCAGTTCTGCATATTCCGGAAATTTCTTTTCAATATCCCGCCGCGCATTGGCTCTTTCCTTACGGATTTTATCGAGACCCTCACGCAATTCCTTTATGTCCTGGTCGTTGCGCTCTTGCGGCGGCAACGAAAGAAGATTGTTCAGAAGACCAAGCTGCGCGCTTGCCTGTTTCTCCAAATCCTGTTCGAGGCGCACCAATTCGGCGAGGGCCGGGTTCTTCGCTGAGGCACGCGCACTCGAAGCCGCGAGCGCCTTTTGCACCGTGCGCCCGCGCAAAAGCTCTGCCAACGGGAAGCTTTCATTGGCGACTGCTTCCTCACCTCCGGCTATTTCCGGCGCACGGGACAGTAATGCGATATAGGTACCGACGATTGTACGGACGCGCTGTTCCCGCGCGGCACTCGCACCGACATCCTCGTCGTCGGATTCTCGCGAGGCATTCACCAACACCGGCATCGCGCTGCGAAAATGAGAGAGCGACTCTTTATGCTTTCCCTCGCGGAATAATCCAGCCGCATAAAGTCCTTCCGCCAGTGCCGTGTTGTAATGTTTTTCCCCTTGCCGGAGCTTCATGCGCTCCCATAATTCCTTTGCAAGAGCAGCACCCTCTTGAGCCCGTCCAACGCTGTAAAGTGCATTGATGCGGGTTCTTGAGAAACGAAGATAATCTTTCCGCTTTGGCTCCCAGTTCACTGTTCCGCGGTCGATTTCTTCATAAACTTTCATCACGTCGATATAGCGGCCCTGCAACGAGTAAATGCCGGCCAGCTGATCGTTCAGCGAAACCAACGCTGGCGTGTCGTCGGCGTAACCAAGCGCCTGATAGATTTCGATGGAAGTGCGCGTGAGCTTCTCGGACTCCTGATAGCGGCCCTGCTCCAGAATTGTGCGCGAGAACATGCCGATGAAATGCGCGGAATCGGGATGAAATTTTCCGTTCGCCTTCAGCCTGCTCAACAGCGCCGCGCGCAAGTCGGTCTCGGCTTCCACAAACTTGCCCTGCTGCATCTTCGTCCGGCCTTCGTAAGCAAGCAGGTAGTCGAGATTCTGCATCATGTTTTCGCGGCTCGGCGGATTGGGTGAAGCCAATATGGCTTCCAGTGAATCGGCCCAGAGCTTCCTCGCCTTGCGATAACTCACCTCCGCTTCGGAATAGCGCCCGCGCGCATCCTGAATCCTTCCGCGCATCTCTTCGATATTGGATTCCCAGCTAGGCCTGAACCTGTCCGCGCCTGGTCCCCATGTTTTCGATTTTTCAAAAAGACCAAGGGACTGGCGAAGCGTGGCTTCGGCGCGTTCAAGTTCACCGAGATTGAGGCTGATGTTCACGACCTGACGGTTGCCGTTGAACAGCCGCCCCATGCGGCCGGGGCCGGAGAACTCCTTATTCATTTGCTCCTGGAATTGCAGCGCCAGACGGTGATCGCCCATCACGCGATAATCGCGGCCCAGCAAAGTCGCGATCCGGAAGCCGAGGTCGTCATTGGTCTTGCGCGCGAGATCGAGCGCTTTCTTCAGGTCTTCGCTCGAATCCTGCACACGGCCCAAACCGGAAAAGGCCTGCGAGCGCTCGTAGTAGAAATTCATCAGCGTTTTGTCATCGGCGTTCGCAGGCGGCTTTGCCTCAGCCTGCGCACGGAACTTCACGGCACGCTGCGGATCAGGCTTTTCCCGATCGAGAATGGTGGTGATATCGGAGATCGTGCGAGGCGGCGCTTTGAAAGCGGGTGTTTGGGCAATCGCGCGGCCCGCAACCAGCACTGCAATGCAGGCCAGTACCAAGACAAGACAAGAGTGCGAAACGCCTCGACCGCCCATGGCCGTCTCCCCTGCGTTCCCGTCCCAAGCCGCCGTTGACCGGCAGTCTATTTGGTGATGTCGGCTATCCCGTAACGAAAGATAGTTCAAAACCGCCCGTCGGTGGAGTCCGCCCGCTCAGGGCTTGGCGACGGGGTCTTCCGTCGGCCGCTTGTCGATGACCTTATCGATTACCCCGAAATCCCTCGATGCTTCGGCAGTCAGGAACTTGTCGCGCTCCAGCGCATCCTCGATCGCCTTCAGCGGCTGACCTGTGTGCTTCACGTAAATGTCGTTCAGGCGCTTCTTGATGTTCAGGATTTCCTGGGCGTGCAGCATGATGTCGGTCACCTGCCCCTGAAAGCCGCCAGAAGGCTGGTGCAGCATGATCCGCGCATTCGGGAGTGCATAACGCGCACCCTTTTCGCCTGCCGTGAGCAACAATGAACCCATCGACGCCGCCTGCCCAACGCAAAGCGTCGAGATCGCCGGTCGGACGAACTGCATCGTGTCGTAGATGGCGAGTCCCGATGTCACCACGCCGCCGGGCGAATTAATGTACATCGAGATTTCCTTCTTGGGATTTTCCGCCTCAAGAAAGAGTAACTGCGCCACGACCAGCGTGGCCATTGCATCTTCAATCCCGCCAGTGATGAAGATGATGCGCTCCTTCAGGAGCCGCGAATAAATATCGTACGACCGCTCACCGCGGTTGGTCTGTTCGACCACCATCGGGACGAGATAATTCGCGTAGGTATCGACGGGATCACGCATTGAATATCCTCCACGGGCCGCAAGCGAATCGTTCGCCGTTATTTTAGCCTATCGGCAACTGCGCCAAGATCGTCGTCCGGTCAGGACTTTTTCTTCTTGGTGCTTTTCTTGGCGCTCTTGCCTTCGGCTTCATCATCTTCGTCGTCAGCAAGCAATTGCTCACGGGTCACGGTTTTGTCCGTGATCGTGGCAAGCTCAAGGATGTAATCGACGACTTTTTCCTCAAACAACGGAGCGCGAATGGCTGCAATCAGATTCGGATCGTTGCGGATCTGCTCGAAAACCTTTTGCTCCTGTCCCGGATATTGACGGGCGCGCTCCACGACGGCGCGGCTCAATTCGTCGTCGGCGACCTTGATCGAATTTTTCTCGCCCACTTCACCAAGTACTAGGCCCAGCCGCACGCGGCGGTCGGCGATCTTCTTGTATTCTTCTTCCGCTTCCTTCTCGGTCTTTCCTTCGTCAGCGAAGCTGCTGCCTTGCCGTTCAAGCTCCTGCGTGACCGAATTCCAGATGCCGCCGAATTCCTGTTCAACAAGCGTCGGCGGCACGTCGAACTTGTGGCCCTTGTCCAGTTCGTCGAGCAAGGCGCGCTTGAGTTTGGCGCGTGACAGCGTGCCGTATTCGCGCTCGAGCCGGTCGCGTACCTGGCCCTTCAGCTTGTCAACGCTTTCGAGGCCGAGACCCTTGGCGAAGTCGTCATCGATCTTGATTGCATCGGGTCCGGCGAGGCCGGTGACGGTCACTTCGAACTCGGCATCCTTTCCGGCGAGATGCTCGGCGGCATAATTTTTCGGGAAGGTGACCTTGATCTTGCGGGTCTCGCCCTTGGCGATTCCGACGACCTGTTCTTCGAAGCCCGGAATGAAGCTGTCGGAGCCGAGTACGAGCGGCACTTCTTCCGCGGAGCCCCCCTCAAACGGCTCGCCGTCCAGCGTGCCTTTGAAATTCATCACCACACGGTCGCCTTTTGCGGCCTTGCCTTCCTTGTCGGTGAAATTCCGGTTGGACTCGGCGACTTTGGCAATCGCGTCATCGACTTCCTTGTCGGCGACCGGCGCCACCGGGCGCTCCAGCTTGAGGCTCCTGAAATCCGCAAGCTCGATCTTGGGCAGGATTTCCATCGCGACCGTGTAGGAAAGGTCCGCGCGGCCCTCCATGATTTCCTTCACCGCTGCTTCGTTGTCGTCGGCGAGCTTGATCTGGGGCTGCATCGCGAGGCGGAAGCCGCCCTCGCTGATAATCTTGCTGTTCGCTTCCGAGATCGCCTGCTCGATCACCTCGCCCATCACCGAGCGCCCATAAACGCGCTTCAAGTGCGGCAGCGGCACCTTGCCCGGACGGAATCCGTCGAGCTTCACCCGGTCTTTGATTGAATCGAGCCTTTCGCTGGCGCGCTGGTCCAGTTCGGTCAGCGGCAACACAACCTGATACTCGCGCTTCAGCCCTTCGGAGAGGGTCTCTTTGACTTGCATGGTTCGGAATTCCAGATTTCGTTCGCGTGAATTATTCTTGCCGGCCGTTAGTCCATTGGTGCGGGCGGAGGGACTCGAACCCCCACGACTTGCGTCACTGGAACCTAAATCCAGCGCGTCTACCAGTTCCGCCACGCCCGC
>CAZUJE010000133.1:0-7669 GCA_964620215.1 uncultured Hyphomicrobiales bacterium
AGAATATTTCCGCCGACGGGCTGACCGACATCACCTTTACGGTGCCGACCTCCGACTATGAGCGCGCCAAGAAGGCGCTCGAAGGCATGAAGAGCAAGGTTGGCTTTACGGCCATCGAGGGTGCTGCCGACGTCGTGAAGGTGTCGATCATCGGTGTGGGGATGCGCAGCCATGCCGGCGTCGCGGCGACCGCCTTCAAGGCTCTGTCGGAGCGGAGCATCAATATCCGCGCCATATCCACGTCGGAGATCAAAATCTCCATTTTGATCGACGCGGCCTATACCGAGCTTGCGGTACGGACTTTGCATTCTGTATATGGACTTGATCGGTAGGCGTTATCGCGCCTCATTCTTCGGTCAGTCAGACGGCAGCGGCCAGTGACCACTCTTTGTAGCGGTTCGAAGCGTAAGAAAGCGGCACTCGAGCACGGCCTCTAGCCAGGGCGCGGGCTCTCCTCCCGCGCGAGTTATTCACGCAAGAAGCGGGCGGCGCGGCGCCCTCAAAGGAAACCCGGCCGATGGCGGCTCGTGGTGCGTTGGGCGGTCCCCGCGTTTTGCTCCGCAGACTCCGCGAGGTGATGGCGGAGCCGGTCAGCGCGCAGGAAAGACTCGACAAGATCGTGGTGATGATCGCCGCCAATATGGTGGCGGAAGTCTGCTCGGTCTATGTGCTGCGCGTTGACGGAAGCCTCGAACTTTACGCCACCGAAGGTCTGAGCCGCGAGGCGGTCCACATGACCGTGCTGCGCGCGGGCGAAGGCCTTGTCGGCATGGTCGCCAGCGAAGCGCAGCCGCTGAATTTGCCCGATGCGCAATCGCACCCGGCCTTCTCGTATAAGCCCGAGACCGGCGAAGAAATTTATCATTCGTTCCTGGGTGTGCCGGTGCTTCGCGCGGGCATCACGCTTGGCGTGCTCGTGGTGCAGAACCGCGCGCACCGCACCTACAGTGAAGAGGAAATAGAGGCGCTCCAGACCACCGCGATGGTGCTCGCGGAGATGATCGCTTCGGGCGAGTTATCCTCGCTTGCACGGCCCGGCGCGGAGCCGGCGGTGCGCCGGCCTGTTCATGCGCAGGGTGTGGCGCTCGCAGAGGGCATCGGGCTTGGGCATGTCGTGCTGTATGAGCCGCGCGTATTCGTGAAAAACCTGATTGCCGAAGATTCGGAGAAAGAGCTGAAGCGGCTCGATGAGGCGGTCGATACGTTACGCGCGTCCATCGACGTGATGCTTGAGGACGAAAATGTCGCGCGCGGCGGCGAGCATCGCGATGTGCTGGAAGCCTATCGGATGTTCGCGCATGATCGCGGCTGGCTGCATAAGCTGCGCGAAGCGGTGATGACCGGCCTCACCGCCGAAGCGGCGGTCGAGCGCGTGCAGTCTGACACGCGCGCCCGGATGCAGCGTCAAGTGGATCCTTATCTGCGCGAGCGGATGCACGATCTCGACGATCTGGCGAACCGGTTGCTGCGCGAATTGCTCGGGCCGGACCAGCTTCCCGCGCGCAACGCATTGCCTGAGAACGCGGTGTTGATCGCCCGCAACATGAGTCCGGCATCGCTGCTCGATTACGATCGCACGAAATTGCGCGGACTGGTGCTGGAGGAAGGGACGACTACCAGCCATGTGGTGATCGTTGCAAAAGCGCTCGGCATCGCCACGGTCGGACAAATTGAAAATGCTGCGAGCATTGCCGATCCGGGCGATGCCATCATCGTGGATGGCGAAACCGGCGAGATGCATCTGCGTCCGCCAGCGGGGCTCGAAACATCGTATTCGGAAAAAGTGCGGCTTCGCGCCCGCCGTCAGGCGCAATATGCGGCGCTGCGCGACAAGCCCGCCACAACGAAAGACGGGCATCGCGTTCAGTTGTTGATGAATGCGGGCCTGCTCGTCGATCTTCCGCATGTGGCCGAAACCGGCGCCGACGGTATCGGGCTTTTCCGCACCGAGTTGCAGTTCATGGTGGCGGCGACATTACCGAGAACAAGCGAGCAGTTGCGGCTCTATCGTTCGGTGCTCGATTCCGCCAACGGAAAACCCGTGACCTTTCGCACGCTCGATGTGGGTGGCGACAAGGTGTTACCTTACATGCGCTCGGTGGAGGAAGAAAATCCAGCACTCGGCTGGCGCGCGATCCGTCTTGCGCTGGACCGTCCGGCGTTGCTGCGCATTCAAATTCGCGGGCTGTTGCATGCGGCGGCAGGACGCGAATTGCGCCTGATGTTTCCGATGGTCGCGGTGTGCGATGAATTTGACCGCTCGAAGGAACTGGTCGAGCAGGAACTTACGCATCTTCGCCGCCACGGCCACAAGCTGCCGGAAACGATCCATGTTGGCGCAATGGTGGAGGTTCCGGCGCTGTTGTTCGCGCTCGACGAAATTCTGAAGCGCGCGGATTTTCTCTCGGTTGGCTCCAACGATCTCGTGCAATTCATGTTCGCGGCGGATCGCGGCAATGCGCGTGTTTCGAACCGGTTTGATCCCCTATCGGTCCCGGTATTGCGCGCGTTGAAATCCGTCGTCGATGCGGGAAAAGCGCACAACAAGCCGATCACGCTTTGCGGCGAGCTTGCTTCACGGCCGCTGGAAGCGATGGCGCTGCTTGCGTTAGGTTTTCGCGCATTGTCGCTTTCGCCGGCGGCGATTGGTCCGGTGAAGGCGATGGTGATGGGTCTCAACCTCGCGAGCGCGGAAAAAATGATGGAGCCGCTGCTGAATGGTGGATCAAAAGCTGCGCCGGTCCGTTCGCTGCTGAAAGAGTTCGCCGAAAAATCCGGCGTGCCGGTGTAACCATGCTTCCCACCGCACGCATCGCAACTCTTGTTGAACGTCATGCCGCCGTCGAGGCGGAACTTGGCACCAATCCCGGCCGCGATCTGTTCGTGAAACTCTCGCGTGAATATGCGGAGCTGAAGCCCGTGGTGGACGCCGCGAAGGCATTGCATCAGGCGGAAGCAGACCTGAAAGATCTGGAATCGTTGATCGCAGACAAAAAATCCGACCCTGAACTTGCGCGGATGGCGGGCGAGGAAAAATCCGCGTTGCAGGAAAAGATCGTTGCCTTGGAGCATGAGCTTCGGCTCGCCCTGATTCCGAAAGATTCCGCCGACGAAAAGGATGTTATCCTGGAAGTCCGCGCTGGCACTGGGGGCGACGAGGCCTCGCTGTTCGCGGGCGACCTGTTCCGTATGTATGAGCGCTATGCGGCCTTGCAGGGCTGGAAAGTTGAAGCGCTTTCCATGAGCGAAGGCACCATGGGCGGCTTCAAGGAAGTCGTCGCTGCGATCCGTGGCAAGGGCGCCTATGCGAAGATGAAATTCGAGTCCGGCGTGCATCGCGTCCAGCGCGTCCCCGATACGGAGCAGTCCGGCCGCATTCATACTTCGGCGGCGACGGTGGCCGTATTGCCCGAGGCCGAGGAGGTCGATGTCGCGATCAATGAAAATGATCTGAAGATCGACACGATGCGTGCCCAGGGAGCGGGCGGTCAGCATGTGAACAAAACGGAATCCGCGATCCGCATTACGCATATTCCGTCTGGCATTGTTGTCTTCGTGCAGGACGAGCGCTCGCAGCATCGAAATAAAGCGCGGGCAATGGATGTTCTGCGGACGAAATTATACGACATGGAACGTCAGAAGCTGGATAGCGCCCGCGCCGCCGATCGAAAAGGCCAGGTTGGGTCGGGCGACCGCTCGCAAAGAATCCGCACCTATAATTTTCCGCAGGGCCGCGTGACCGATCACCGGATCAACCTGACGCTGCATAAGTTGCCTCAGGTTCTGGAAGGCACCGCTTTGCCGGAATTGATCGATGCGCTGGTGGCGGATCATCAGGCGGCGCTGCTGGCATCGGAGGATGCGGCATGAGCGCCATGCGGGCCGCGAAAAAGTCGCAGCCGGGAAATTGCCTCGGCGGTTTACGTAAACAGGCCTCCCGGCAACTCGCCGATGCCGGCGTGGACAGCGCGGAACTGGATGCCCGGCTGTTGCTTTCGCTTGTGACAGGAATCGAGGCCGCTGAACTGATGATGCGCGCGGATCAGGAACTGGATGAAAAAACCGCCGGGAAATTTCATGCGTTGATCGGGCGGCGTATCAAGGGTGAGCCGGTTGCCCGCATCGTCGGCAAAAAGGAATTCTGGAGTCATGAATTCCTGCTCGGGCCGGATACGCTTGTGCCGCGGCCCGAAACCGAGACCATTGTAGAGGCGGCACTGGCGGCAAAATCCGATCGCGAAGCGGCTTTGAGCGTCCTTGATCTTGGTAGCGGTACGGGAATTCTGCTCGCTGCGATCTTGCTGGAGCGGCCGAATGCATTCGGAGTCGGAATCGATAGAAGCATTGGCGCGCTAAAAATTGCCCGAAAGAATTTCGAGCGGCTGGGACTGTTACAGCGCGCGGTTTTTTTATGTGGCAATTGGGTCGCGGCAGTCGGGCAAAAGTTCGATCTGGTTGTCTCCAATCCGCCATATGTTGAAACTAGTTCTATCGCGACGTTGAAGCCCGAAGTTCGCGACCACGACCCAGCGCTTGCGCTGGATGGAGGCGAGGATGGTCTTGATGCGTACCGGGCAATTTGCGTGGGGCTGGCCAGCTTGCTTGCGTCCGGCGGGGTGGCAGTCCTTGAACTGGGGATGGGACAACAAACCGCTGTGTCGGACATCGCTCGCAAGGCCGGATTAATTGTTAACGATGTCAGGAATGACCTTGCAGGTTGCCCGAGGGCGCTGGTATTGGCCGCTGAACAGGATAAAAAAACGCTTGGAAGCAATCGCGAACCGCACTAGTGTCCGCCCGGGATTCGATCCGGGTAGCGCAATGAGCCGAACGGGCTCGGCGCGCGGGGACTGCAAAGGGCGGTTCCACTGGCGAGATCGCAAGGCACCGGTTGCCGGCGGCGCTCACGGATCAAACGCTTCATCGATATTCGCGCCTGGGCTGTCTGGAGCGCGAAGGCAAAGGGCAACATTCCGCAACGAACGCGGACTTGGTCTCTAGATTCGCAAACAAACCAACATCGCCGAGCGTGCGCGCCCGGATTTACGAAGCAGCGTTTTCGCTGCGAGGTCTTCTTGTTGTTGCCGGCTGTCCGGCCGGTGAACGTGAGTAAGGCGGCTTAGCCGCACAGAGGGAGAGACTGTCGGAAAATGAGAAACGGTCACAACCACAATCATAATCAGAACAAGCGTATGCGCGGACGCAATAACAACCGCCGCGGTCATAACCCGCTGACGCGCGTGTATGAATCGAACGGACCCGATGTGAAGATCCGGGGAACCGCGCATCATATCGCCGAGAAATATGTTCAGCTCGCGCGCGATGCGCAGTCATCCGGTGATCCCGTTTCCGCCGAAGGGTATCTCCAGCACGCCGAGCATTATTTCCGGATGATCGTCGCCGCGCAGGCACAGTTCGCGCAGCAGAATCCCAATCAGCCACAGCAACAGTTCCAGCGTCCCGACATGGAAGGCCGCGACGATCTGGATGACGAGGGCGATGAATCCGGTGCGCCGGATCAACAGGGCGGTCAGCCGTTCCAGGGCCAGCAGGGCGGACAGAATCCACGTCCGCAACCGCAACCGCAGCATCAGCCGCAACCAAATTTCCAGGGCTATCCGCAGGGTGAGCAGAACGAAGCTGGACTGCCGGCGTTCATCACCGGTGGCGGTGCTCCCCAGGGCAACGGACAGGATCACGAGCAGGGCGATGGCCGCCGCTTCGACCGCAACCGCAATCGGGGCCGTAATTTCCGTCCGCGCAATAACGACCGGAATTTCGAGCAGCGTGAACCGCGCGAGCAGCAGGGCGGCGAACCGCAGGCAGCCGCTCCGGCAACGGATGCGCCGAAACAGCCGAACGAATAATTCAGTCTTCGACGGTGAAAGGGTCGCCCTCGGAAATTTTTCCGGGGCCGATTACCTCGGCGTAGATTCCGCAATCATCCTCGCCGGTGAGGCGATAAAGTGCGTCCGGAACGTCGATGTCACGTTCGGCGGTTTCAGGATCGACTTCGGTCGCGGCGCAACGCTGGATCATTTTCACGACCTTCAGCCCTGTCGATCCGATTTTTATCGTTTTCCCGATCAGCCCGGTTTCCGACCATGCGGGCAGGCCTTCGATGTGGAGGTTCCCACGGAAGCGCAGCGGATTCACCTTGCGCCCGATAGATTTTTCCAAAGCGCGCACGCTTTCCAGATTGATGATTGAAACCACTTTCTTCGATACATCCGAGAAGCTGTGACCCGGAGACGTGAGAACATGGATCGCGCCGCGCGCTTCCTTGTCCATGAAATTCTGAAAGAATTTTTCGATTTCGCCACGGCCTTTCGGGTCGTTCAGGCTTTCCTGAAGCAGCGACTTGCCATGTTGAGTGACACGGAGTTTGCCGCTTGCATCGTCATAGAGCGACGTCAGTGAAGCGATTTTCGCGTTCTTCATCAGGCAGAGAAATTTGATCTTGGGCTGCCAGGAAGGCGCCGCCGGATCGAAGCCTGATGGTCCATTTTCCAATGCGAAGGCACGGTCGGCGGGAAAGGTGGCACCTTTGCCAAGTTCGACGGCACTCAGCC
Organism: uncultured Hyphomicrobiales bacterium; assembly: GCA_964620215.1. GTDB lineage: Bacteria > Pseudomonadota > Alphaproteobacteria > Rhizobiales > Xanthobacteraceae > JAUSIF01. The sequence goes on from CAZUJE010000133.1 coordinate 6,573, forward strand.
GCTCGGGGGACAGGCCTTTAACCGGATAACGGTAAAGGGAGGAAACGCGGGCTTTGACTTGGCTCATGCGGACTTTCTCCCTGAAAATCACGCCCGGGTCCAGCAAAGCGGCGTTAATTTTGATTCCAGCGGGGTCTTCCGGGTGGAGGCGGCGATACTTATTTCAGTCAGGAATTCGGATATTCTCGCCGGGCCTTCGGGACGTCGGGAATAGGCCAAGGAGGCGTTATGAATTTTGAGAAATATACCGAGCGCTCGCGCGGCTTTATCCAGTCGGCGCAATCGCTCGCCCTGCGCGAAGGGCATCAGCAATTCGCGACCGAACATCTTCTGAAAGTGCTGCTCGACGACCCGGAGGGTCTGGCTGCCGGCCTGATCGACCGCTCTGGCGGGCGTTCGCGCGAAGCTCTGAAGGCTATTGAGGCGTCTCTAGCCAAAATGCCGAAAGTGGAAGGCTCCGGCGCGGGGCAGCTTTATCTCGCGCCCGATCTGGCGCGGGTGTTCGACACGGCTGAGAAATCCGCCGAGAAATCCGGCGATGCTTTCGTCACCGCCGAGCGGTTGCTGATCGCGCTTTCCGTTGAGAAGAGCGAAGCGCAGAAAATTCTATCCAGGGCCGGGGTCACTCCGCAGAAGCTGAATGCGGCTGTTGAAGATCTGCGCAAGGGCCGCAAAGCGGACTCCGCTTCCGCCGAAAATTCCTATGATGCGCTGAAGCGCTATACCCGCGATATCACGGAAGCGGCGCGCAACGGCAAGCTCGATCCGGTGATCGGCCGCGATGAGGAAATCCGCCGCACGATTCAGGTGCTTTCGCGCCGGACAAAGAATAACCCTGTGCTCATTGGCGAGCCCGGCGTCGGCAAGACCGCCATCGTGGAGGGTCTGGCACTTCGCATCGTCAATGGCGACGTGCCTGAGGGCCTGAAGGACAAGCAGCTTTTCTCGCTCGATCTCGGCGCGCTGGTTGCCGGTGCAAAATATCGCGGCGAGTTCGAGGAGCGTTTAAAGGCTGTGTTGCAGGAAATCACCTCCGCCGACGGCAAAAACATTCCTTTTCACCAACAAGAGCCAAACCCTCTCGGTTGCCCGAACAA
>CAZUJE010000134.1:0-7657 GCA_964620215.1 uncultured Hyphomicrobiales bacterium
GGCTCCGCGCACAAAGGATTAAACCAAAGGCACTTACAAGCTTTCGGAAGGGAAGGCGCGCGCGATCCTTGATCTCCGCCTGCAAAGGCTGACCGCGCTTGGCCGCGACGAGATCGGCGCGGAGCTGGACGGACTCGGCAAGGAAATCGCGGACTATCTCGAAATCCTGAAGAGCCGCGTCCGCATCCGCACGATTGTTAAAGATGAGCTTGCCGCCATCAAGGCGGAGTTCGGCACCAAGCGCAAAACCGAAATCGCCGAAGCGCAAGACGAAGTGGATGAGGAAGACCTGATCCAGCGCGAGGAGATGGTCGTCACCGTTTCCCATGCCGGTTACGTAAAGCGCGTGCCGCTTTCGACCTACAGGGCGCAGCGCCGCGGCGGCAAGGGCCGCGCCGGGATGCAGACGCGCGAGGAAGATTTTGTCACGCGGCTATTCGTGGCGAGCACCCACGACGAAGTGCTGTTCTTCTCCTCGAAGGGCAAGGCCTACACGATGAAAGTGTGGCGTCTGCCGCTCGCGGCTCCGCAGGCGCGCGGCAAGGCCTTCGTGAATCTGCTGCCGATCGAGCCGGAGGAAAAACTCACCTCCATCATCACGCTGCCGGAGGACAAGGCCGAGCGCGAGAAGCTGAACATTATGTTCGCCACCACCGGCGGCACGGTGCGGCGGAACTCACTATCAGATTTCGTGGACATCCGCCGCTCCGGCATCATCGCGATGAAGCTGGAGGAGGGCGAGGCCATCGCCGACGTCGCAATCTGCACCGACAATGACGACGTGCTGCTTTCCACCGCCGAAGGCCAGTGCATCCGCTTCCCGGTTTCCGACGTGCGCGTGTTCCAGAGCCGCAACTCGGTCGGCGTGCGCGGCATCAGGCTGGAGAAGAAGGACAGCGTCATCTCCATGGCGATCATCCGCCACATGGAGGCTTTGAGCGAGGAGCGCGCGGCCTATCTCAAAATGGCCAACGCCGTCCGCCGCGGCGACGAAGCCGACGAGGGGGACGACGACGAGGAAAAGGTTGCGTCGATCGAGCTGTCTCAAAAAAGATACGCGGAGATGGGCGCGGCCGAGCAGTTTATTTTGACGCTCACCGAACGCGGCATGGGCAAGCGTTCTTCTTCCTTCGAGTACCGGCTGACGGGACGCGGCGGCAAGGGCATCGTCGCGATGAAACTTTCCAAGCGCACCGGCACCATTGTCGGCTCGTTCCCGGTGGAGGAAGCCGACCAGATCATGCTCGTCACCGACGCGGGCAAACTGATCCGCACCCCTGTCGCCGGCATCCGCATCGCCGGCCGCTCCACCCAGGGCGTGATCGTGTTCGACACGGCGGACGACGAGAAGGTCGTCTCGGTCGAGCGCATCAGCGAGGAAGCGGAAGGCGGGGAGTAGTAAGACGCTTTCGTCCTACCGGAAGAATTGCAGCAACAGGGCTCTCTGCAAGGCCGCTACTGGAAACGCGATCAGCGTGTAGAGCAGAAACAGCACGCCCGCACCCATGACGGCGATGCTGAAGGAGCCGAATAGGGCGGAGAAACCGGCATCCATCACCGACTGGCTGAACTGGCCTCGCACGGCCAGCTTGTCGCGCAGGATGACCGGGTAATAACAAACCATGATCGCGAACCAGCTCAACGCATAGCTGCCGAATACGAGCGCAATCAGTTTTCGCAATTCATAATCCTGCGCGCGGAATATCAGCCGATACCAGCAATACGGAAAGACGAGCACGCCGAGGAGGCCGAAACTGAATACGGCCCCGCGTGCGATCACCGGAAACAGGAATTGCGCGTAGAAGCCGAGCTTCCACCGGAACCAGATCGGCAGGCTGAGTGCCAGCCAGATCAATGCGAGCACGGCGAGCGCTGCCAGAACGGAGCTGACGAGACCGGCTCGCAGAAACAGCTTCGTTCCCATCACCCCTTAAACCCGCCCTCATCGAGAAACTTCTGCTCTTCCGGCGTCGTCTCGCGGCCAAGCGCCGGATTGCGATGCGGGAAGCGGCCGAATCTTTTCACGATGTCGCGGTGACCGATGGCGTGTTTCAGCGTTTCCTCGTCGAGCGCGCGGCTCAGTTCGACCGCGCGTTCCTGCAACGCCAGATCCTCGGCGTGGGATAGCGGCAGATAGAAAAACAGCCGCAGTTCCTTTTCGATTTTCTGGTCCACCCCCCTATCCAGCGCAGCGAGCGCGAATTTGCGCGCCAGCGGATCGGTCGCGAACATATGACCCGTGCCTCTGAAGCAATTGCGGGGAAACTGATCGAAAAGAAGAATCAGCGCCAGCGTCCCTTCGGCGCTTTCCGTCCACTGATCGCGCTCGCGCCGCGCCGCCGCGAAATGATCGTCGAGGAATCGCCTGCGGAATTCAGCATCGAACGCCGCGTCCTTGTTAAACCATTTCTCGTAACCGGCCTCGCGCCAGAAAAAGACGATTTCCTCAATGCGCTGGTGATCGGCCGCCGTGATCCGGCTCATGGTCACATCCAACGGGAGAGATACCATGCAAGCCCGGCCGGAATGCCGAACATCGGCACGAATGCGGCGATCTCGTTCACGACCGGAATGCCGTGGTTCACGGCGCCGTTGTAGAAATTCCAGGCGGCATAGAGAAACCACACGCCGATGAAGGCATTGGCCATCTGAGCGGAAAGACCCGCGTTTTTCAGCACGAAGCGCGAGACGAGATAGAAAACCAGCAATACGGCAAGGCCGGTGAGCGTAACTTTCAAAATGTGCATGGAAACGTCCCCAAATTTCCCAATGAAACGATTATCGCGAGTGAAAGAAACCTTGTCCACCGGGCGGCTGAATGACTCAGGTGAGAAGCGCGGAGTCAATTGGTTCCGCGATTACCGCGAAAAATTCCGGGCAGAACGCCGCAGTACTTTCGTTATCAATCGCTCTTCAAGTCTAGTTGATGCGTAGCTGGAATTTTTTTCGCCGCTGCTGCATCCAGGCCCGCATCTGGCGTGTTTCCTCTCTGAGTACGCACGAAGGGCAGCTTTCACTTGAGGGCAGCCCGGTACTCTCAAAAGGAGAAACCAACATGAAGAGACTCGCAGCGGTTATCGCCATCACGGCGGCGCTTGCCACCCCGGCGCTCGCCCAGTCCACCTACAACTGGAACGCCGGTGAATACACGCAGACGCGCCAGAACATGCACAGCAACGGCGCTGTTGTTACTTCGCGTGGCCTGTTTACCGATCCCGATCCGTTTATTCGCGGATCGTTTCAGCGCAACTACAACCAGTACCAGAACCTCAACAACTAATCGCGTTGCAGGATTCAAAGAGAAGCGGGCCGCGAGGCCCGCTTTTTTTAACATCCGCTTTTTTTGCCGCCATGTTTTTGACGGCATCTGAAAACATTCGCGCCGTGATGGTTCCGTCTTCCTGTTAAATTCGCGCAGCTTTGCCGACGATGCTTGTCAATTGCGCGGAACAATATTCAAATTTGTCCGGAAAAAATCATACTACGTTCGTTATCAAACATAGTTGATGCGCTGCGGCAAAATTGTTTGCACGCCGCCGCAACTTTTGCCCGGTCTTCCTTGTTTTATCCATGTCGTTGTAACGGCGGTGCCCGTCCCCGGGTGCGGCCGAAAAATCTAGAAAGGAGCAATGACATGAAGAAACTTGCAGCAGTCATCGCCATCACCGCGGCGCTCGCCACTCCGGCGCTCGCGCAGTCCACTTACAATCCGGCCACCGGTGAATGGGTGCAGTCGCGCACGCAGATCACCGTGCCGTATGCGAACCAGGCGCTCGGTCCGATCTACACGTCTCGCGGCGTGATGACCGATCCGGATCCGAACGTGCGTCTCGATCTGCATCGCAACTACGATCACTACGTGAACGGCACCGGCGGCTAACAGCCCTCGGATGAATGGAGAAAGCGGGCCTCGTGGCCCGCTTTTCTCTATTGTAGTTTTGCACTGGCGTTTTAAGCTGATCGGGTTCGTGGGGAGCGGGCCATGAATCAGTCTGATGTTTCTTCGGTAAGCCGCAATTACTACATTGCCGCCGCCGCCGCGCTGATCTTGGCGGCCGTGCCGGTTTTCTTTTTCCGTTTCTACGCGATCTTTATTGCGCTGGCGGCGATGGTCCTCATCCTCCTCGCGCTGGTGATTGCGCGGCCATGGCGGCGTGCAATCGGCAGCACGGAATTCGCGCTCTACTGGCTTGTGCTGGCGCTCATACTCGCCCTCACCGGGTCGGTCATCATCGCAGAAGACATCATGATTTTGCACCGGACAAAAATGTACGCGAACCCTGGTCTGCCGCGCCCGCCGCAGCCGGAGACCAAAGCGCTTGCTGCCGGTTGGGGAATTTGTGCGGGATACGTGACGGCTTCAGCACTTGTCCTTGGCTGGATCAGGCGGCGGGTGATCGGTGCGACGGAAATCGGTCTCTACTGGCTCGGCTCGGTGATCGCGATTTCAGTGGCTTTGCTCTGGCTGTCCACCGCTAAGGGCTGGAAACTGATCGAGCCGACAGGCAGCCAGGATAATGCGGTGCTCATCACGGCGGTGTTCGCGCTCGCGGCGGGTGTTCTCGTTTCTCTGCTGCGCGGGCGAGCGGCGGGCGAAACAGAATTGATGATCTACTGGCTGGCTTCGGCGCTCTCGCTTGGCTTGGGAGCGGCGGTGCTGTTGCGAATCGACAATGCGCTGTTTGCCGTCATCTGCGTGCTGGGCGCGGTCATCGTGACAATCCCGCTCTGGTACATCGCCAATAATCGCAGGGCGAAACGCGCATAGCAGCCCATCCTTGCTCGTATTGCGCGCAGCGGGTAACTCTCAGTCATGTCTCGCACCGCTTTTTACGCCGGCTCCTTCGATCCCCTGACCAACGGCCACCTCGATGTGGTGAAGGGTGCTTGCCGCCTTTGCGATAAACTGGTGCTTGCGATCGGCACCCATCCCGGCAAGACCCCGATGTTCACCGCCGACGAGCGGTTGGCCATGCTGAAGGAAATTTGCGGGCCGGTGGCCGCCGCCGCGAAAGTTCAGCTCGAATGCGTCACCTTCGCCGATCTCGTGGTAAGTGCCGCCAAACGCGCAGGGGCAAGCATCCTCATTCGCGGGCTGCGCGACGGCACCGATCTCGATTATGAGATGCAGATGGCCGGCATGAACGGCGCGATGTCGCCCGACATCCAGACGGTTTTTCTGCCGGCTTCTCCGCTCGTGCGCCCAATCACCGGAACGCTCGTTCGCCAGATCGCATCCATGGGCGGCGATGTCTCCTCCTTCGTCCCGGCTTCAGTCGCGCAAAAATTCGCCGCCAAGCTCAGGCGCTAGGCGGCGAAAGTTTTGGGAGGAGACGCTTGGTAAAAGACGTTAGCTGCAAGAAATCTTGTCAACACGCAGATTGTAGCTCTTGTCTTCCTTCGTGCGGCCATTGGCTTCGAGCTTGCCTGACGCACTGAATTTCTTTTCCGTCGCGCAACCGCCAGGCATCTTGCCCTTGCCCGCGAGCCAGCTCACGCAGGCGTTCGAGCCCTTCTGCACCTGGCCTGCCCATTCGCCTTTGTCGGCGCCGGTGGTGCCGAGCGTGCCGGTGAGTGTCAGCGGCATACCGGGCGAGCAGGCCTGAGCCTGTTGCGCGAATGCGCAGCCCACGATGACGAGCGACGAAACAATCAGAATTCGCATTGAATAGCCCCCTAGCGGCCCCCGTTTGCCCCCGGGGGATTGGACACATAAGTGCAACTGTCGTACCAACACGCCGGAAATAAACAGGAATTAACGGACCAGCGGTTTGCCGCTCCGCCACCGCGCGTTGCCGCTGACTTCCGCGTTGCGAGCGGGTAAAAAACTCCAGCCAAATGGAAACTGCCCAAGAAGTGAGAGAGGACTGATGAAAATTCGTGCAGGTCTGGCCGCGCTGATCGCGGCGTTTTTTCTAGCCTTGCCGCTGTCGCTGGCGACCGGCCAGAGCAGCAAGCTCAGTAATCCTTCAGCCCTGAACGAACAGGCGCCGGCGAATTACAAGGTCCGCTTCGACACCAGCAAAGGCAGCTTCGTGATCGAGGTGATCCGCGACTGGGCGCCGAATGGCGCCGACCGTTTCTACAATCTCGTGAAGAACGGCTTCTTCGACGACGCCCGCTTCTTCCGCGTCGTGAAGAATTTCATGGTGCAGTTCGGCATCAACGGCGATCCGGCGGTGAGCGCCAAGCTGCGAGAAGCGCGCATCCAGGACGATCCGGTTAAGCAGAGCAATCGCCGGGGCTACATTACTTACGCGACGTCCGGTCCCAACTCGCGCACCTCGCAGGTCTTCATCAGCACCAAGGATAATGGCGGCCTCGACGCCCAGGGTTTCTCACCCTTCGGCCGCGTGATTACCGGCATGAATGTGGTCGATGCGATGAACGGCGAATATGGCGATGGCCCGCCCGCTGGACCCGGCCCGAACCAGGGCCGCATCCAGGCGCAGGGCAACGCCTATCTCAACGCGGAATTCCCAAAGCTCGATTTCGTGAAAAAGGCCACGATCGAGAAATAATCAGGAGAACAAGATGGCCGATACCGAAAACACTTTGATTCTGGAAACGACGCAGGGACCGGTGAAGATCGAGATGAAGCCGGATCTGGCGCCGGGCCATGTCGCCCGCATCAAGGAACTCGTGAAGGAAGGCTTCTACGACGGCGTCGTCTTTCACCGCGTGATCGACGGCTTCATGGCGCAGACCGGATGCCCGCAAGGCACCGGCACCGGCGGCTCCGGAAAGAAGCTGAAGGCCGAGTTCAACGCGGCCCCGCACAAGCGCGGCACGGTTTCGATGGCGCGCGCGGCGAACCCGGACTCCGGCGACAGCCAGTTTTTCATCTGCTTCTCCGACGCCCGCTTCCTCGACAACCAGTACACGGTCTGGGGCGAAGTGACCGAAGGCATGGAGAACGTGGACAAGATCAAGCGCGGCGAGCCGGTGCAGAATCCCGACAAGATCGTCTCTGCGAAGATGGCGGCGTAAGCCGCCGGTAGCGAAAGAATGATTGTCATGCCCCGCGAAAGCGGGGCATCCAGTAATCACTGCAACAAGGTGTTTACTGGATCGTCCGCTTTCGCGGACGATGACAGGGAACGATGAAAACCGATCTCTTCGACTTCGATCTCCCGCAAGACCGCATTGCCTTGCGCCCGGCGGAACCGCGTGACGCGGCGAAGATGCTCGTCGTCCGGCCCGGCGATGCGCGCGAGCTTGAAGACAAGGGCGTGCGCGATCTGCCTTCCTATTTCAGTGCGGGCGATGCGCTGGTCCTCAACGACACCAAGGTGATCCCGGCGCGACTCGAAGGCGAGCGGGTGCGGGACGAGGCGCGGGCAAGGATTGAAGTGACGCTCACCAGGCGCGTTGGCGGTGAATTCTGGCGCGCGCTGGCGAAGCCCGCGAAACGGCTCGAAAAAGGCGACCGCATCCGCTTCGGCCACGAAGGCCGTGTCTGCCTGCTCGGCAATCTCGACGCGACCGTGGAGGAAAAAGGCGAGGGCGGTGAAGTTCTGCTCCGCTTTGATTTTCACGGCCCGACGCTCGACGATGCCATCGAGGCGCTCGGTCACATGCCGCTGCCGCCTTATATCGCCGCGCGCCGCGCCGACGACGAACGCGATCGCACCGACTACCAGACGGTCTATGCGGC
>CAZUJE010000135.1:0-7631 GCA_964620215.1 uncultured Hyphomicrobiales bacterium
TGCGACCTTCAGGTTATGAGCCTGACGAGCTACCGGGCTGCTCCACCCCGCGCCAATATCGCTACGGCAGAAGCCGTGCGCGCGCTTTCTATCAAGCGTGACACTTAAATGAAAGGGCGGATTAGCGGTTTTTTCGCCAAATCCTAGACAGATTGCCTCGGTCATTTTCACCGTTTTGCTCAGGAACTACACGTCGAGCATCGCCGTTTTCCCGGTCAGATAGAGCGTGAGTTTCGGTCGCGTTCGATTATAGTGCGCGGCAAATATCTGACGAAAAAATCATCGGGAGAAGCCATCTATGCCCAGCGTTAAATTCCGTTTTGCTGTCATTGCCGCCGCAGCACTTGTTGCGGGCTCGCTCTATGTGAGCGCCCAGCGTGTCCATGCGCAGCGCCTCGACGTGCCATACGTTCCGACGCCGCAGCAGGTCGTGGACCGCATGCTGGAACTCGCGAATGTCGGCAAGGATGACATCCTGTACGACCTCGGTTCCGGCGATGGACGCATCGCCATCTCTGCGGTGAAGAACCGTGGCGCAAAACAGGCTTTCGGCATCGACATCAATCCGGTCCGAATCAAGGAAGCGACCGAGAACGCAAAGATCGCGGGCGTCACGGATCGCGTGACCTTTCTTGAGCAGGATCTGTTCAAGACCGATTTCTCGAAAGCCACCGTCCTCACCATGTACCTGCTGACGGACGTGAATTTGCGCCTGCGGCCCGTTATCCTGGAGACTCTGAAGCCCGGAACGCGCGTTGTTTCCCACGCCTTTAACCTGGGCGATTGGGAGCCGGATTATTCCGACAAGCCGGACGGCCGCGACGTCTATATGTGGGTGGTGCCAGCGAAGGTCGAAGGCCGCTGGGAGATCACGGCAAAGGACAAGAAATTCGGCGTTTCGCTGAAGCAGGAATATCAAAATATCAAAGGCGAGGCTTCGGTTGACGGAAAGGCTGCTAAACTCAGCGCCGCTCCGCTGGTTGGCGCCGCCATTCAGTTCACGATCGAAGGTCTCGGCAAGTTCACCGGCAAAGTGGACGGCGATAAAATCGAGGGTGAAGGCGGCTGGAGTGCCGTGCGCACCGCGCGTAATATCTGAAAATCATTCGAGGCAATCAGGGGAATTCAATGGCTAAATCGCGCAGCGCGGCGCCTAAACATACGCTGTCCGTATCCGACGGTATAGCGATGCTGATCGGCATCATGATTGGTATCGGTATTTTCCGTGCGCCTTCGATCGTGGCTCAAAATGTCAGCAGCGAGACTATGTTCATCGCCGTCTGGCTGTTCGGCGGATTGGTCACGCTCGTCGGTGCGCTTTGTTACGCCGAACTCGGAAGTGCGAACCCGCATCATGGCGGTGAGTATCATTTCCTTTCGCGTGCCTACGGTCACACTGTCGGATTGCTGTTCGCCTGGGCGCGCGGTTCGGTGATTCAAACAGGTGCCATTGCCGCTGTTGCTTTCGTGTATGGCGACTACGCCAACAGCGTCATTTCACTTGGTGCGCAGGGTCCAGCCATCCATGCAGCAATCGCAGTCGCTGTTTTCACGGCCATCAATCTGGTCGGCACGCGGCAAGGAACGATCACACAGCATATTTTCACTGTGCTCGATGTGCTTGCGATTCTGATCATTGTTGTTGCCGGTCTGTACCTAATGGGTTCCGGTACTGCTCCCAAGCCGGCCGTCACATCGACCCCGCCGCTTGCTGCCCTCGGTCTCGCGATGGTGTTTGTGCTGCTGACCTATGGTGGCTGGAACGAAGCATCTTACCTATCCGCCGAGTTGAAAGACGTCCGCAAAAACATGGCGCGCACGCTGGTCATCAGCACGTTGTTCGTGGTCGTCGTCTATGTCCTTGTGAATCTTGCCTATCTCGGCGCGATGGGACTTCAGGGCTTGCGCAACACCAATACCGCTGCCGCCGACCTGATGCGGATGGCTTCGGGCAATGTCGGCGCGACTATCCTGAGCCTCTTTATTTGCTGCGCAGCGCTTAGCACCTTGAATGCTTCGATCTTTACGGGCGGCCGTATCTATTACGCACTTGGACGGGACATCCATGCTCTTCGTATTCTTGGTGTGTGGAATCTCCGCGGGCGGCATCCCTACAACGGCCTTGTGCTGCAAGGAATCATCTCGCTGGCGCTTGTTGCGCTCGGCGCGCTGACACCGGACGGGTTCCGGACAATGGTCGAATATACGGCGCCTGTCTTTTGGACGTTCATGCTACTGGTCGGAATAGCCGTGTTCATTTTCCGCCAGCGCGAACCGAACCGCAAAATTCCGTTCCGCGTACCACTATATCCGCTGACACCGATCATTTTCTGCGCGAGCTGTCTGTGGATGCTTTATTCGAGTCTTGCCTACACAGGCTTGGGCGCATTCGTGGGTGTCGCGGTATTGATCGCAGGCATTCCACTTCTTCTGGTCGCCCAGTGGGAGCGCGGCTCGCACAGCAAGAAGCCGCAGTCTAAAAAACTCGCTAGCCGCCCCAGAAAACTGGCGGCAAGCCGCAGCCGGTAGAACAAACACATGACATCAGCCGCGGCAGCAAAGCCAATCTTTGCCGCCGCGGCTGTTTTGTTTTCGCTGACCATTTCCGCACCGGCGCAAAATCCCAGTGTCGATCCAAATATCCCGTTCATTCCGACACCGCCTGAGGTAGTCGAACGGATGCTCGGTCTGGCCGAAGTCGGGCCGGAGGATTTTGTCATCGACCTTGGCTCCGGCGATGGACGTATTCTGATCGCCGCGGCAAAAAAAGGAGCCCGCGGATTCGGCGTCGAGATCGATCCCAGGCTGGTGAAACAATCGAATGAGAACGCCGTGAAAGCCGGCGTCGGCATCAATGTCAGTTTCATCCAGCAGGATTTGTTTGAAACACCATTGCAGGCAGCGACAGTTGTCGCGCTTTATCTTCCGCCGCAGGTGAATTTCAGGCTGCGTCCCCGTCTCTTGAAAGAACTGCGTCCGGGCTCGCGCATCATTGCGCACGAGTTTGCAATGGCGGGATGGCTGCCAGACCTTCAGGAAAACGTGCGGGGTACGGATATTTACCTCTGGATCGTTCCCGCTCAGGTAGCCGGCGAGTGGACAGTCAAACTGGGCGGCCGTGAAATTACGCTTCAGATCAAGCAATTATTTCAGGAGCTGACCGGTATCAGCCGCATTGGCGGACTGGAAGTTCCACTTGGCAGCGCAAGACTCCGTGGGGATCAGATTGAACTCGTACTCCAAAGAACGAGCGGCCTGCCGTTGACGCTTACTGGCATCGTGGATGGCGACACGATGCAATCCACGCCGGCCTCCGAAGAAAAATGGGCCGCCAAAAGAAAAAAGCCCGGCGAATAACGCCGGGCTTTGTTCAGTTGAATTTCCGAACCGGTCTTATTGAGATTTCTTTTCCGGTTCACTTTCCGTTTTCTTCTCCGCCTCCGGCATCGCGGCAGTCTTTTCCTTTTCGGTCTCGGCCTGACCGTCCTTTGCTACCGCCGGAGGAGCCTGTATCGGAGCAGTGTCCGCTTTCTGCTCGGCTGGTGCCGGTTGCGTTGCCGGAGCACTGGCCGGCGTTGGCTCGCTGGCGGCCGGCGCTGCTGGAGCAGCCGGTGCGGCGACCGAAGCGGGTTCGACCTTTTGCGGTTCAGCGACCGCTGCCGGGGCGATTTTTTTTACTGCCACAAGCACATTCGACTGATTCAGCTGGAACCGGTAGCCCACACCAAAATCAATCGCCGGCGCCTTTTCCTTGATGAAAAGCGTGTTGAGTGTGTGTTGGTAGTGGCCCTGGAAGATCGGGATCGGTCCGACATAGCGGCCATACGGATGCAGGTTCCAGATTTTCTGGTCGAAATACTGGTACGGAATGCCCGTGTCGTCCTGCACGATCGTATGCGCTTTTTCGAGCAGGAAATTGCGCGCGGTGGCAAAGCCCGCATTGTGCAAGAGGTACGACGCGCTCTTCACGAACGCATCTCCGGTGCCGAAGGTCGAGCAGAATTTCAGGAAGCCCGTGCTCTTGGCGCCAGCTTCCGAAAGATCGGTGCTGAAGTAATAAAGCGTCTGCGGCGCGCTTCCACTGCTGGAGAAAACGATCTTCACGCCCTGGATGGAGCCCGCCGGCGGCTGGCCGGTCGTATGCGCGACACCATCCTTGTCGAGATTGATCAGCTGCACATCGTCGACCGTTTTGCCGGCGCGCGCGATGAAGAGATAGAGAATCGGCAGCGTGCCGGTCAGCTCACCCGCGCGAAGTTGCGAGGACATATGCGAGGTAATGAAGTAGCTGAGGTTCAGCGTGTTGTGCACCGATGCCCGCAGGTTCGGCAGGCTGTGGCGGGTACGCTCGTTGATTTCCGGAATGCGGCCGACCGGCTCCAGACCCGCGAGAATGTAAGTCTGTGCCTGCGGGAAGAATGCGTCCGCGTAAACGTAATCCGGGCCGCTGAAGAAGTAATAGAGCGTCTTCTGCGGCTTGATCGCCTGTTTGCCCCAGGTCCGGATCTTGGACAGCTGTCTCTCGTTAAGCGCCTTGTAGGCGTCATCGAAGAATTTGGCGTGTTGCTGCCAGCCACCATCCTTGGTGAACTTCGCGAGCGGCGAACTGTCGGCCACCGGCAGGCCGGCGACAAAGCGCGCGGTGTCATTCGGCGAAGCCGCAACAGGCACTACTGGAGCGGGAGCGGGTACCGCTGCTTTCTGGGCCGCCTGCGCGCCGAGTGCCAGCAAAGTCAGGGCCAGACCCGCGATCAGGCCGGCACTCTTGTTGAACCTAGACATATTCTTGCATCCCCAATTCGCCGCCCTTTTCCGGGTCGGCACATGAATAGAACCTGAAGGACAGGCTTGGGCTTATAGAGCCTCTTTCCGGCATGGCCGGTCAGGCCCGGATAGCCGCTTTCGGCCTCCCCGTTACCATGATCCCGGCGCGATTCAAGATTAACCGCTCATGGTATTTTATGATTCTAGATAGGGTGCCGTCCTTGCCACAGCCGCCGGTGGGGATGGCGATGGAACAAGCGGAATTAGCCATGAAAGCATCTGGCTTTGCCTAGCGATTGGGTTCCCAGATTGAAACTTTGGCAGCCGGCGCTTGTCGGCTTTCTGGCATTGGGCTCAAGCGCCTCCGGCGACTTTTCGAACCTGGACAAAGCGATCGCTGAAACCGCCCGCCCTCGCCCCGCGGATACCCTGCCGCGTTTCGCGGTCCCCAATTCAAGAACCAAGCTCGTTGATTTCGAGCTGTCTCCGTTTCCCTACGACGGTACGGTGGCCAACACCGGCCGTCCGTTCATCGATGTGGACGAGCATGGGCGCCGCGGCCATCGAACCAGCCGTGGTGGCGTCCTGTGGGAAGATGAAACCTACAGCGACCAGCGGGTGCTGCTGCACATTCCACAAGGCTTCGACATCAAGAAACCGGGCGTGATCGTGATTTTCTTCCACGGTCATCGCGCCATGATCGCCCGCGATGTACGCGACCGCCAGAAAGTCGCCGACCAGATAGCGGCATCACGCGCAAATGCGGTGCTGGTTGCGCCGCAGTTCGCGGTCGCCGCCAATGACTCCAGCGCGGGAATTTTCTGGGAACCTGGCCTCTGCGCCGCCTTCCTCGCGGAAGCCTCGGAGCAGCTTGGATTGTTGCATGGCGGCGGGCGCAAGGTGACGCTCGCATTCGATACGATGCCGGTCGTCATCGTCAGCTACAGCGGCGGATTTTTGCCGACCGCCTGGTGCCTGCACCATGGCGGACTGGAAAAGCGCCTGAAGGGCGTAATCCTGCTCGACTCGCTTTATGGCGAAATGGACAAGTTTCAGAAATGGATTCAGGCCAGCAGGGATCGCTCGTTTTTCATCACAACGCATCTGGGATCGACGCGGGCAAGGAACATGGAGTTGCAAGGCTGGTTGCGCGAGCGCGGAATCCCGTTCAGCACCTCGCTTGATCGTGTTCTCGGCCCGGGCGTGGTCGATGTCGTGCCCGGCGGACCGAATGACAATCACGAGGATTTCGCCAACAAGGCTTTGGGCGGACGTCCGATCATGGATATGCTGAACCGGATGCCGGATATCCGGCGCTAATTTTTAAAAGGTAATTATGTTCTGCCATCGTTTTCGTTTGTTGAGCAGCGGCGTCGTAAGTGTGCTCACCGGCCTTTCAACGATGACCGGTTTTCTCGAGGAAAGACGCGACGCCATCCCCTACATCCCCACTTCGGCGTTCCTGGTCGAACGAATGCTGGAGCTCGCGGAAGTTCGCGAGGGCGATCTCGTGATGGACATGGGATCGGGGGATGGCCGGATCGTAATCGCCGCCGCTCTGCGCAAGGCGCGCGGGCGCGGCGTTGAAATCGAACCGCCGCTTGTGGAACGAGCGAAACAAAACGCACGCAAGGCTGGCGTAGAAGAACGTACTGAATTCGTCGTGCAGGATATGTTCGAGACGCCGATGAATGACGTCACGGTGCTGACGCTCTACGTACTCACATCTTCAAATATCCAGTTGCGCCCACGCATCCTGAAAGAAATGCGGCCGGGTACTCGCGTCGTCTCGCATCAGTTCGGCATGGGTGACTGGATGCCGGACAAACAGGAGGTCCACGGCAATATTCCAATCTATCTCTGGAAGATCCCCGCTCCCGCCGGTGGCAACTGGCGTTTCGAGAGCGGCGACGACAGCTTCACGCTCGAATTTTCCCAGCGTTATCAGCGGATTACAGGTGCCGCGAATATTCGCGGGATCCCGCACGCGGTTCGTGTCGTGCGCTTTCAGGGAGCGGAAATCGATTTTGAGATTGATCGCGGCGGAGAAGGCCCGCTGCGTTTCAGCGGGGTCGTCTCGGAGAGAGCAATCGAGCCGCGCGCTGTATCCGGCGAAGCCCCAGCGAAATGGCGGGCTACGCGCATTGGACCCGTCCCGGTCATCGCGAGATAGCCCATAGAATTTTCGGAATTCGCAAAAGAAAAACCCGCCACGGATTTCTCCATGGCGGGTTTTCTGATGCATGATCGTGAAGAGCAAACTGTCCTCGGTAAGCCTGGCAGCGACCTACTTTCGCGCGTCTTGAGACGAACTATCATCGGCGCGGAGCCGTTTAACGGCCGAGTTCGGAATGGGATCGGGTTTGGACAGCTCGCAATAGCCACCAGACCAACGAAGGACAGTTTGATTATGAAGCAAGCTTTGGTTTGTTTTGGGTGTTGTTGTTTGTGTGTGTCTTCCTGAATTGCTTGTTCGACGCCCTGCTTTCGCATGGACATTGAAGACAAGAGCAATCAAGCCGATCGAGCTATTAGTACCGGTAAGCTGAACGCCTCACAGCGCTTACACTCCCGGCCTATCAACGTGATGGTCTATCACGGCTCTCGAGGGAGAACTCGTTTCGAGGTGGGTTTCTCGCTTAGATGCTTTCAGCGATTATCCCGTCGACACATAGCTATGCAGCACTGCCGCTGGCGCGACAACTGCTCCACCAGAGGTGTCTTCATCCCGGTCCTCTCGTACTAGGGACAAATCCTCTCAATTCTCCGACACCCACGGCAGATAGGGACCGAACTGTCTCACGACGTTCTGAACCCAGCTCACGTACCACTTTAATCGGCGAACAGCCGAACCCTTGGGACCTGCT
>CAZUJE010000136.1:0-1219 GCA_964620215.1 uncultured Hyphomicrobiales bacterium
TCATGATGCCCGGCAAGGGCAAGATGACGGTCACGGGCAACCTGCGCGACGTGATGAAGGAGTCGATCTCGGCGGCGGCGTCCTACGTGCGCTCGCGCGCGGTTGGCCTCGGCATCGAGCCGCCGCTGTTCGAGAAGCGGGACATCCACGTCCACGTGCCGGAAGGCGCCACGCCGAAAGACGGTCCGTCAGCCGGTGTCGCAATGGCGACCGCTATTGTGTCCGTGATGTCGGGCATTCCGATCCGCAAGGATGTCGCCATGACCGGCGAGATCACGCTGCGGGGCCGGGTGCTTCCGATCGGCGGCCTGAAGGAGAAACTTCTCGCGGCTCACCGTGGCGGCATCAAGAAGGTGCTGATCCCCGAAGAGAACGCAAAGGATCTCGCGGACATCCCCGAGAACATCAAGAGCGGGCTGGAGATCATTCCGGTCAATCGCATGGATGAAGTCATCACCCATGCGCTGATCCGGCAACCCGTCGCGATCGAGTGGGACGAGGCCTCGAACCAGGCGCCGGCGAAGCCTGTTGTTGAAGAGGACGACGCCTCGGGCGTAGTCGCTCACTGATCGGATGCAGGAGTTGGACCGGGCGGCTTTGGCCGCCCGGTTTTATTTTGCTTCCACGCCGACTTGCTTTCGCCAAGGATTGCAGGAAGTTTCGGCTGTTCCCGGCGCGGGGCCGGAATTCATTTTTCGGGAATGAAAGGATCGCTCCGATGACCAAGAACGAACTGATTGCCGCGGTCGCTGATAAAACCTTGCTGAACAAGAACGATGCCGCCAAGGCGGTTGAATCCACCTTCGACATCATCACCGAAGCCCTGAAGCAGGGCGACGAGGTGAAGCTGATCGGCTTCGGCACGTTCACGGTAGCGAGCCGCAAGGCGCGCGAGGGCCGCAACCCGCGCACCGGCGAGACGGTTCAGATCGCGGCCAGCAAGGCGCCTAAATTCAGCGCCGGCAAGGGTTTGAAGGACGCGGTTAATCTGTAATCGTGCGACAAATTCCGGTTTGCCGAGCATGGCCACTACGGCTAAAGCTCGTTGGCACGGGTGATTAGCTCAGCGGTAGAGCGCTTCGTTTACACCGAAGATGTCGGAGGTTCGATCCCTTCATCACCCACCATTTTTTCATCAGCGCGCCCGGATCGGAAAGTCGTAATAGCTGACCGGCGTCTGACTTTGAAATTCAAAGTGCCACCATTCGCGGTGATAGTT
>CAZUJE010000136.1:1319-7598 GCA_964620215.1 uncultured Hyphomicrobiales bacterium
TTTTCCAGCTCCGGATAGAATCTCTTGTTCGGACCATCCGGCTTTCCATCATTCGCCCATGCCAGCATGGCCCGCGAAGCGCGCGCGGGCCGGTAGCAGTCATAGACTTTCAAACCAAGCCCATGGGTGGCGAGATCGGCCTGCACCCGCTTCAGTGCGTTCGCCGCATCGCCGCGCAGCACGCATTCCGCCGCGTCATAGCCATGCAGGCGCTGGCCGGTGAAATTGTCCTCGCCCGCATAACGCATGTCCTGCGCGATGCTCGCGTCCACGTCGCGCAGATAGGCGAAGCTGGCCGGCATTTCCTGCGCGCCAGAGATTTCTGGGGACAGCGCAAAGACCGCCGCCAGAAACAATGCGTTGAAGAATTTCATCTCCGCGCACTACCGGCTGGCGCTGTTTTTTTTGGAGTTCGTATCGCGCAAAAAGCCTCGACCGCGCTCCGCACTGCGCTGGCGATTTTTCCCTGCTGCTCGCTCGTTGCCATCAGGAGTTCTTCGTCGCGGTTGATGATTGAGCCCGCTTCCAGCAGCAGGGAAGGCATCGCGGCCATTTTCAGCACGACCAGTTGATCGAAACGATAGACGCCGGCCTCTTTGTCGAGCAGCACCCGCATCCGGTTGCCCATGATCTTGTCGGTGTAATGCGGCGTGTATTGCAGGCCGCGTTCCTTCAGCTCTTTTCCCAGCAAGCCTCCAAACTGAAGGCTCGCCTTGAACTGCGGATTGCTGGCTGACACGAACATCGAATGACCTTTGAAGCGGTCGCTGTAGGAGCGGTCCACGCCGTCGAAGGTCCATTTTTCAATGAATTTTTCTGGCACGGAATCATGATGGATTGATAGCAGCAGATCGCCGCCCTGCTTGTTGGCTTTCGCCACCCGTTTCATCAGGCTCGGGATCGCCTTGCCGTCGGTGACAAGCAGAACCGTCTTCGAGAAACCGGCATCCCTGAGCGCCCGCTCGATATGCAAGGCCAGTCGCAGGTTGAAATCATATTCGGGCGTACCGCGTGCGCTGATGGCGCCGGGATCTTCGAGCGTATGACCTACGTCAATGAATGCGCGGAAGCGGGGGTAATCGCAAACCGGTGCATCGCCGGATTTTGCGGATTGGCCATTGGCGGGGCCGCTCAATGCTACCGCAACCAGAATTACCGCTACGCTGCGCCACAGGTTCATGACGGTGTCCGGCTGCCCTTCGGCCTGCTTACACCGGGAACGGTTTGGTTTCGAGTACCGGAAAAGCAAAGACCCGGCGCGCGAACGTCGCGCACCGGGCCTGATAGTAGTGGGGCCGCTTAAGCGATCAGACCGCTTCTTTCAGTTCCTTGGCGGCGCGGAAGGCCACTTTCTTGCTGGCCTTGATCTGGATCGGCTGGCCGGTCGCCGGATTGCGGCCCATGCGGGCGGCACGGTGGCGAACCTGAAGAATGCCGAGTCCGACCATGCGGATGCGGTTGCCTTTCTTCAGATGCTTCACGATCCGATCGACGAGATCGTTCAGGATCGTTTCTGCCTGCTTCTTCGGAATCTCGTGGCCCTCGGCGAGCTCGGCCGCGAGATGCTTCAGGGTGACCGTGGGATTGGATTTGGCTGCCATGACTGCGCGACCCCTTGTTTTGAGCGTTTGGCGTTTCAACGATGACGCATACTTCGAGGCATCGGCATATGCGATTCGAGGCGGTTTTAGCCATAGGCGGCGGCCCCGAATCTACCAAAAAATGCCCGTCTGACGGGCTTATCCTTGACTTGGACCGGGTCGCAGCTTAAGTCCGGAGCCTTCTCAAGGGGGCGTAGCTCAGTTGGTTAGAGCGCCGGCCTGTCACGCCGGAGGCCGCGGGTTCGAGTCCCGTCGCTCCCGCCAGAAAGCCCTCCGTTTGGAGGGCTTTTTCTTTTAAATTCAGTGTATTAGGCCAGTCTTGGAAAGTGCGGGTTTTGTGCCAATGGCGGCATTGGGCGCACGCCAGTTGCCAGCCGATCCAGGCGCATTCCGAAGCCAGAGAGTGCACCGGAACAAGCTTGGATTCGTCCCACCGGTGTCACGTTACGGCAGCGGTGAAAGTCTTGGGGAAAAAGCTTTCGAAAGCGGCATCCGAGGCGGCCAGAATGAATTTCGGGAGTGAAAAAGTCCCGGAAACAATTGGATTTTTCGGCGATTAGAGGCGCGGAGTGATGGCTTATGTCGCCTTGCTTCAGTGTTTCCGCTGGGCTAAGCGATTAATGTCTTTCGAATTGTTCGCAAGTGCGGAATCGGCAGACGCAGCCGCTGGAATACCAATGTTCTGGATGGCGCTGCCGCGTCCGCGCGCGAGGCCCATATGACCGCGCTGATTGTCGATTACCTGCCGATTGTCGTGTTCCTCGGAGTCGCGGCGGGAATCAGTCTTGCGCTGCTGATTTCGCCTTTCATCGTCGCCTATCAATCGCCTGATCCCGAAAAACTCTCCGCCTATGAATGCGGCTTCAACGCATTCGACGATGCGCGCATGAAATTCGACGTGCGTTTCTATCTCGTCGCGATCCTGTTCATCATTTTCGATCTCGAAGTCGCATTCCTGTTCCCGTGGGCGATCACTTTCGGAAAACTCGGCTGGCTCGGCTTCTGGTCGATGATGATTTTCCTCGGCGTGCTGACCGTCGGCTACATCTATGAGTGGCGGAAGGGAGCGCTCGAATGGGATTGATGGCTCCCCCTGCGAAGGGAATTCTGGATCCGCGCACCGGCAAGCCGGTCGGCTCGGACGATCCGTTCTACAACGGCCTCTCCGACGAACTTGGCGACAAGGGTTTTCTCGTCACCACCTCGGACGATCTTATCAACTGGGCGCGCACTGGCTCGCTCATGTGGATGACCTTCGGTCTGGCCTGTTGCGCCGTCGAGATGATGCAGGTTTCGATGCCGCGCTATGACGTGGAGCGTTTCGGTTTCGCGCCGCGCGCTTCTCCGCGCCAGTCCGACGTGATGATCGTCGCTGGCACGCTCACCAATAAAATGGCGCCTGCATTGCGCAAGGTTTACGACCAGATGCCGGAGCCGCGCTACGTGATCTCGATGGGATCCTGCGCGAATGGTGGCGGCTATTATCACTATTCCTACGCGGTCGTGCGCGGCTGCGACCGCATCGTGCCGGTGGATATTTACGTGCCGGGCTGCCCGCCGACGGCGGAGGCGCTCCTGTACGGAATTCTGCTGTTGCAGAAAAAAATCCGCCGCACCGGCACCATTGAGCGTTGAGCGAAATCCGATGGAAGAAACGCTGCGGGAACTCGGTGAACTTGTCACGCGGACGCATTCCGGCGCGGTCACGGGCTATCGCGTTCAGCATGGCGAACTGACCGCCGATGTGAACGCCGCCGGCATCGTGAAGGTCACGAAATTCCTCCGCGACGATCCGCAGTGTAAATTCTGGAATTTCATCGACATCTGCGGCGTCGATTATCCGGCGCGCGAAAAACGCTTCGATGTCGTCTATCACCTGCAATCGCCGAAACGGAATTTGCGCATCCGCCTGAAAGTGCAGGCGGGCGAGGGCGAGGCGGTGCCGTCGATCTGCGAGGTCTATCCGGGCGCCAACTGGTTCGAGCGCGAAGCCTACGATCTTTACGGCATCCTGTTCACGGGCCATCCGGAGCTTCGCCGTCTGCTCACCGATTACGGCTTCGACGGCTATCCTCTGCGCAAGGATTTTCCGCTCACCGGCTTTGTCGAAGTGCGCTGGGACGATGAGCTGAAGCGCGTCGTTTATGAGCCGGTGAAGCTCAGCCAGGAATTCCGCAACTTCGATTTTCTGTCGCCGTGGGAAGGTGCCGACTACGCGCTGCCGGGTGACGAAAAAGCAAAGACAACGCCTCCGGGCGGCAAGGGGGCTGCATGAAGCCCTCGCTGAAGCCGGGTCTCAAACACAAGTTTACTTACAAGGTGGGGGCGAACCGCACGGTCCCCAATCTTTATCCGGAAGCCGCTGACTTTCAGAAAATGCCGCATGTATTCGCCACCGGCTATTTCGTCGGCCTGATGGAATGGGCGTGCATCGATCTGATGGCGCCGCATATGGAGCCGGGCGAGGGCAGCCTCGGCGTTCACATCAACATCAGCCACACCGCCGCGACGCCTCCGGGACTGATTGTGACCGTCGATGCGGAATGCACCGCGATCGACGGCAAGCGCCTCGTCTTCAAGGTGAAGGCGCATGACGGCGTCGATATGATCGGTGAAGGCACCCACGAACGCTATGCCGTGATGTGGGACAAGTTCAATTCGCGCGTTGCCGACAAGGCCGCAAAAGCAAAAGCGGGAGCGGCGTGATGGCCACCGGCAAATGCCTCTGCGGCGCCGTCCGCTACACCGCGAAACTTGAAAACCGCAATGTGAGCGCCTGTCATTGCGGCATGTGCCGCCAGTGGTCCGGTGGCCCGCTGTTCGCGATTTTCTCCAGCACGATGGACATTGCGGACAAGTCCAGTCTCGGCATCTATCAATCGTCCGATTGGGCCGAGCGCGCCTTCTGCAAACAATGCGGCACGCCGCTCTACTATCATCTGCTCGGCAAGGATTTTTACGAGATTTCGGTCGAGACGCTGGACGATAAAAAAGATCTGAATTTCGACACGCAGATTTTCGTGGATGACAAGCCGGGTTACTACGACTTCGCCAATGCCACGAAGAAAATGACCGGCGCGGAAATCATCGCCGATATTCAATCACGGATGAAGGATTGATGCGGTCATGAACGAGCAGAACACCCGCAACTTCCAGATCAATTTCGGGCCGCAGCATCCGGCGGCGCATGGCGTGTTGCGTCTGGTGCTGGAACTGGACGGAGAAATCGTCGAGCGCGTTGATCCGCATATCGGGCTCCTGCATCGCGGCACCGAGAAGCTGATCGAATACAAGACCTACATGCAGGCGATCCCGTATTTCGACCGGCTCGATTACGTCGCGCCGATGAATCAGGAACACGCCTTCTGCCTCGCGGCGGAAAAACTGCTTGGTCTTGAAGTGCCGAAGCGCGGCCAGATCATCCGCGTGCTCTTTTGCGAAATCGGGCGCTTGTTGTCTCATATTCTCAACGTCACGACGCAGGCGATGGACGTGGGCGCGCTGACGCCGCCGCTCTGGGGCTTTGAGGAGCGCGAGAAGCTGATGGTGTTCTATGAACGCGCCTCTGGTTCGCGCATGCACGCGGCTTATTTTCGTCCCGGAGGCGTACATCAGGATTTGCCGGAAAAACTCGTGGATGACATCGGCGCGTTCTGCGATCCGTTCCTGAAAGTCTGCGACGATCTGGAAACGCTGCTCACCGGCAACCGCATCTTCAAGCAGCGCAACGTGGACATCGGCGTCGTGAAACTGGACGATGCTTGGGCTTGGGGTTTCTCCGGCGTGATGGTGCGTGGCTCGGGGGCCGCGTGGGATTTGCGCAAGGCGCAGCCCTACGAATGTTATTCCGAACTCGATTTCGATATTCCGATCGGCAAGAACGGCGACTGCTACGATCGCTATCTCATCCGCATGGAAGAGATGCGGCAGTCCGTGAAGATCATGAAGCAGTGCGTCGAGATGCTGGGCCGTGAGCGGGGGCCGGTATCGGTGAAAGACAATAAAGTGGTGCCGCCGAAACGCGCCGAGATGAAGCAGTCGATGGAAGCGCTGATCCATCACTTCAAGCTCTACACCGAGGGCTATCACGTTCCGGCCGGCGAAGTTTATGCGTGCGTCGAAGCGCCGAAGGGCGAGTTCGGCGTCTATCTCGTCTCCGACGGCAGCAACAAGCCCTACAAGTGCAAGATCCGCGCGCCGGGCTTTGCGCATCTGCAGGCCATGGACTTCATGTGCCGCGGCCATCTGCTTGCCGACGTCTCGGCCATTCTCGGTTCGCTCGACATCGTGTTCGGAGAGGTCGATCGGTGACGCTGACGCCTCCCATCCAGTTTGACCGGGCGTCCGGCGTTCTCCAGAGCGTGAATCTCTGGGAACGTGCGATGGCCTGTGCGCTGGTGGTTGGCTCGAAGATCTCGTCGTCGTTCTCGCATCGCGGCTACAACATGTGCGCCAATCTGATGCGCAAGACGGTGCTGCCTGTGCGCGATCTCGTGGTGAAGCTGAATGCGGATGCACTGTTCGCGTTCCCGTTCGGCGACGGCTACTGGAGCAAGCTGCTCAACCGCACCTTCTCCTATGAAGATGAACTCGAATTGCTGCTTCAGGATTCGGTGAGTGTCGATTACACGCTGCTCGATTGCGGCGCGAATTACGGCTACTGGTCGGTGCTGGTGTC
>CAZUJE010000137.1:0-7594 GCA_964620215.1 uncultured Hyphomicrobiales bacterium
CTCCGGGGGCGGGGCAACCGGGCTTTGGGGGGGGGGTTAATTGGGAAAGTTGGGCCGACCCAGGAAGGCCGACGTTTGCCGGTTTTGCCCCCCGGGGCGTGCCACCCGAAGCGATCCGCGATTTCGGGAGGCGTATTGGTGTGGCCAAGGCGAACAGCGTGGTCGATCTGGGACTATTGGAATTCTCCATCCGCGAAGTGCTGAACAAAACAGCAGAGCGCCGCATGGCGGTGCTGCGTCCGCTGAAAGTGGTGATCGGGAATTATCCGGAAGAAAAAACCGAAGAACTGGAAGCGGTGAACCACCCGGATAAACCCGAGGCAGGAACACGCAAGATCAAATTCGGCCGCGAGCTTTTTATCGAGCAGGAGGATTTCATGGAAAATCCTCCGAAGAAATTCTTCCGCCTTTCGCCCGGCAATGAAGTCCGCCTGCGCTATGCCTATTTCATCACCTGCAAGGAAGTCATCAAGAATGCGGCGGGCGAGGTGACCGAGCTTCGCTGCACCTACGATCCGGCGACCAAAGGCGGCAATGCGCCGGACGGCCGCAAGGTGAAGGCGACGATGCACTGGGTGTCGGCGGCGGATTCTATCAAAACCGAAGTGCGGATTTACAACCAGCTTTTCACCACGCCGGAGCCGGATGCGTCCAATTTCGCGGCGGCGATTAATCCGAATTCGCTTGAAGTGCTGAGTGACGCGCGGCTGGAGCCGAGCCTTCTCAAGGGAAATTTCGGCGGGCCGGTGCAGTTTGAGCGGCAGGGATATTTTTATCGCGATCCCAAGTCTGCTGCTGGCAAGCCCGTGTTCATCCGCACCGTCGGCCTGCGTGACAGCTGGGCCAAGGAACAGGGCAAGGGTTGACGCTGGCGTGAATTTTCCACCGATGTAGCATTGGCCAGCGCCGGGCAGGGCGCGCCTATGCCGGATCGGGGGCAGGAGAAACGACGGGCAGCGATACGCGTCGCGGTGCTGGGCAGCCGCGCGGGCGCGGCTTTCGGCTTTGGCCTTCGCGGACTGCTGCTGCCGGCGGGCGAATGGATCGTCCGCGAAGCCGGCAAGGAAGTGGAAGCCGCAAGGCTGGCGCCCTGGCTCACGGTATTTTTCGGCGTCGGAATCCTGTTCTATTTCGGCGCGCCGTCGGAGCCGCTGCTGATCGGCCCCGCACTTGCCTTGCTGTTATTTGCAATCCTCTGCTGGGTTTGCCGCGACCGGCCGATAGCCTTCGCGCTGCTGCTATCGCTCGCCGCGATTTCGGCAGGCTTCACCGCCGCCTGTGTTCGTGCGGCCTATGTCAGCCACACCGTTCTCACCCGTCCGACCGCCACACTGACGCTGACGGGTTTCATCGAGGCGCGGGATTCCACCGAGCGCTCAGACCGCGTCGTAATCCGGCTGACCGGAGCGAGCGGAAGAGGTGCTGACAAGATTCCGGAGCGTGTGCGTGTCGCCATGCGCCACGGCTTCGCGCCGTCGGTCGGCGACCATGTGGAATTGCGCGCGCAGTTGCGCCCCTTGCTCGGGCCGACGCGGCCCGGCAGTTACGACTTCGCGCGCGGCGCCTATTTCCAGCGCCTCGGCGCGACCGGCCTCGCCTATGGCCGCCCGAAAATCGTCAGCACCCAAGCGCCGGTCCCCTGGGACATCCGCGCCTGGGCTTCGGTCGAACGATTGCGCTGGACGCTTGCGAACCGCATCCGCGCGGTGTTGCCGGGTGAAAACGGATCGGTGGCGGCGGCCCTCGTCACCGGCATCCGCGACACCATTCCGCCCGGTGTGAACGAGGCGATGCGCGTCTCCGGCCTTTACCACGTCATTTCGATCTCCGGCTTGCACATGGCGCTGGTGGCGGGTGTCCTGTTCGCGCTGGTGCGCGGCGGGCTGGCGCTGGTGCCGGGACTGGCGTTGAGAAAACCCATCAAGAAATGGGCGGCGGTCGCGGCACTATGCGGCGTCACTTTTTACCTCGTTCTTTCCGGCGCCGAGGTGGCGACCCAGCGTTCATGGATCATGATCGCGATCGTGCTATTCGGCGTGCTGGTGGACCGGCCCGGTATTATGGCGCAAACGCCACTAGAAAGGCTTAGTGCCAACAATCAGATAGAGAGTTTTCGGCTGGAAGCCTTGAGGAATGGTCCGCTGGTTTATGTTACTAACGGTCATTGTATCGTGTTCGATTTGCGCAGCTTCAAGCGCGCCTCTCAATATTGCTTCAACGTCCTTAGTCAACGGCGTTCCAGCAAACGTAGCAATAAAAACTCCTTTATCTAGCCCGGTCCAATCATACAATCGATGCGGTTCCCAGCCTGCGGCGCTGAGAACTTTTGCTAGATCGTTTGCGAAATCAACCGACTCTCCATCGTTATGTCTCGACACCACTCCGATGGGCAGGTTTGGTAAATTGGGAGCAACAAGAAGCGGAGTCATTTTTGCTGTTTGTTCCGTAGAGAGTCTACGCGGAGACAATCTAGCAATTTCGTTTCCAGATTTTTCTCTCGCTAAGTCCCAATGGTGTTCCTTAGCGATGCCGGTAACGATGATGATTACCGTGCAGATAAATCCAATGAATAAACTAAATGCCAAAACGATACTGGATTTATCAAACCACCACGACGCTCGCTCTAGCGAAATCCATACTTCATTCCCGCTATGGTTCGCCGCTTCACTCATAATGGCCGCCACGGTGGTTGCGATTGTTGGCATGTCTCTGATGATCTTTTCTATCAGAGCGAAGAATAGGCGCTAAATCTCATCCAACGCTACGCCGTCCAATTCCAGGGCGGCAAGAACAGCCAAAAAGAACGTGGCCGAGAAAGACCCGCGTTTCAGCTTGTTGGTAATGGAAGCTTCTGTTTCCTCCTTAAAACCATGCTTCTTGAGCCTTTTAGCAAGCTCCAGATAGGTCAATTCAGCTTCCCGCAGCTTGTGCTTCAAAAAAGCAGCCGCGCGCTCCTCCCACTCTTTCTGAGAGCCTATGGCCATACCGGCCTCC
Organism: uncultured Hyphomicrobiales bacterium; assembly: GCA_964620215.1. Taxonomy (GTDB): domain Bacteria; phylum Pseudomonadota; class Alphaproteobacteria; order Rhizobiales; family Xanthobacteraceae; genus JAUSIF01. The sequence continues at coordinate 2,995 of CAZUJE010000137.1, forward strand.
TATCGAATCCAAGGGCTATCATAATTGATAGATCGGTATTGACAAGTTCAATGCCTATCACATATGATAGCTTCCATAAACGATAGGTGGACAGATGGCCCAACATTTCCTGCTTTCCCGCGCCGCCAAGACCCTTTCTCTGGGCAAGGTTTACCAGATGAAGGATGCCGAAGCGGAAATGGCCCTTCGGAAGGTTCGTTGGGACGAAACCGAGGGAAACCCCGTTTGCCCGCATTGCGGCTCTCTGGACGCTTACGATTGCCGTCGCTTAAAGGGAGCGCCTCGTTTCCGCTGCCGCGCTTGCCGCAAAGATTTCACCATCACCAGCGGAACTCTGTTCGCGAACCATAAGCTGCCGCTGCGCTGCTATCTCGCCGCCATCGCGATCTTCTGTAATGAGGTCAAAGGCAAAAGCGCCTTGGCTTTGAGCCGTGATCTGAACGTCTCTTACAAATGCGCTTTCGTTTTGCTGCACAAGCTTCGCGAAGCTATGGCGCAGGAAGTGAAAGACCGCGTTGTTGGCGGTGAAGGCAAGATTGCCGAAGTCGATGGCGGATACTTTGGTGGTTACGTCAAGCCCGCGAACATGAAAGAACATCGCCGCGACCGCCGCTTGCTTCGTAATCAAAACGGTAAGCGCAAGGCAGTTGTTATCATTCGCGAGCGCAACGGGAATTCAATTCCGGCTGTTTTCAAGTCCGAAGGTCAGGCTCTCGCGTTCATCGCAAAGCACGTCGCTAAGGGAACGCTCGTGAATGCGGACGATGCCGCGCATTGGAATGAACTGCACACCAAATATGAAATGAAGCGCATCAATCACGAGGAAGCGTATTCAAAGGACGGCGCTTGCACGAATTGGGCGGAGGAATTTTTCTCCCGTATGCGCCGCGCGGAAATCGGCCACCATCACCATATCGCCGGTAACTATCTGCTTCGCTACGCGCAAGAAGCCTCATGGCGCGAAGATAACCGCCGCGTTTCCAATGGTGAACAAGTCGAGAAGCTTGCCGGTCATGCGCTTAAGTCCGGCAAATCAAAGGAGTTCACCGGATACTGGCAGCGCCATGACGCATAGCCCGCTCATGTACGGCTTGATTAAGCTTTACGCCCGTATCGACGGGCAGATCAAGCGCGACAAGAAAAACTTGGAGCATGTGCGTGCGGTTATCAAAATCGTTGAGCCTGATTTTAATGTTGCGAGCATAAAGCCGAAAAAGACCATTCGGCAAAATCCGTGGTTCAAGCCGGGTGAAATGTTTTTGACGGTGCTGGACGTTTTACGGGAAGCCAAAGAGCCGTTAACGCAGACCGAAATTGTGAAGCGGATGTTGACAAAACGCGGTGTTCACACTCCGACAAGCGATAACCTAAGGGATGTTCGGAACGCCATTCACAACACACTTCCACGTTACGATGGAAAAGCGATTAAATCGGAAGGTCCGAAAAAGTATCGTCGCTGGTCTATTCTGACTTAGCGCTCCACGACTTTATTTCTTCAATATTCGCAAGCAGTTCAGATTCTAGAACTTGCAAGTTCCGATAGGTTGTTTCCCTGCGACGGTCAAAAAAGACTGGCTCTCCATTTTCAAATCGGAATTCTGCGGTCGGCCCGTCAACTTCAATTTTATCTATAGTGCGCGCGGGCGCTCGTGTTCCGAAAAGTGATGCAGTTTGGCGTGCCATATCGCTTCTGGATTTCGTTGTGAGCGCGTAGCAGAAATATTGAAGAATTTCTTCGGGAGAGTTGCCGAAAGATTCCGCAGCTAGACCGGCCCCCTTACCGCGTGTGGCCTCATAGGCGCGGGTGGCTGCTTCTCGCAAAGAAATATACTTCGGTTCATTAGACGGTTTCGGGCGGGGCGTCCCACCTATCAATAGGCGTGCAAGAACTACTAGCGCCAAAACAAGCACGGCGGTTGCCAACGATGCCAAAATTACCGTCGCCGCAGACCATTCATAATTGAAAGCGCCAATAGGCAACATTGCGATACCGCCTAACGCAGACAAAAGAAGCGTCCAAGCATCGGACGCCAAGCGCCAAAGTGTGTGCGCAAAATCAACCCGCGCGGCACGGTCGTACCACTTCCAGAAATGAGCCATCTTGGCCTCCTTGTCGGTTTATATACCGACCCGGCTGACCTGTGGCGTTTGCGCCATAATACCGGACCGGCCAGCACTCACCCTGCGCACGCTCGCGGCGGCGGCCTTCGGCGTGATGCTGATTCAGCCGGAAGCATTGCTCAATCCCGGCTTCCAGATGTCGTTCGCGGCGACGCTGGCGCTGATCGCATTGTTTGAGCGCCTATCGCCGATGCTGGCGGAGCCGCCATCGCCGGGACAGGGCGCCTTCGCGCGCTTCAGCGAACGGACCTGGCGCTGGCTGCTGCTCGGCGTCGCAACCTCATTCGTCGCCGGTCTCGCCACCACGGCCTATGTGGCGTTCTATTTTCATCGCGTCGCGCCTTACGGCGTGCTCGCGAACCTGCTGGCGATGCCGGCGATTTCGTTTCTCATCATGCCGTCGGCGCTTCTGTCGGTTCTGCTGCTTCCATTTGGTTATGATGCGCTTGGCTGGCAGCTCATGGGCTTCGGCATCGAAGTGATGCTGAAGATCGCGCGCTTTGTCGCGGAGATTCCGGGTGCCGAGGGAAGGGTGGCGGCGTTCGGCGCGGGCGCATTGTTGATCGCAACCGCGGGACTGTTCGCCCTTGCAATCCCGGTTTCAAAACTGCGGCTGATCGGCATTCCGCTGCTCGTGCTCGCGTTCCTGCTCGCAATGAAAGCGCCACGCCCCGATGTGCTGGTCGATGCCGACGCCGACGTGGTGGCGATACGGGGCGTTGACGGAAAGCTCAGCATTCTGGATGCGCGCAAGGATCGGCTGTCGTCGGAAAGCTGGCTTGCAGCCGACGCAGATGCCCGCAAGGCACGGGACAACACCTTAGCCGGCGCATTTCGCTGCGATGTCCTTGGCTGCGCCGCCAGACTGCCCGATGGCGCGATCATCGCCGTGCCGCGCCTTCCCGAGGCATTTGCGGACGACTGCCGCGAGGCGTCCCTCATTGTCACGAGATTGACGCTGCCGCCCACCTGCAAGGCGCCCCAGATCGACCGGCGCACACTGGCAACGACGGGCGCGGTTTCACTTCGCCGTGTGGACGGAAAATGGATCGCGGAGCCGGTGCGCGCACCTACGGCTGACAGGCCGTGGTTTGGCCGTTTGAGTTCGCCTGATCCGAATGCGCTGGCGCGGCTGGAAAGCAGGCGGGAAACGCCCGCAACTTCACGCGAGGAAACGCCTGTACGGCCCGGAGAAGTGCCGGTGCCTGAACTCGACGAAGAATCGGAAGATCAGTAGCGCCGGATGATCCCGACGAGCTTGCCCTGGATGCGCACACGGTCAGGACCGAAAATCCGCGTCTCGTAGGCCGGGTTAGCGGCCTCAAGTGCCACGGAAGCGCCCTTCTTGCGCAGGCGCTTCAACGTCGCTTCCTCGTCGTCGATCAGCGCCACGACAATGTCGCCCGTATCGGCGGTGTCGGCCTTCTTGATGAGGGCGGTGTCGCCCTCGAAAATTCCGGCCTCGATCATGCTGTCGCCGCGCACTTCGAGGGCGAAGTGATCGCCGGTCGAAAGCATTTCCGGCGGCACATGGATCGTATGGCTGCGGCTCTGGATCGCTGAAACGGGTGTGCCGGCGGCGATGCGGCCCATGACCGGGATTGCGATCGGGCGGCCGCTGTCGTCGTCGCTGGTGATCGCGCGCACCTTGCCGAGGCTGCCTTCGATCACGTTCGGCGCGAAACCGCTGCGGCGGTTGGCGGCGAGGCTCGGCGTGCTCGACTCCGGCAGCTTCAGGACTTCCAGCGCGCGGGCGCGGTTCGGCAGACGGCGGATGAATCCGCGCTCCTCCAGCGCCGAGATCAGCCGGTGGATGCCGGACTTGGAACGCAGGTCGAGCGCCTCCTTCATCTCCTCGAACGAGGGGGGAACGCCGGTTTCCTTCAGGCGCTCGTGGATGAAGCGGAGCAGCTCGGCTTGCTTGTTTGTCAGCATTTTCGGCCTTTTTAGCGGTGCTTCGTCGAATCGAAACAAAGCATGAACGTATGTACCCGTTCCTGTTGCGTTCTGCAATGGGGGTGCAGTGGAGGGTGGCAGATCAGGGTCAGATTCGGATGAGCGAGGCGTTAATCCGCGAAGCGGATGACTTCGCAGACGTCGCCCTTTTTGGCGGCGGATGCATTCGGTTTGCGGATCAGGAGTCCGTCGGCGTTCACCAGAAACGCCTGCATCGAGCTGTCCTGTAGTCCGATGGGCGAGGCAATCAGCCTGCCGTCCGCCGCGCGCCCGATCCTGGCGCGCACATAATCCTGCCGGTGATCGTTTGAAGGCATGTCGGCGCCGAGCACCGCGGTTTCAGGCGAGGGAAGAAAATCTTTCCGGCCCTGCATTTTCCGCAGCAGCGGAACGATGAACAGCAGTCCGCAAACAAAAACCGCGACCGGATTACCCGGCAGGCCGATGACGCGCAGCGGATCCTGCCGGGCGAGCAGGAGCGGGCGGCCGGGCCGGAGCGCCACGCGGTGAAACTGGAGCGGGA
>CAZUJE010000138.1:0-7522 GCA_964620215.1 uncultured Hyphomicrobiales bacterium
TACCCGGCGGGCCAGAGCGCGATCAACGCGGGGGAAGACGGCTCCGAGATCGTCGGCAAGGTGCTCGAGAAGGACCAGTATGCCTACGGCTTCGACAGCCAGACCGGCGAGTACGTGAACATGATGTCGAAGGGCATCATCGACCCCACGAAGGTCGTGCGTTCCGCGCTGCAAGGTGCCGCGTCCGTGGCTGGTCTTCTGATCACCACCGAAGCGATGGTTGCCGAACTGCCGAAGAAGAACAACGCTGCCCCGGCGATGCCGGGCGGCGGCATGGGCGGAATGGATTACTAAGTCCGTTTACCCAATAAAAATCGCAAAAGGCCCGGAGCAATCCGGGCCTTTTTTATTTGCCTGAACACAAACTCAGACCTAGGCTTTGGGCGGCGTCCAAACGGCGCTCGTATCAGTCGAACAGGAGGATCGCATGCGCATTCTCTCTTGGTTCCTGTCCCTTACCTTCTCTCTCCTGCTTTCTGCTTCCGCACTGCTGGCCGAACCAATCGGCTCGGCCAACGCACGCGGCTTCACAAACATACAGCCCGCAACAGTTGTTTCGCTCTCGCCCGATAGCTGGATCGCGCGCGAAACGCCGACAATCGGTGCCCATTTCGGCCGCATATTGCTGCCTCAGAACCCGGCGGAAAAGCCGATCCTGCTCGCGGGACGCTGTGGATCGTCGAACATGGTTTGCAGCAACCCGACACCCTATTGCTGCGGCACGGGTCCGGCCAATTACTATTGCGCCAAGGATGTGAACGGCTGCACGCGCTGAAACATCGTCATCGGTAATTTGCGGAGGCCGCCCCCAGGCGGCCTCTTTTTTTTGCGGCAAATGTTCTCGCAATCGCACAAACTCAGCACTGGCCAACGCAAATAATCACCGCTTAAATGCCCGCCCTTGGTAGCAGGCCGTTCCTTTGTTCGTGGCCTCGTTGCAGCGAAGTATTTGAGGCCACATGAGCCTGACTGATCTGTTCGGATACGCCGCCGCGGCGCTGGTGCTCCTGACCTTCTCGATGAAGACCATGGTGCCGCTGCGCATCGCCGGCATTGCGAGCAACGTCATTTTCATCGTGTACGGCTATCTCGCGGGCGCAACACCCGTGCTTTCGCTGCACCTGATCTTGTTGCCGCTGAATACCCTGCGGCTCTACCAGATCCTGCATCTGATCCGTGAAGTCGAAGTCGCCAGCAAAGCAGAAAGCGAGCCCAATCTCGATTGGATGCAAGCCATCGCCTCGGACCGTTCGCTCAAGGCGGGTGAAATGCTGTTCAGGAAAGGCGACAGCGCTGACCGGATGTTTTACGTCGTGTCCGGCGCCTTCCGCATTGTCGAACTCGGCATCGAGTTGAAGGCCGGTCAGGTGCTCGGCGAAATTGGCCTTCTGTCGAAGAAGCTTATCCGCACTCAGTCCGTGGAATGTATCGAGGACGCGCTTCTGCTTGAGATCACCTACGACCGGGTAAAGCAGCTTTATTTTCAGAGCCCGAAGTTCGGCTTCTTCTTTCTGCGTCTCACCGGCCAGCGGCTGCTGGAGAATATCGAGCGGCAGGAACAGGAACTTGAGCGTTACCGGAAGGCGGAGAAAAAAGCCTAGCGCCCCGCCAAGGAACCGGAATCAGCGATCCGTGGTTAAGCCTTGTCGGAACAAGGAGCCATCCATGGCCAGGCGCAAACGAAAATATTCAAAGTCCGCATCAAAAGACGTCGAAAAGGAAATGCACGAATACAAGCGCGGCCGCGCCCTTAGCGGACCCGGCGGCAAGGCCGGCAAAGTAAAAAGCCGCAAGCAGGCGATTGCGATTGGACTCTCGAAAGCGCGCAAGAAGGGAAAGCGGGTGCCGAGAAATCCGCGAAGGAAAAAGTAACTCAGCTCTTACCGTTCCTTAGTAGCTTCAGCGTCGCGTAAATCGTTTCATGCGCGGGCGTCGGCACGCCCAGTTTCCTGCCAAGCTCCGCGACCTTCCCTTGCAGCCATTCCGTCTCAAGACGGTTTCCGCGATCCACGTCCTCCGCCATCGATGCGCGAAGATGCGGCGCCGAGATTGCGTTCGATTTCGCAAATTGGAAAGATTTTTCCGCGACCCCTTCCAGCGGAACACCCTTCTTGCGGCCCACCGCCTCCACTTCGTTCAGCAGTTTGCGGAAAAGCTCGCGCGTATCCTCATCGGCCATGATCGGGCCGACGGCGCTGCGCGTGCTGGCTGTAATTGCGGAAAAAGAGGCAAGAAACACAAACTTTTCCCACCAGATTTTTTCAATGGCGATGGAGTATGTCGCTTCCACCTTCGCCGCCTTCATCTCATCCACCAGCGACTTCAACCGCGCATCCTCGCGCCCGTCCATGAAGCCCGTGGTGAGATTGGCGAACGCCCCCTTATGCGCGATCACGCCCGGCCCTGTAATGACCGCTGAAATCCGCGTCGGTGCCGCGCAGACAACGCCGCCGCCCAGGATTGGCGAAAGCCGCTCCACACTGTCGATGCCGTTCTGCATGGTGAGCAGCCGCGTGTTCGGATTCACCAGCGGCTTGGAAAGTTCACCCGCCTTCTCGGTGTCCCAGAGTTTCACCGCGAAGAAAATGAGATCGACCGGCCCGACCTGTTTCGGGTCGTCGGTGGCTTTCACGTCTCTGATGTGAATATCGCCAAGGGGACTTTCGACTTTCAGCCCGTTTTTCCGGATGGCGTCGAGATGCGCGCCGCGCGCGATGAAATGAACCTCATGCCCGGCTTCCGCCAGCCGCCCGCCGAAATAGGAGCCGACCGCCCCCGCCGCCATCACCGCCACGCGCATTTAGCCCTCCCGAGTCAGGACGCGCTTATCGCATGAACTGCCGGCATATGTCCGGAGCGAGGCGCATGGCTGCAATGCGTGCAAAATAAAAAGGCCCGGAAGAAATTCCGGGCCTTTCTTATTGCAGGGAAAATCAGACCGTGAACTTGCCGGCCTTCGCGGCGGCGTAGCGCTCGTTGACCTTCGCCCAGTCCACGACGTTCCACCACGTCTTGAGGTAATCGGCGCGGCGGTTCTGGTATTTGAGATAGTAAGCGTGCTCCCAGACATCGTTGCCAAAGATCGGCATGGCGCCGGTCATCAGCGGGTTGTCCTGTCCCGGCGTGGCGACGAGCGAAAGCTTGCCTGCCTTGTCGGATACGACGAACACCCAGCCAGAGCCAAAGACGCCCAGACCGCGCGCGTTGAAATCACCCTGCATCTTCTCGAACCCGCCGAGATCGGACTTGATGGCTTCCGCGATCGCTCCAGTCGGCTCGCCGCCGGAGCCGCCCATCACCTGCCAGAACATGGTGTGGTTGGCGTGGCCGCCTCCCGCATTGCGGATGACCGTCCGCACGCCTTCCGGCTGTTCCGGCAGCGTGGCGAGCAATTCGTGGATCGGCTTCTTGAAAACTTCGGCGTTGTTCTTGGCCGCGTTGTTCAGCGCGGTGATGAACGCCTGATGATGGCGGCCGTGATGGATTTCCATCGTCATCGTGTCGATATGCGGCTCGTTCTTGCCCGGCGCATAGCCGAGTGGCGGCAACTGGAACGGCCCTTCCGCCATAGGCGTTGCCTGCGCGAAAACATACGGGCTTTTGACAGTTGCATAGGCGCCGACAGCGGCGGCACCCAGCATCAAGGTACGGCGGTCGAACTGAAACATGAGAAACCTCCCGAAACTCGCCGCTTTCAGGCGGCATCTGTGCTGCCGGACTTCCTGGGCAGCATAAGGGAAACACCGGAATGCAGCGGTTGGATGCACCCGCGGAATGATTTTATTGTAGGCGTTCCGCTGCCATAATGGGTCCGCATGGCTTCCCTGTTTACAATCGGTTACGAGAAGGCTCCGCTGGAAGACCTGATCGCCGCTTTGAAGGGCGCCAAGGTAAAAATCCTGATCGATACCAGGGCAGTCGCGGCCTCCCGGCGCGCGGGATTCTCGAAAAAGATGCTGTCCGCCACGCTGGAGGCAGCGGGAATCCATTATTTACACCTGCAAAAGCTCGGCACGCCTGCGGAAGGCCGCGAAGCCGCGCACAAGGGCGATTACAAGAAATTCTGGAAGATTTACGAGAAGCAGGTCAAAAGCGCGCCCGCGCAGTTGGAATTGAAAGAGCTTCAAAAACTTGTGAAGGACGGCAAGCGCGTTTGTCTCCTCTGCTACGAGCGCAATCCCGACGAATGCCATCGCAAGCGCATCGCCGAACTGGTGCACGAATCGACCGGCGCAAAGATCGAAAATCTCTTCCCCTCGCCGCTTGGAATCTGATGGGCAAATCCGGAAAAATCCACGCGGGCGTCGGCGGCTGGACCTATGCGCCCTGGCGCGGTGTGTTTTATCCGAAGGGATTGACGCACGCGAAAGAGCTTGAATATGCCAGCCGCAAACTGACTTCCATTGAAGTGAACGGCACCTTCTATCGCATGCAGAATGCGAAGACGTTTCGCAAATGGGCCTCCGAGGCGCCGGATGGTTTTGTGTTCGCGCTGAAGGGCGTGCGTTACGCGGTGAACCGCCGCGTGCTCGCCGAAGCCGGCGACTCCATCAAGCGCTTCATGGACAGCGGCATCACCGAGCTGGGCGATAAGCTCGGCCCGCTGCTCTGGCAATTTGCGCCCACGAAGAAATTCGACGAAGCGGATTTCGGAAAATTTTTGGAATTGCTGCCGCAGACTTTTCAGGGACAAAAAATCCGCCACGTCATCGAGCCGCGCAACGAGAGCTTCCGCGCGCCCGCTTTCATCAAGCTTGCCCGCAAGTTTAACGTCCCGGTCGTTTTCACCGATCACGTTGAATACGCGAATATCGCCGACATCACCGGCGATTTTATCTATGCGCGGCTCCAGCGCGGCAAGGATAAGGTGAAGACCGGCTATCCACCCAAGGAAGTCGACACCTGGGCGAAACACGCGAAAGCCTGGGCCGCCGGAAAAGATATTTCATCGCTGCCGCATGTTGAAAAAGCGAACGCTCCGGTAAAGCCTCGCGATGTGTTCGTCTATTTCATCCATGAGGGAAAAGTCCGCGCGCCCGCCGCGGCGATGGAATTGATCCGGCGGCTGAAATAGCCGGTACAACTTCCCGCTCGTCACAAAACCTTCGTGTCATCGTCATACGACAGCCTGTCGCGGATCAGGACAGAAATTACATGCCAATGCCAATTCTCGAAATCGTCGGCTATCTGGGCTCGCTGTTTTCCATCGCCACCTACGCCATGCGAACCATGGTGGCGCTGCGGGTGCTGGCGATTTTCAGCAACATTTTCTCGGCTGCCTACGGGTTCTTCATGGATGTCTATCCCATGCTGATCCTGCATGTGATCGTGCTGCCGCTGAATATCTGGCGGCTGCATGAAATGCGAGAGCTTGTAAGCAAGGTGAAACAGTCCGCCGCTTCCGGCTTCGACATGAAATGGCTAAAGCCGTTCATGACATCGCAGAAAGTGTTCAAGGACCAGACTGTCTTCCGCAAGGGCGATACCGCAGAAGCGATGTATCTGATCGTTGCCGGAAAATTCCTGCTGGCTGAATCCGGCATCGAACTTGGCGACGGCGCGCTGGTCGGAGAATTTGGGCTATTTTCCCCGGACAATGCCCGGACGCAAACACTTGTCGCCAGCGAGGACGGCGTGCTCCTCACGATCAGCTACGAGCATTTCCGCGAGCTGTATTTCCAGAACCCGGAATTTGGATATTATTTTCTCCAGCTCACCACGCGGCGCCTGTTCGAGAATATCCAGCGCGTCGAAAAGAACGTGACGGCGGCGGTGACGGCCTGACTTAATCCAGCGTCGTCCTGAAGCGGCGCAGCGCCACGAACATCGCGAACAGCATCAGCACGAACAGCGCCAGCGTGTCGTAGTGCAGTTCGTCGAAGGTGGCGCCCTTCAGCATGATCGCGCGCACGATGCGCAGATAATGCGTGAGCGGCAGCCCCTCCCCGATCCATTGCGCCCATATCGGCATTCCCGCGAACGGGAACATGAAACCGGAGAGCAGAATGTTCGGCAGGAAAAACATGAAGGTCATCTGCACCGCCTGCAACTGGTTCTGCGCGACAGTGGAAAATGTGTAACCGATGGAAAGATTGGTCGCGATAAAAAGCGTCGAAAGAACCGCCAGCAGAGTCAGGCTGCCAATCACCGGCACCTCGAACAACAACGCGCCGAACGCGATAATGAGCGACGCCTGGATGAAACCGACCATCACGTAAGGCGTGATCTTGCCGAGCATCACTTCGATCGGCTTGATCGGCATCGCCAGCAGCGTCTCCATTGTGCCGCGCTCGATCTCGCGCGTCACTGACAGTGCCGTGAAAATCAGCATGGTCATGGTGAGAATCACGCCCACGAGCCCCGGCACGATGTTCAGGGAGCTGTCCGCCGCCGGGTTGTAGCGGGCGTGACTTCTGATCTCGAACAGCGGCGGCTCCTGCTGCGGCAGCGCGTAGTCGTGCGCAAGTGCCGTCTGCACGATGCGGCCGAGCGTCCCGAGTGCCGAACCGGACGCCACCGGATCGGTTGCATCCGCTGCTACCAGAAGCGCCGGCATGTCGCCGCGTCTTAACGCGCGTTCAAAATTGGCGGGAATCTCGATGGCGAACAGCACCTTGCCCGAACGGATCACGCGATCGAACTCCGCTTCGTCGCTGAGCTGATGGGTAATGGCGAAATAGCGCGTGTTCTTCAGGGCGGCGATGATGGAGCGGCCGACATCGCTCGACTCTTGCAGCAATATGGCAGTGGGCAGGTTGCGCGGCGTCGTGTTGATCGCATAACCGAACAGCAGCAGCTGCATCACCGGCAGCATCACGATCATCGCGAAGGTCACGCGGTCGCGCCGGAGCTGGATGAATTCCTTCACCAGCATCGCATAGGTGCGCGTGCGAAAACCTGCGTCGGCGAATGTCATGGCTGAAAATTATCCTTCGCGCGGGTCATGAGATCGATGAAGACGTCCTCCAGCGACGGCTCGGAAGCCTCCCATTTCAGTCCGGGCTTGTTGCGATAGGGCGCAATCGCGTTCTCCAATGCCTTCGCATCGCGCGAGGAGACATGCAGGCTGGCGCCGAATGGCGCCACCATGTCGATTCCCTTCTTGTCTTCGAGTTCACTCTGCAATTGCGCGAGATTGGTTCCGCTCACTGTGTAAGTGGTGAGGTTCGCGTGATCGACCACCTCCTGCACCGTGCCGTGGGTGAGCAGTTCGCCGTAAGCGATATACGCAATCTCGTGGCAGCGTTCGGCTTCGTCCATGTAATGCGTGGAGACGAGTGCCGTCAGCCCTTCGGCGGCGAGCGCGTGAATCTCGTTCCAGAATTCGCGCCGCGCTTTCGGATCGACGCCCGCGGTCGGCTCGTCGAGCAATAATAGATCGGGTCCGGGCAGCGTGCATGCGCCGAGCGCCAGCCGCTGTTTCCACCCGCCTGATAATTCCCCGGCCAATTGCTTCTCGCGCCCGTGCAGGCCGAGCCGGTCGATCATGGCCTGCGCCTTGGCTTCGGGCTTCTCCAGGCCG
>CAZUJE010000139.1:0-7468 GCA_964620215.1 uncultured Hyphomicrobiales bacterium
ATCAAGATCTGGAGCCGCCGCTCGACGATCCTGCCGCAATTCGTCGGCCTGACATTCGGCGTTTACAACGGCCAGAAGCACATTCCGGTTTACGTCACCGAGGAAATGGTCGGCCACAAGTTCGGCGAGTTTTCGCCGACCCGCACGTTCCACGGCCATTCAGGCGTGAAGACCGCCAAGCGCGCGGAAGCGCCCGCGCCAGACAAGAAGTGAGATAGACGATGGGTAAGCCAGCACGCGCACGTACGCTGAAAGATAACGAAGCCAAAGCGGTTTCGCGCATGTTGCGCGTCTCGACGCAGAAGCTCGGCCTGGTCGCGGGCCTGATCCGCGGCAAGAAGGTTTCTCGCGCGCTCTCGGATTTGCAGTTCTCGCAGAAGCGCATCGCACTCGATGTGCGGAAGTGCCTGCAATCGGCGGTCGCCAACGCCGAGAACAATCATCAGCTCGACGTGGACGATCTCGTCGTCGCTGAAGTCTATACCGGCAAGGCGCTTGAGATGACCCGTTTTCACGCCCGCGGCCGCGGCCGCATGGCTCCCGTAACCAAGACCTTCTCCAACCTCACGATCATTGTGCGTGAAGTGGAGGAGAAAGCTCCTAAAGCAAAAACAAAAGCACCTGCGAAAGCGAGCGCCTGATGGGACAGAAAGTAAATCCGGTCGGACTCCGGCTCGGCATCAACCGCACCTGGGACAGCCGCTGGTTCGCCCGCAAAGGCGAATACGCGAAGCTCCTGCATGAGGACATCAAGATCCGTAAGTACCTCATGAAGGCGCTGAAGCAGGCGGCGGTGTCGAAGATCGTGATCGAGCGGCCCCATAAGAAATGCCGCGTGACGATCTATTCGGCGCGCCCGGGTGTCGTGATCGGCAAGAAGGGCGCCGACATCGACAAGCTCCGCAAGGAAGTGTCGAAGATGACCGACAGCGAGGTCATCATCAACATCAACGAAATCCGCAAGCCGGAAATCGACTCGCGTCTCGTCGCCGACTCCATCGCGCAGCAGCTTGAGCGCCGTATCGCGTTCCGCCGCGCCATGAAGCGCGCGGTGCAGTCCGCCATGCGCCTCGGCGCCGGCGGCATCCGCATCAATTGCTCGGGCCGTCTCGGCGGCAACGAAATCGCGCGCATGGAATGGTATCGCGAAGGCCGCGTGCCGCTTCACACGCTGCGCGCCGACGTCGATTACGGCACCGCCACCGCCTACACCACCTTCGGCACCTGCGGTGTGAAGGTCTGGATCTTCAAGGGCGAAATTCTGGAACACGACCCGATGGCGCAGGACAAGCGCATGGCGGGTGAAGAGTCTTCGGGCGGCGGGCGTCCTCCGCGCCGCGACGCCGCCTGAGGAATAGTAGGAAAAGAACATGCTGCAACCGAGCCGCACCAAATTCCGCAAGGCCTTCAAGGGCCGCATTCATGGCCGCGCCACCAGCGGCAACGAACTCGCGTTCGGCCAGTTCGGCCTGAAGACGGTGGAGCCGGAACGCATCACCGCGCGCCAGATCGAGGCCGCGCGCCGTGCGATTACGCGCCACATGAAGCGCTCGGGCCGCGTGTGGGTGAATATTTTCCCGGACGTGCCGATTTCCAAGAAGCCGACGGAAGTCCGCATGGGCAAGGGCAAGGGGCAGCCGGAATACTGGGCGGCCCGCGTGAAGCCTGGCCGCATTCTGTTTGAAGTTGACGGGGTCGATGAAGCCACCGCTCGCGAGGCCATGCGCCTTGCCGCCGGCAAGCTTCCGGTCCGCACGCGCTTCATCGCGCGTATCGTTTGAGGGTGATGAGATGAAAGCCGCTGACGTCCGCCAGATGACCGTCGACCAGCTCGACGATGAGATCGCGAAGCTGAAGAAGGAGCGCTTCAACCTGCGCTTTCAGCGCGCGACCGGTCAGCTCGAGAATACATCGCGCGTGCGCATTATCCGCCGCGACATCGCGCGCATGATGACGGTCGCGTCGGAAAAGCGTTCCGGCAAGGTCGTTGTAACCAAACCCGCCGCCGCCAAAGCTTCTGGCAAGCCGGCCAAGAAGTCGAAGTGAGGATCTAGGATATGCCGAAGCGCGTATTGCAGGGCGTCGTGGTCAGCGACAAACAGAACAAGACGGTGGTGGTCAGCGTCGAGCGCCGCTACACCCACCCGATTTTCAAGAAGACGATCCGCCGCTCGAAGAAGTTTCACGCTCACGACGAGAACAACGTCCACAAGATCGGCGACGTGGTCTCGATCGAGGAGCACCGTCCGATGTCCAAGCTCAAGCGCTGGATCGTCGTGGACGGCGAGGGAAAAACAACCGAGGCGGAAAAGCCCGCCAAGGCTGCGAAAGCAAAGAAGTAATTTTGGATTGGAATTCGCCGGCGTGCCGGCGGCAATGAAGAAGGCGATGCGTCATGATTCAGATGCAATCAAATCTCGATGTGGCGGACAATTCCGGCGCACGCCGAGTCATGTGCATTAAGGTGCTCGGCGGCTCGAAGCGGAAATATGCCACCATCGGCGACGTGATCGTCGTGTCGGTGAAGGATGCGATCCCGCGCGGCCGCGTGAAGAAGGGCGAGGTCAGCAAGGCGGTGATCGTGCGTATCCGCAAGGACATCCGCCGCGCGGACGGCTCCGTGATCCGTTTCGATCGCAACGCCGCCGTGCTTGTGAACAACCAGATGGAGCCCATCGGCACCCGTATTTTTGGACCGGTGCCGCGTGAGCTGCGCGCGAAGAATCATATGAAAATTATGTCGCTCGCGCCGGAGGTGCTGTGATGGCAGCCAAGATCAAGAAGGGCGACAAGGTGATCCTGCTCACCGGCCGCGACAAGGGCAAGGGCGGCGAAGTGCTGTCGGTGAACCCGGCCGAGCAGCGCGTGCTCGTGCGCGGCGTGAACATGGTTTCGCGCCACCAGCGCCAGACCCCGCAGCAGCAGGGCGGCATCATCCGCAAGGAAGCGCCGGTGCATGTTTCGAACGTGGCGCTCGCCGATCCGAAGGACGGCAAGAAGACCACGCGCGTTGGTTTCAAGATTTTGAAGGACGGGCGGAAAGTGCGAGTGGCGCTTCGCTCGGGAGAACAGATCGATGGCTGAACAACAGGCGCAAGCCAAGCAGGCTCCGGCTCCGAAGGCGAAGGCTCCGAAAGAGCCCGCGCCCACGCCGCGGCTGAAGACGCAATATGAGAAGGAAATCCGTCCTGCGCTCGTCAAGCAGTTCGGCTATTCCAACCTGTTCGCCGTGCCGGTGCTGGACAAGGTTGTCCTCAACATGGGACTCGGCGAAGGCGTCAGCGACCAGAAGAAGGTGACGTCGGCGGCCGCCGATCTCACGCTGATCGCCGGCCAGAAGTGCGTCATCACCAAGTCCCGCAAGGCGATCGCGAACTTCAAGCTGCGTGAAAATCTCGGCATCGGCGCCAAGGTCACGCTGCGTGCCGCCCGCATGTACGAATTCGTGGACCGCTTCGTGAATATCGCGCTCCCGCGCGTACGCGACTTCCGCGGCCTCAACCCGAAGAGCTTCGACGGCCGCGGCAATTTCACGGTCGGCATCAAGGAACACATCATTTTCCCGGAAATCGACTTCGACAAGGTCACCGATGTCTGGGGCATGGACATCGTGTTCTGCACCACGGCAAAGAACGACGACGAGGCGAGGGCGCTGCTCACCGCTTTGAATTTTCCCTTCCGGCAGTGAGCGCATCGCTCATACGCGGATATATGGAGACGATATGGCTAAGAAGAGCATGATCGAGAAGAATGAGCGCCGCCGCAGGATGGCGAAGCAGTTCGCAGCCAAGCGCGCGAAATTGCAGGCGATCATTTACGACAAGAAGACCCCCATCGAGGACCGCTTCGCGGCGAGCATCAAGCTGTCGAAGCTGCCGCGCAATTCCTCGAAGACGCGCATCCGCAACCGCTGCTCGGTCACGGGCCGCCCGCGCGGAACGTACCGCAAGCTGAAGATGTCGCGTATCGCGATGCGCGAGTTCGGCTCCAACGGCCTGGTTCCGGGCCTCGTGAAGTCGAGCTGGTAAGGGAGGCATCGCATGTCAGTAAATGATCCGTTGGGCGATATGCTCACCCGCATCCGCAATGCTCAGATGCGCGCAAAGGGTTCGGTGAATACCCCGGGCTCCACCTTCCGCGCGCGCGTGCTCGATGTGTTGAAGGACGAAGGTTACATCCGCGGCTACTCCACGACCGAGCACAAGAACGGCCGTACCGAATTCGAGATCGAGCTGAAGTATTTCGACGGCCAGCCGGTGATCCGCGAGATTGCCCGCGTGTCGAAGCCGGGCCGCCGCGTCTATGCGTCGGTGTCCGCGCTGCCGCGCGTGAACAACGGCCTTGGCGTTGCGATCCTTTCGACTCCGAAGGGCGTCATGGCCGACCATGCCGCGCGCGAACAGAATGTCGGCGGCGAAGTGCTCTGCACGGTGTTCTGAGGAATTTGTCATGTCAAAAATCGGCAAAAAATCCGTTGCAGTTCCCTCCGGCGTCACGGCGTCAATCGAGGGCGGCAAGTTCAAGGTCAAAGGCCCGAAGGGCGAGCTTGCGCTCGTGCTTCCCGACAAGGTCGTGGCCAAGATCGAGAACGGCCAGGTATCGGTTTCGACCACGGGCGAGACCAAGCAAAACCGCGCGTCGTGGGGTTTCACCCGCTCGATGGTGTCGAACCTCATCGTTGGCGTGAGCAAGGGCTACGAGAAGAAGCTGGAGATCACCGGCGTCGGTTATCGCGCGGCGGTGCAGGGCAAGCAGTTGAATCTCGCGCTCGGTTACAGCCACGACGTGGTGTTCGCGATTCCGGACGGCATCACGATCGTGACGCCGAAACCGACCGAGATCGTCATCACCGGTACCGACAAGCAAAAGGTCGGGCAGGTGGCGGCCGAGATCCGCGATTTCCGTCCGCCGGAGCCGTATAAGGGCAAGGGCATCAAGCACGCTGGCGAATTCATCTTCCGCAAGGAAGGCAAGAAGAAGTAACGGTGGGACAATGACCAGGCTGAAAAATCGCCGCAAATTTAGCGTGCGCAAGAAGCTGAAACTGGTGTCGGGCGGCAAGCCGCGACTGTCCGTGTTTCGCTCCTCGAAGCACATCTATGCGCAAGTAATCGACGACACGAAGGGCGAAACGCTCTGCGCGGCGTCGAGCGTGGAAAAAGAAGTGCGCGGCGGCGCCAAGACCGGCGCGAATATCGCGGCCGCCAAGGCAGTCGGCAAATCGCTCGCCGAACGCGCGAAACAGAAGGGCGTTGCGATCGTCGTGTTCGACCGCGGCGAGTATCTCTATCACGGGCGCATCAAGGCGCTGGCGGAGGCCGCCCGCGAAGGCGGCCTGAAGTTCTGAGGAAGGACGAGTAGATGGCAAAGGCACCCACACCGACTCCGGGCACCGAAGAAGGTCAAGCCCCAGGACGCGGCGGACGCGGCGGGCGCGGTGGCCGTGGCGGCGAACGCGGTGGCGGCGAACGCGGGCGCGGACGCCGCGACCAGAATCGCGGCGACGACCGTGATAACGGCGGCATTGTCGACAAGCTCGTTCACATCAATCGCGTCGCCAAGGTGGTGAAGGGCGGCAAGCGTTTCGGTTTCGCTGCCCTCGTTGTCGTCGGCGACCAGAAGGGCCGCGTCGGTTTCGGTCACGGCAAGGCGCGCGAAGTGCCGGAAGCGATCCGCAAGGCGACTGAATCCGCCAAGCGTTCGCTCGTGCGCGTTCCGCTGCGCGAAGGCCGTACGCTGCATCACGACGTCTCCGGCCATCATGGTGCGGGCCATGTCATTCTGCGCGCGGCCCCTCCCGGAACCGGAATCATCGCGGGCGGCCCGATGCGCGCCGTGTTCGAGACGCTCGGCGTCGCGGACGTGGTGGCGAAGTCGTTCGGCTCGTCGAACCCCTACAACATGGTGCGCGCGACTTTCGATGCGCTGAAACACCAGGACGCTCCGCGCTCCGTCGCCGCGCGCCGCGGCCTGAAAGTCTCGCAGCTGCAATCGCGCCGTCAGGGCGTCGATGCGGACGCGGGCGTGGAATAAGAGGTAGGTCATGGCAAGCGGAAAAACGATCACAGTCGAACAGATCGGCAGCCCGATCCGCCGTCCGGCGGATCAGGAGGCAACGCTGATCGGTCTCGGACTGAACAAGCAAGGCCGCCGCAAGACGCTGCCCGACACGCCGCAGACCCGCGGCATGATCGCGAAGGTCCAGCACATGGTCCGCGTGGTCGAAGACAAGAAGTGAGGATTTGAGATGAAGCTCAACGCAATCGCCGACAATCCGGGCTCGCGCAAGAAGCGCATGCGCGTCGGCCGCGGCATTGGCTCCGGCAAGGGCAAGACCTCGGGACGCGGCGTGAAGGGTCAGAAGTCCCGCACCGGCGTCGCCATCAAGGGTTTTGAAGGCGGCCAGATGCCGCTCTATCGCCGCCTCCCGAAGCGCGGCTTCAACAATATTTTCGCGCTCGATTTCAGCGAAGTGAATCTCGGCCAGGTGCAGAAGGCGATCGACAATGGCTCCCTCAAGGGCGGTGAGCCGGTGACGGCCGAAGCCTTGAAGAAGGCCGGTGTGCTTCGTCATACGCGCGACGGCGTGCGTCTTCTCGGCAGCGGCGAGATCAAGGCCAAGATCGCCTTTGAAGTCGCGGGCGCCTCGAAGTCGGCGGTTGCGGCGGTCGAAAAGGCCGGCGGCTCGGTAAAGGTACTGATCGTCAAGAAAGACAAGACGCCTAAAGATAAAGAGAAGAAGCCGGCAGCGAAACCGGCGGCTGGCGAAGCATCGGCCTGATCCCTATCTGGGTTCAGGGCCGGCCGCGCCGGATTTTTGCCGCGCGGGGTGGGGCGTAAAACGGAGCAGACATGGTTTCGGCAGCCGAACAACTTGCAGCGAACCTGAATTTCGGAGCGCTCTCCAAGGCGACCGAACTCAAGAAACGCATCTGGTTCACCCTCGGCGCGCTCATTGTCTATCGTATCGGTACCTACATTCCGCTGCCGGGCATCAATCCGGAAGCCTTCGCCGACGCCTTCAAGAACGCGAGCCAGGGCATTCTCGGCCTCTTCAATATGTTTTCGGGCGGTGCAGTCGAGCGCATGGCGATCTTCGCGCTCAACATCATGCCTTACATCTCGGCCTCCATCATTCTTCAGTTGCTGTCGTCGGTTTCGCCGAAGCTTGAGGCGATCAAGAAGGAAGGCGAGGCGGGCCGCAAGATCATCAACCAGTACACGCGCTATCTCACCGCGGTGCTCGCGGCGTTTCAGGCTTACGGCATCGCTATCGGCCTTGAGAGTGCCGGCAATATTGTCGCCGATCCGGGCTGGTTCTTCCGCATCTCGACCGTCATCACCTTGACCGGCGGCACCATGTTCCTGATGTGGCTCGGCGAGCAGATCACCGAGCGCGGCATCGGCAACGGCATCTCGCTCATCATCTTCGCCGGCATCGTCACCGACATCCCGTCGGGCGTCCTCG
>CAZUJE010000140.1:0-7456 GCA_964620215.1 uncultured Hyphomicrobiales bacterium
TCGCCGTGGTTCACGGCAGCGCATTCGGTCTCGGACCGGCCTTCCGCGTGTCCTATGCGACTTCCAACAAGGAACTCGAGGACGCCTGCGCGCGCATTCAGCGGTTCTGCGGCAACCTGAAATAAGCAGACGGGTAGCCCAACGGCCGCCCGGACTGCTTCAGTAGCTCACGCAGGCAACGCTTGAGGTCCGGGTCTTGCCCGGAAGCTGCACGCGCTTTCCACTCAGAAAAGCAAAAACGCGCCGGAACAGCCGCGAGCGCATCTCATTCCGTGCCTTCTGCGCCTTCGCGCGATAGTGGCCGTAGTCGATCACGACTTGGGCGTCGTAACGGAAATCGTAGGTATAGCGAGCCATATCGGCCTCCTGTTTGCTGGAGCCAATATGGCCGCCGCCCACTCCCGCCGCTTTTAGACGGCATTGATTTACCCTTGAGAACAGCTTGATTTTCGCGCCCGCCGGGCAGTGCTAAGGGTTTCTCATGCGTTATTCCTTCGGTTCCTGCACGCTCGACGCCGCCCGCCGCGAACTGCATGACGGCCGCGCGCCGGTCGCGGTCGAGCCGCAGGTGTTCGACCTGATCGAATTCCTGATCCGGCATCGGGACAGAGTGGTGAGCCGCGACGATCTCATCGAAAGCGTGTGGAACGGCCGCATCGTCTCGGAATCGACACTCGCCACCCGCATCAATGCCGCGCGCAAGGCCATTGGCGACGACGGCACATCCCAGAAATGGATCAAGACCATCGCCCGCAAGGGTTTTCGTTTTGCCGGTGAGGTTCGTGAGCAGACGGAAACCGCACAACCATCACGCCCGCCACTAGCTGGAAACACGCCCGGTCAGAAAGTTACCTTCTGCCGGACAAGCGATAATGTGAGCATCGCCGTGGCGACGGTTGGGAATGGTCCGGTGCTCGTGAAAACCGCGAACTGGCTGAACCATCTCGAGAACGACTGGCAAAGCCCAATCTGGTCGCCGATGCTGAAGCGGCTCGCGGCGAATTTCCAATTCGTGCGTTATGACGGACGCGGAAACGGCCTCTCCGACCGTGACGTGCCGGATATTTCCTTCGCCGGCTTCGAGCGCGATCTGGAAGCCGTCGTTGAAAATATCGGCCTCAAAAAATTCGCGCTTCTTGGCCTGTCGCAAGGGGCGGCGTCGGCGATCACCTATTCGATCAAGCATCCCGAGCGCGTCTCGAAACTCATTCTCTATGGCGCCTATGCGCAGGGCCGCAATCGCCGCGCATCGCCGGACCAGGCCGCGACAGCGCAGACCGTTCTCGCCATGATGCGCCAGGGCTGGGGCCAGGAAGATTCCGCTTTCATGCGCGCCTTCAGTTCGCTCTATCTGCCGAACGGCACGCGCGAACAGATCAAGGAGTTCGCCGATTTGCAGCAGCGCTCTACCTCGGGCGAGATCGCGGCCCGTCTACGAATGGCTTGCGATGATATTAATGTGGTCGAATATCTGCCGCGCGTGAACGTGCCGACCCTCGTGCTGCACGCGCGCCGCGACCAGGTGGTGCCGGTGGAGGAAGGCCGCATGATCGCCGCGACGATTCCCGGCGCGCGTTTCGTCACGCTGGAATCGGAGAACCACGTCCCGCTGCCCGGTGAGCCGGCATGGGAGCAATTTCTCTCCGAGATCGAGGCGTTTGCGGAGTAAGCACTAACATCAAACCAGCCGTATCTCCGGCGAGGTCACGTCATCCGGCGACGTGCTTTCCAGAAATTCGCGGAAACTCTTGGCGAAACCGAGCCGTCGCTCGCGCCACCATTTTTGCGTTCCGGGCCGGTGGAAGAACCAGAGCAGATTGTCGCGGTGACCGAACCAGAAGTCGTCGTTGATCATGCCGGTCTGGTACTGGAAGTACGCATTCTCGTACCGCCTGAACAGGCTGATCCCGAGATAGGCGAACTGGAGATATTCGTCTTCAGGGTCGCGAACTGGTATGTTTGCGAATACGTCGCCTGTGTGCTGCGTTTTACCTGAATGGCGAGATAGATCACCGTCCCGATCACCGCGACGGTGCCGATGATGCTGGAAATCGCCGAAACCGCTTCCCACGCCATGAAACTTCCCGCTACAGACTCGCTTGATACTTTTTCACCGCATCCTCATTCCATTCGATACCCACACCCGGCGAATCGGGAATGTGCAGCAGCCCATCCTTGATCTCGTAAGGTTTTTGCAAAATCGGATCGGCCCAGTTCTGCCATTCAAGCCAGTGCGCGGTTTCGGTGACGCGCATCACATGCGCGGCGACTTCGGGATATAGGTGCGTGGACATCGGCACGCCCGCTGCCCCCGCAATCGCCGCCGCGCGCAGCCAGCCGGTAACGCCGCCGATCCGCATGAAATCCGGCATCACGAGATCGCAGGCTTTTTTCTGAAGCGCCTTGTGCATCTCGCGCGGTCCGTAAAAGTTTTCGCCGATCTGGAGCGGCGTATTCAGCTCCGCCGCAAGCTGCGCGAAACCGTCGTAGTTGTCATAAACAATCGGCTCCTCGATCCATTCGAGACCGAGACCGTCGATCATGTGGCAGCGCGTAAGCGCATCGGCGAGATTGAGACCCTGATTGTAGTCTGCCATCAGGTGAACACCCTCGCCTACCGCATTGCGAATCGCATTGATGGCAGCCACATCGTCCTTCGGCTTATCACGCCCAAGACGAAGCTTGATTCCGTTAAAGCCGCCTTCATCGCGGATTTGAATTGCTTCTTCCGCCACCGCCTTCGGTTCACGCAGCCACAGCCCGTTGCTGTTATAGGATTTCACCGCGCCTACCGAACCGCCAAGCAGAACGCAGAGCGGCACATTCGCCGCCTTCGCCAGCGCGTCCCACGCCGCCATGTCGAGGCCAGACACGGCAATCATCGACATGCCTTCATAGCCAACGAAATGCAGCGACTTGCGCGCGGCGTCGAACAGTTCAAACGGCGCAAGCTTGCGGCCCTTCAGCAATTCGCCCAGATCATTCAGCGCCTGCACCAAATAACGCATGGACCTCGCGATGTAAGGCTCAAGGTAGGCGCGTCCCGTGACGCCTTGCTCGGTTTCAAGATCAATCAGGATCAACGGCCAGTCGGCGATCGTCGCGATGCGCGCGACGATCGGCCTCTCGAGCTTCAACACGACCGGACGCGCGCGAATGTTTTTGAGCGTAAGCAATTCAGATTTCATGGCGCAATCCTAGAAAGGACTCCCGACATGTCCGTTCACCAGCACATAGGTGAACAGCGCGGCGAGCAGGATCGCGAGGGTAACCGAAGCCGCCACCAACATGAGGCCGCTCTGAAGCTGACCCTGGCCCATCCCAATCTCCGTTCAGCCGGAAATCAATGCATGGGCCATTTCAAAACGTCCTGTGTCTGATGTAAACTCACTAGTCGGTATACATAGAGATTGAGCAATGCCGAAAGTAGAACGGGATACCCGCGAGCGGATTCTGAAAGCGGCCTACGCCCTCTTTCGCCGGAAAGGATTCACCCGCGTCAGTGTCGATGAGATCGCGGATTCATCCGGCGTCACCAAACGGACGCTCTATTATCACTTCAAAAGCAAGGATGCGCTGTTCGCGGCAATGTTCGAATCCCATCACGAGCTTGCGGTGGCGGCCTTCCGCACTTTCGGCGACAAGCTCAAAGGCAATGCCGAGCAGATGATCGATGCACTGTTTTCTGAACTCGCGGAATGGAGTTCAAAGCCGCGCTGGGCAGGTTCAGGCATTTCCCGTGTTGCCGTGGAGCTTGCGGACCTTCCCGGTCACCCGGCCCGCACCATCGCGAAACGGCACAAGCTTGTAATCGAGGAATCGCTCGCAGCACTTTTCTCACGGGCGAAAGTGCGCAATGCGGGTGAGCGGGCGCGGGAAGTCATGCTTTTGTCGGAAGGCGCGATAGCCATGATTCTGATCACAGGCGACCGCAAATATGCGGCGGCGGCTGCGCAGGCGGCAAAACGCCTGATCCGTGTGAAATAACCCCGCCTCGACATCTCCTTAAACACACTCCATCTTCTTATCATGAGCAGTCCCATTGAACGCCTCGCCACCCGCGTTGCCTATGGCGCCACGCAGTTGCCGCGCGTCGGCTGGTATGTGGCGCATGGTTTTGCAATGCGCGCATTGCAGAAGGAAGCGCGCAGACACGATGGAGAGAATGCGCGCCCGCGCGCCTATACCGACCAGCCTGTTCCCGATCAGCGCGCGCTTTACGCCGATATGTTGAAATTGTTTGGCGACGATCTCAGAAATGTCGAGGCTGGCGTCTATCCGATGCCGAACGACCGCGACGGCTCGCTCGCCACACTGATCAAACGCTCACGATTGTTCTTTGAAGACTTGCCTGCGGTACACAAACGCCGCAACGAAGGTGCGCACAGCGAAGTCCTCACCGAAGAAACGAAAGAAAAACGCCCGCGCTATTTTTTGCAGAACTTCCACTATCAGACCGGCGGCTGGATGACGGAGGATTCCGCCCAGCGTTACGACACGCAGGTGGAAGTCCTGTTCAACGGCACGGCAAACGCGATCCGCCGCCAGGCGCTCGTTCCCCTGCATGAAATTTTCAGGAACCGCGACCAGCGCACGCTGCGCCTGCTCGATGTCGGCTCCGGCACCGCGCGCTTCCTAGATTTCGTGAAGCAGGCATGGCCGAAGCTGCCGGTGCTCGGCATCGATCTTTCCGAAGCCTATCTTCGCGAAGCAAAAAGCCATCTTCGGAAAAGATCGAAGCTGGATTTTCTCGTCGCCAACGGGGAGCAAATTCCGGTGGCGGACAACAGCCAGGACGCGGTCACCAGCATTTTCCTTTTCCATGAGCTTCCGCCGAAGGTCCGCCGCATCATTTTCGGGGAGGTTGCGCGTACGCTCAAACCGGGCGGGCGTTTCGTGCTGGTGGATTCACTCCAGCGCGGCGACCGGCCGGATTACGACGGCCTCCTCGAAATGTTTCCGCAGAATTTTCACGAGCCGTATTATTCGAGCTACATCGGCGAAGATTTCAAAACGATGGCCGCTGAATCCGGCCTGCGCCATGTCAGCGACACGCAGGCCTTCGTCTCCAAGGTGATGGTGTTCGATAAACCTCGGACCTAATACTTTCGCTGCACCGCACACCCAAAACAAGCCAAACACGCCGGTTTGTGACTTGTCCGGCCTGATTTTGGCCACGCGCAGGGAGCCAAATCGCCCTTCAGACGTTCGTTCACGATCTGGCAATCGTGCAAAGGCATGGTTGCCGCGGGCTTTAATCCTTGGGGAGATTTTCCATGATCCGCCGTCTTGCTCTCGCGGGCGCAGCACTTGCCGCGTTCGCCGCTTCCACCCTCACCGCCAATGCCCGCATCGCGGTTGGCACGCTCGAATGCCGCTCGCCGGGCACGATCTCGTTCATCGTGACGCTGAACCAGTATGACTGCCGCTTCTTCTCGAAGGACGGCCGTGCATACCGGTATCGCGCCAGCGTTGGCCGCATCGGCTACGAAGCCGGCATCACCGGCCGCGAAACCCTTGTCTGGGGCGTGTTCGCCCCCACTTCGCGCGTCGATCACAACGCACTGCGCGGCGTCTATATCGGCGCCCATGCCAACGCCACCATCGGCGCTGGCGTCGGCGCCAACGCGCTGATCGGCGGCTCGAGCCGCACGATCACGCTCCAACCGCTTTCGGTCGAAGGCCGCACCGGCCTTTCCGCCGGCATCTCACTCGCGGGTTTCACGATCCACTAAAATTTTCACGGCGGCGCGAACCGCCGCTGGAATACCTGAGAAAAACCGGCGTCCTTCACAGGGCGCCGGTTTTTTCTTGCGCTCGCCGCCATTCGCTGAAACGATGTTTGCCCGGCCGCCCGCGCGCGGCGCCGGAACTTTCGACACGCGCGCGGAGCCGACGCCGGAATCCCAACAACGGGAGGCGTCGATGCCTGATGCAGTACCAAATGGCAGAGCAGCGAGGGGTCCGCGCTGCATAGCTCTGGTTGGCCCCTTTCAATCCGGAAAGACCACGCTTTTAGAAGCGATACTCGCCCGAACCGGAGCCTTGCAGCGCCCGGGTACCGTGGAAGCCGGAAACACAGTCGGCGATTCAAGCATTGAAGCCCGCGCCCACAAGATGAGCGTGGAATTATCGGCCGCCAGCACCACTTTCCTCGGCGACACCTATACGTTTTTCGATTGTCCCGGTTCTGTGGAATTCGCGCATGACATGCGCGCAGCACTCCCGCCGGTGGATGCCGCGGTGGTTGTCTGCGAGGCGGACGAGCGCAAGGCTCCGCAATTGCAGCTCGTGTTGCGCGAGCTGGAAGAACGCAACATCCCGCGATTTTTGTTCATCAATAAAATCGACAAGGCCGACAAGCGCGTGCGCGAGACGCTTTCGATCCTGCAACCATCCTCGCGCGTGCCGTTGGTCCTGCGCCAGATCCCGATCTGGAAGAATGAAATCATCCAGGGCTTCGTCGATCTCGCCCTGGAGCGCGCCTTCATCTATCGCGAACATGCGGAAAGCACGGTCGTGCCGCTCGATCCGGAAAGCGTATCACGCAAGAAAGATGCGCGCTTCACCATGCTGGAAAAGCTGGCCGATCACGACGACAAACTGATGGAACAATTACTCGAAGACATCGAGCCCCCGCGCGACAAGGTGTTCGACGATCTGGCGAAAGAACTTCGCGATGGAACCATCTGCCCGGTGCTGATTGGCTCGGCCACGCGCACGAACGGCGTGTTGCGGCTGATGAAGGCGTTGCGGCACGAAGCGCCGTCGGCAGCCGACACCGCAAAACGCCTGCAAGTAAAAACCGGCGAAGCTATCGCCGATGTCGCGAAGACGATTCACACCGCGCATGGAGGGAAACTTTCCATCGCGCGTTCCCTGTCCGGTGAAATCGCCGAAGGCGCTTCCGTCACCGGCAAGAAGGGAGAAGCCGCGCGCGTCTCTGGAATTTTCCGCGTTCAGGGATCGAACACGGAAAAACGCGGGCCTTTGCTCGCCGGTGAAACAGCGGCGCTCGGCAAGCTGGACCCGATTGCGACAGGCGAAACGATCAGCGTCGGAAAGACGGCTCCCAAATCAATCGCCGATGTGACGCCAACCCCGCCTGTGATGGCGGTGGCCATCGCCGCGCGCGACCGCAAGGACGACGTGAAACTTGGCGCGGCTTTGACGAAACTTGTCGAAGAAGACCCTTCGATCGCCGTCGTTCACAACCCCGAGCAGGCCGAAGTCATTCTCTGGGGTCAGGGCGAAATGCATCTGCGTGTGGCCGTCGAGCGGCTTTCGGGCCGTTACGGCGTCGCGGTCACGACGCGGTCGCCCGCCATCGGCTATCGCGAGACAATCAAGAAAAGCGTTACCCAGCGCGGACGCCACAAGAAGCAGACCGGCGGCCACGGCCAGTTCGGCGATGTGGTGCTGGAGATCAAGCCATTGCCGCGCGGCTCCGGTTTCC
>CAZUJE010000141.1:0-7388 GCA_964620215.1 uncultured Hyphomicrobiales bacterium
GCCGTCGGTGACGGTGATGGTGCAGAATTCGCGCGGCGTTCCGTTGGCGCTTGCGACGCCCTTCTTCACCGCCTGCGCCTGGCGCATCAAGGCGATGTTGCAGGGAGCGGCTTCATTCCAGCAGGTCGCAACGCCGACGAACGGTTGATGAATCTGAGCGCGCGTCAGGCCCATCGCGTAATAGAACGCGCGATGCGGCGCCCGCTGCGGCCCCTCGGTGGCGTGGCGGCTCGGCAATTTCGATTTGTCGAAAGTCTTGGCGTCCATAATTCCCGCTCTTGCCGTCCTTCGAGGCCCCTGCCCCCGCACGCGAAACTGACGGCGTAACGTGCCCGATGTCGTGCTCGTTTATGGCGGGTTCGCGGCGCAGGGCAGCCCCTTCAGGGGCTATGGTTGCAATGTTGTGACGGTGTGTCCGGCCAGCCACACAGGCGGCGGGCTGCGGCGGCGATATTCGCCGGGCCGAATATGAGAAAAACCCTGCGGCGCAGGGACTTTCAACTCACGCGCAATTCCGCCTCAAGTGCGGATTCCCCATTAACCGTAACTAGTTATCGGGAACCTGACCGGCGGAGGCGGCTACCGTTATTGCAATCAGGATTTGAACTTCGCCGCCAGCGCATCAGCCCCGCGAGCGAGCAGGCCCACGTCGGCGCCCACTGCCACGAAGGTGGCGCCGAGCTTCAGCCAGCGGCGCGCGTTTTCCTCGGAGTCGGTGAGGATACCTGGAGCTTTTTTCGCCTTGGCGATGCGGCTGATGGCGTCGTCGATCACCGGCATCATGTCGGGATGCGCGCGCTCGCCGACCATGCCGAACGAGGCATGCAGATCGGCCGGGCCAATGAAAATTCCGTCGATGCCGTCAATCGCCGCGATCTTCTCGATCTCGCCCAGCGCTTCCTTCGACTCCACCTGCACGAGAACGCAAAGCTCTTCGTCGGCTTTCTTGAAATAGTTTTTGATGCGCCCAAATCGAGTCGCCCGATTGGTGCCCGCGACACCGCGCACACCCTTGGTCGGAAAGCGGGTGTTGGCGACGGCCTGTCTCGCCTCTTCCGCCGAATTCACCTGCGGAATCAAGATCGTTTGCACGCCGATATCGAGGAACCGCTTGATGGTGACCGTATCGTTCCAGGGAACACGCACAATCGGATGCGACGGATAACCGGATGCCGCCTGAATTTGCGTGAGCACCGTTTCGACATCGGCGGGCGAATGTTCAGTGTCAATCAACAGCCAGTCGAAGCCCGCTCCCGCCACCACTTCGGTGGAATAATTGGAAGGAATGCTCACCCACAAACCGATTTGCGGCCGGCCCGCGGCGATTGCATGTTTGAAATTGTTTTTCGGATTTTCCATTTCGTTCCCCAATTATTGTTTTACCGCGATCGGCCTTCCGGTGGCGGCCGTTTCCAGCAGCGCCTCGATCAGCCGGTGCGCGCGCAGCAACTCCATCCCGCTCGCCAGCGGATCGCGCTTCTCGTCGATGGCATCGAGGAAATCCGCGATCAGCGCCTTGTGGTCGTCGTGCGGCTGGCGTGCGAGCAGCGCGTCGTTTGAAACATCCGTCTTCATTTCAACCACCTGACGATCGTTCCGCACGATTGTCAGCGAATGCCCCTTGAGCGTGGCTGAACCGCGCTCACAGGCTAGTTCGATACGTTCCGGATAACCGGGATAGGCCGCGGTGGTGGCTTCAATGGTGCCGAATGCGCCGTTGGCGAATTTCAGCGCGGCAACCACGAGATCCTCGGTTTCCATCTTGTGCATGAACGTCGTGGTTGCGTAACCCTTCACTTCAGAGGCTGGTCCGGCGAAATTCGTCATCAGGTCGAGCGTATGGATCGCCTGGGTGAGCAGTACGCCGCCGCCGTCGCGCTTGCGCGTGCCGCGCCCGGCCTCGTCGTAATATTCCTGCGGGCGCCACAGGCGGATCGAACATGAACAGGTCAGCACCCGGCCCAGAATGCCGGACCGCAGCGCCTCCAGCAGATTCATCGCGGAAGGGCGGAAACGGTGCTGCAATGAAACCGCGAGCCTGACCGAAGAATTCCTGCAAGTGCGGATGATTTCCGCGGCGCGTTCGCTTGTGGTGTCGATCGGCTTCTCCAGCAGAATATGTTTCCCCGCCCGCGCGGCGGAACGCACCAGTTCAAGATGCGTGTTCGGCGGCGTCAGGATCGCGACCGCGTCAATGGTGCCGTCGCCGAAAATCGCGCCGGGCGTTTCGACAAGAGGAAACGGAAACTTTTCAGCGAAAGCCTTGCGGCGCGCTTCGGTCGGACTGTAGGCGGCTGCGACTTCCACCCGGTCGCCAAGATCGAGGAAACTCTGCGCATGCGGAATCGACGCCGCGCCAAGTCCGATCATGCCGATGCGATGGCGGTTCATTCAAAAGCCGTAGAGTTGCGCGGGATTTTCAACGAGTATTTTCTTGCGAGCCGCCTCGTCGGGAATCCAGTCGAGCAGTACGTCGAGCAGCATGGCGTCGTCGGGCTTCATGTCCGCAGGCGGCGTCGGATGTGGCCAGTTCGACGCCCACAACATGCGCTCGGGCGCTTTCTTCGCCAGTGCCTTCGCAAGCGCGCCGACATCGTCGTAATGCGGCGGACCAACTTTTGATGTTTCGTAAGGTGCGGACAATTTCACCCAGGTCTTGCCGTTGTCCAGCAGGTCCATAAGCGCGCGGAAAGCCGGATGATCCGGTTTCACCGGCTCCAGGAATTTTCCGGTGTGATCGATGACGAGCTTGCCCTTCACCTTCTTGACCAGCGGCAACCGTTCGAGGAAATCCCGCCCGTCGAACTGGAGATTGACGTTCCAGCTGAAATTATCGACCCGCGCGGACATTTCCTCCAGAATTTCCCAGGGCAGAAAACCGCCAAGCATAAAGAAGCGGATTGCGCGCGCGCCGAGTTTCGTAAGCCGCTCCAGCTCCGCGTCGGTCACGGTCTGATCGACCACCACGACCGCACGGGCGCTGTCGCCAAGCTCTTTCAGCGCGTTCAGCGTTACTGTGTTGTCGGTGCCGTAACCCGCGGGCTGCACGATCACCGTGCGCTCGATGCCAAGCCGCTCGCGCACTTTCAGATAGGCGGGAACGAGCGCGTCACCATGCGTAATCTTCGCGCCCTTCGCGAACGGAAAGCGCGTGTCGTAAAAGTGCATGTGGGTGTCGGTGGTGCCGGGCGGTGCTTTCAGCTTCGGTTTGGTGTCGGACATTTTTTTCCAGCTTTCAGGAATTCGCGCGCTCGATGCCGCCGTCAAATTCATCGCTACAGAACGTCCCGCCTTCATACCAGTCGCCGACCGGGTCGGGAGGCGATTTTGCCTGCTCGGATTGCGCGTGCGCGAGGTGCTCCTCGCTGTTGTGTTTCGGCTTGTAGCCGAATTTCGCGGCGTTTGAATTGTCCCACCACGCGCGCTGGTTGCCCGACATGCCGTAGAAAACCTCGAACCGGATGTCGGGATGCTCAAGGCCGATACGGATGAGCTGCACGAGGTCTTCCGGATTTAGCCAGATCGCCATGCGCCGCATGTCGAGCGGCTTATCCGCGACGTTGCCGATCCGCAAACAGGTTACGCGCAGCCCGTGCTTGTAGGCATAGAGCGCGCCGAGCGATTCACCGAAAGCCTTGCTCACTCCATAGCGCGTGTCCGGCCGTAACGTGACATCAACGGAAATCTTGCGCGAGCGCGGATAAAACCCGACGACGTGATTGGACGACGCGAATATGACGCGCCTCACGTCTTTTTTTCGCGCCGCCTCGAACAGATTATAGGTGCCTGCAATGTTCGATTGCAGGA
The DNA here is from genome assembly GCA_964620215.1 of uncultured Hyphomicrobiales bacterium. Classification (GTDB taxonomy): domain Bacteria; phylum Pseudomonadota; class Alphaproteobacteria; order Rhizobiales; family Xanthobacteraceae; genus JAUSIF01. The sequence continues at coordinate 3,808 of CAZUJE010000141.1, forward strand.
TCGTTTCCCACGGCCCTTCGACCGAGTATCCGCCGAGATGCACGATGCCCTCGACACCATCGACCATCTTTTCGACCTGATCCATGTTGGCGAGATCGGCACGGATGAATTCCGTGCCAGCCGCCAGATCGTCAGGCTGCTTCAGGTCGCTCCAGCGGATGTCGTTGTAAACGGGCGGCAATAATTTCCGCAGCCGCGTACCCACTCCTCCAGCCGCTCCCGTCACCAGCAGTTTTTTCATGCAAGGCTCACAATAATTCAGGAATTAATCCGCCGCTTGGCGATGCTCTGATAGCGTTTGCGGCTGTTCAGGAGATGCCGCCGCATGGCCGCCCGCGCCTTGGTGACTGATCTGGCCCGGATCGCAACCACAATGTCGCGGTGTTCTTTTTGCAGACCTTCGAGATAGGCGCGGCGGGAGGCAATCGCTCCCTCTCCGAGCCGGACCGTCTGGCGCGGAATGATGAAGCGTCCGAGAAAATCGAGAAAGCGCAGGAATTGCGGATTGCCGGTCGCCTCGGCAATGGCGCGGTGGAAAGCAAAATCCTCATCGACCGCCGGTTCGCCTCGTTTCATCGCCTGCTGAATCTGCTTGAAGGCGTTTGCGATTTTTTTGACGTCCGCGGCGGACGCCCGCTCGGCTGCGATGCCCGCGGCCTCGATCTCGACGCCGGTGCGCAGTTCCGCCACGTCGAGGACTTCGCGCAGCGTGCGGTTTTCATTCATGTTGATGCGGAACGGACGGCGGGTGGCATCCGCCACGAAGGCGCCGATGCCCTGCCGCGTCACGACAAGGCCTTCCGAACGGAGTGCGGCCACCGCTTCCCGCACCACAGTACGGCTTACGCCGGTGGAAGCGATCATTTCCTGTTCGGTCGGCAGCTTGGCGCCTGCGCGCAGCTTGCCGCTGGTGATGTCGCGCGTAAGCCGTTGAATCAATTCATGCGTGAGGCTGCGCGCCGCAAGCGGCGCGAATATAAAATTTTTTACGGGCGTTTCTTTTGCAGCGACTCTGGTCACGCGGGACTTTCCAGCCAGTCATCATATGATATGATGCCTAACATGCGGCCACACTCGGATCAACGGACGAGGCTCACCCTCCAACCGTGACCGGTACGCGGGAACGCAACAGGGAGAACTTCATGAAACGGCGTGACGTGATTGCGTTCGCGGCGGTGTCGGCCGCGCTGCTTGTGTCCGGCTTCAATGGCCCGGCGCTCGCTCAGGAAAAAATCATATTCAAGGCATCGGACGTGCATCCGCTCGGCTATCCGACCGTGGAAGCAGTCGTGCGCATGGGCAAGAAGCTGGAGACTGGCTCGAACGGCCGTCTCAGCATTCAGATGTTTCCTTCGATGCAGCTCGGCGGCGAAAAGGAAACGATCGAACAAGCGCAAATCGGCGCGCTCGCTTTCACCCGCATCAGCGTCGGCGCGATGGGTCCGGTCGTTCCCGAACTGAACGTCTTCAACCTACCTTTCATGTTCCGCAACGACAAGCACGCGGAAGCGGTGATGGACGGTCCGATCGGCGACGAGATGCTGAAGAAAATCTCCGATCACCCGACCGCCAACCTGATCGGCATCTGCTGGATGAGCGGCGGCACCCGCAACGTTTACAACAGCAAACGCGCGATCAATAAGGTCGAGGATCTCAAGGGTCTCAAGATCCGCATGATCGGAAATCCGGTGTTCGTCGACAGCATGAACGCGCTTGGAGGCAATGGCGTTTCCATGGGCTTTGATCAGCTCGTAAGCGCCCTGCAAACCGGCATCGTGGACGGCGCCGAAAACAACGAGCCGAGCTACGCCAACGGCCAGCACTTCCGCCACGCCAAATACTATTCCTACACCGGCCATCTCATCCTTCCTGAAATCCTGGTGATGTCGAAGAAGGTCTGGCAAACGCTCTCCAAGGAAGACCAGACGCTCATCATGAAAGTCGCGAAGGAAGCGCAGCAGGAGCAGCGCGGCCTGTGGGCGGAAATGGTGACAAAATCCATCGCGCAGATGAAGGAAGCGGGCGCGGAGATCAATCAGGTCGCCGACAAGAAGCCGTTTCAGGACGCGGTGAAGCCGGTGTGGGACAAATATGGCGCCCAGCACTCCGCACTGATCCAGCGCATTCAGGAAGTGAAATAAGCGCGATCTAGAATTCCTCCCAGGCCGGCCAACGGAATTTAGTTGCGCCGGCCTAACTTTTCTTCGCAGGAGCCGGACATGGTTGCGCAATATGTGCGGGCGATGAACGCGATCAACAGCGCGTGCGTTTTCATCGCGGGCGCCTGCCTCATCATCATCACCCTCATCGTGCCTTATGGAGTGTTCACGCGCTATGTGCTGAACAGCGCTGCCTCATGGCCGGAACCGCTGGCGATCCTGCTGATGATCGTGCTGTCGTTTCTCTCTGCCGTCGTCTGCTACCGGGAATTCCTTCACATCGGGGTGGGCGTGCTGCCTGCTTTCCTGAACGAGCCCGCGAAAACCCGGCTCGGCTGGGTCATCGAAAGCTGCATGCTCGCCACCAATCTCTTCATGCTGGTCTGGGGCATCAAGCTCGTGCAGGCGACCTGGTACCAGAGCATTGCCGAATTCCCGATCGTGACCGCAGGCATGGCGTATCTGCCGATTCCAATTGGCGGCGCGCTGACCTCGCTGTTCGTGATCGAGCGCATGCTCACGCAGAAATTCTTCCAGGAACTGGAAATCGAAACCCTCACGCAGACTTCCACCGAATAGCGGCACCGAATAGCACCATGGAAATTTTCATCCTGATCGGTGGTTTTACGATCGTCTGCCTGATGGGCATGCCGGTCGCCTATGCGCTCGGGCTCGCGGCCATTCTCGGCGCACTTTACACAAGCATTCCGCTGGAAGCGGTGATGCTGAAAGTCTCCGGCGGCATGAGCGGCTTCTCGCTGCTCGCCATTCCATTCTTCATTCTCTGCGGCGCGATCATGGCGGTTGGCGGCATGGCCGAGCGGCTGGTGAACCTCGCCAAGGTTTTTGTCGGATTCATCCGCGGCGGCATGGCGCTCGTGAATATTTTGGCCTCCACCATGTTCGGCTGTATTTCCGGCTCGTCGGTCGCGGACACTGCCGCGGTTGGCTCCGTGATGATTCCGCAGATGATCAAGAACGGTTATCCGCGACTGTTCGCGGTGAACGTGACGATCTCCGGCTCATTACAGCCGCTGCTGCTGCCGCCGTCGCACAACATGATCATCTATTCGCTCGCCGCCGGCGGCACGATTTCAGTCGCGCATCTCTTCATGGCGGGCATCATACCTGCCCTGCTGCTGGGACTCTCGCTGATCGTGCTCGTCATGATCATCGCGCACCGGCAGAATTTTCCGAAGGGCGAAGTGGTGCCGATCAAGAGCGCACTGAAAATCGCGCTCGAAGCGGTCTGGGGTCTGGTTACGATCGCCAACCTTCTCGGCGGCCTTCCCCCCGGAGTATTCACGCCAACGGAATCGGCGGCCGTTGCCCGCCTCTAGGCCTCCCTCCTCCCGAAGTTCAGCTATCCCGCCCGCCAGTGGGCGCACCCTCCCGACCCGCGGGGCCCCGGCCTTCCGCAGG
>CAZUJE010000142.1:0-7360 GCA_964620215.1 uncultured Hyphomicrobiales bacterium
CTCCTGAAAACCGGAGTCAAAATCTCATCGGTTTCCATTCGTGCCGATCTCAAGGAAGGCGACATCGGAACGCCGCTTGGGGAAGTCGCCAAGGCCCATCCCGACACGATGATCGGCTCTTATCCATTCATGGACGCGGAGCGCGGACCGAACACCAATATCGTCATTCGCTCGCGCGACGAGCAGAAACTGGCCGCCGCTAAAAATGCAGTCGAAGAGATGCTGGCGCGTGTGCGCGAAGAGCTTGCAAGCAAGCAGAAGAAAGCGGGATAATCCAGCGGGGGCGGTTGCTCTATCCGGAGAGGCCGCATGAAATTCAAACGCAATACAAGACGGGCATTCCTGATCGCGGGAGCCGCCGCGACAGGCCTTGTGCTCGCCCGCCGCAGGGCAGACGCGCAGGGGCAATTGCCGCCAACGCCCTCCTGCGGCGCGGATCCGGCACCTACAATTGCCCAGACCGAAGGGCCGTATTTCAAGCCAAGCTCGCCGCTACGCCAATCGCTGATCGATGCAGGCGTGAAGGGTACGGAAGTCACGGTCGCAGGTTTCGTGCTGACACGCGGCTGCAAGCCTGTGCCGAAGGCGCTCATCGATTTCTGGCAGGCCGATGGCGACGGCGCCTATGACAATCGCGGTTTCCGGCTGCGCGGGCATCAGTTCACCGACGAACGCGGCGCATACTATCTGCGGACGATCCTGCCCGGCCGCTATCCCGGCCGCACGCCGCATATCCATGTAAAGGTGCAAGCTTCAAACCAGCGGGTGCTCACGACCCAGCTTTATTTCCCCAATGAGCCGGGAAATGCCCGGGATTTTCTGTTCAAAAAAGAACTGCTGCTGAAAATGTCACAGGGTGCCAGCGCCGCCATCGCCGCGGGCCAGTTCGATTTCGTGCTGGATATGGTCTAGATTTTTGCGGGGCGTAACGGGGCGAGAATTCAATGCCAGAGCCGCAACCACAGCCGCAGGTCCAGCCGAAAGTATTTCCGGTTTCGTGGGACCAGTTTCACCGCGACGCCAAGGCGCTTGCCTGGCGGCTTGCTGAGGCGGGGCCGTTCCAGGCGGTTGTCTGCATCACGCGCGGGGGACTGGTGCCGGCGGCGATCGTCGCGCGCGAGCTTGGCATCAAGACCATCGAGACGATCTGCGTGACGAGTTACGATTACAAAAAACAGGGCGATCTGAAAATCCTGAAAGGGGTGGCGGAGAACATCGTCGCCATCGGCGGGGGCTCAGGTGCCGGCGTGCTGATCGTGGACGATCTCGTGGACACCGGAAAAACCGCACGGGTGGTGCGCGAGATTTTACCGAAGGCGCATTTCGCGACTGTGTACGCGAAACCGATGGGGCGGCCGCTTGTCGATACATTCATCACCGAGGTTTCGCAGGACACCTGGATTTATTTTCCCTGGGATACCGGTCTCGCTTTCGTTCCTCCGATCAACGACGGTGCCGCGTGAATCTGACCGGTGTCGGCGTCGTCCTGCTGCATGGAAAAATCTATGGGCCGGGAAAATTCGCCAAGGAATTGATCGCGGATTTGCATTCGGAAGGGGCTTATGTCGTCACCCCGGAAATGCCGTGGCGGCTGAAGCGCATGTACGACAAAAGCTACGACGGCGCGCTCAAACTGATCGACAAGGCCATCGAAAACGCGAAAGCGCAGGGTGCGAAGAAAATCGTGCTCGCCGGGCACAGCATGGGCGCCAATGCGGTGATCGCCTATGCCGCGAAACATCCGGGGCTCGATGCGGTGATCGCGATGTCGCCGGGTCATTTGCCCGAGACGCAGGAAATGATGAAGCACAGCAAGAAGGGCGTTGCGAAAGCAAAAAAGCTGATCGCCGAAGGCAAAGGCAAAAAACGCAGCTTCTTCTTTGACCGCGTGCAGGGCTGGAGCGTGCCGGTGCGCACCACGCCGGAAATCTATCTCAGCTATTTCGATCCGGACGGTCCGGCGGTGATGCCGAAAAATGCGCTGGCGATGAAGGAGGTTCCATTCCTCTGGGCGGTGGGGAAAGAAGACCCGATTTATCCGCGCGGACCGGAATATGCGTTTACGCTCGCCGCCAAACATCCAAAAAGCTGTTTCGTAAAAGCGGATGCCGGTCACACCGATACGCCCAAAGTCGCCCGCAAGGACATCGTGGGCTGGCTGAAATCCCTGTAAACGCCGCGAAACCAGCGGCCAAACATCGCTGGGGGAATCCCGAGACGGCCTTCGACTCCGCCCTCCGTCCCTCCTAGTTTGTGACAGTTTCATGAACCTGCCCTTGGGCGGGAGGAGGCGCGCGCCATGCTGGGCTGGTTTCACAAATTGATGCCGCGCGAGGACCGTTTCTTCGATCTCTTCAAGAAGCATTCCGATGCGGTGCTCGGCGGCGCGCTGGCGCTGCGCGCGATGCTCGACGGCGGCAATTCGGTGCGCGAGCACATCAAGGAAGTGATGGACCGCGAGCATCAGGCGGACGACGCCGCGCGCGAAATCCTGATCGCCGTGCGGAGAACTTTCATTACGCCGTTCGACCGCGGAAACATCAAGGATCTGATTACGTCGATGGATAATTCCATCGACCAGATGCAGAAGACCGCCAAGGGTGTGATCCTGTTCGACGTGCGCGAATTCACCCCGCAGCAGAAGCAAATGGGCGACGCCATCGTGCAATGCGCGAAGCTCGTGCAGGAAGCGATGCCGCTTCTCAGCTCCATCAGCCCGCAGGCCACGCGGCTTGCTTCGCTGACCGAGCGGATTTCCAAACTGGAAGGCGAGGCGGACGAACTGCACGATACCGGCCTGAAGGCGCTCTTTGAGAAATGCGGCAAGACCGACGCGATGGGTTTCTTCGTCGGCAATGAAATCTACGATCATCTCGAGAAGGTGGTGGACCGTTTCGACGACGTGGCGAACGAAATCCACGGCATCGTGATCGAATACGTCTGAAGCGGACGCGGGACGGGACATGGAAATTGCTACGGTCGCGCTGCCGATCCTGATCGCGCTCATCATTGTCGCGCTGATCTTCGACTTCCTGAACGGGCTGCATGACGCGGCCAATTCCATCGCCACCATCGTTTCAACGCGCGTGTTGCGGCCGCAGACTGCGGTGGCGTGGGCGGCGTTTTTCAATTTCATCGCGTTCCTGTTTTTCGGCCTGCATGTCGCCGAAACCCTGGGGGTCGGCATCGTGGCGGCCAAAGTGATCGACGCGCAGGTGATTTTCGGCGCGCTGATGGGCGCGATCATCTGGAATCTCATCACCTGGTATTTCGGGATTCCGTCCTCCAGCTCGCACGCACTGATCGGCGGGCTGCTTGGTGCGGGCATCGCGAAAGCGGGGATGCCCGCGGTGGTATGGGGCGGCGTCACCAAGGCGGGGCTTGCGATTTTCATGTCGCCGATGCTCGGCTTTTGCCTGGCGCTGTTTTTGATGCTGGCCGTATCGTGGCTGTTCGTGCGCACGACGCCTTATGCTGTCGACAGCACGTTCCGGCGTTTGCAATTCGTGTCGGCCTCGCTTTATTCGCTTGGTCATGGCGGCAACGACGCGCAGAAAACGATGGGCATCATCGCCGTGCTGCTGTTTTCGCAGGGCATGTTGGGCGACTCATTTTATGTGCCGTTCTGGGTGGTCATCACCTGCCAGGCGGCGATGGGGCTCGGCACGCTGTTCGGCGGCTGGCGCATCGTGAAAACGATGGGATCGAGGATCACCAAGCTGACGCCGGTGCAGGGCTTCTGCGCGGAAACGGGCGGCGCGGCGATGTTGTTCGGCGCGACGTATCTTGGTATCCCTGTTTCGACCACGCACACGATCACCGGCTGCATTATCGGCGTCGGTGCCGCGAAAAAAGTCTCGGCTGTGCGCTGGGGCGTGGCGCAGAGTATTCTGATCGCCTGGATCATCACGATCCCGGCCTCCGGCCTGATCGCCGCGTCGTTTTATCTGGCGGCTGGCCTGTTCAATTGATTGGAGAAAAAAATGAACGAAGAAGCTTTCAATAACAGCATGCGCAAATTCCTGAAGACCGTCGGCGTGACCTCGCAGCGGGAGATCGAGAAGGCCGTGCGCGACGCCGTTGAAAAAGGCACGCTGAAAGGCAGCGAGACGCTTCCCGCCAAGGTGGTTCTGACGCTCGGTTCGGTCAACCTCACCTATGAAGTGAAGGGCGAGATCGAGCTGGCGTAAACGCCCGGTTATACCGAAGCGCAATTTCGCCACGATGTGAAACGGCGCTCCCACATCTTTCCTTGATCCGGACTGAACTTCGCCGCGGCTCCTCCAAGCGGGAGCCGCGAAGGCGGATTATTTCGCACGGGCTCACCCAAGGAAGCCTGTTCTCAATTCGTCCCACTTTCAGATAACGACCAACGTCAGGGGAATTCCCATGTGGCGCTCATTTTCACGGGCCGCGGCAATGGTGTTTGCGGCCGTCATTCTTTGTGGAGTGGCAAACTTGAACATCGCCTATGCAGGTCAAAAACTTTCCGGTCCTTTCACGCACGAAAATCTTGCGATCTATTTCGTTCACGGCGAGTCGGCCAAAGGGCCGGTGCCGCTGACGCTCGAAGAGGCGCTCGCAAAAGGCAGCGCCCGCCTGTTCGAGACGGGCAATGTGCAGATGCTCAACGTCGAAAATCTTGGAGATGAAGAAGTCTTCATCCAGTCCGGCGACATCGTGAAGGGCGGCCGGCAGGACCGGGTGCTTTCGGTGAGCCTGCTCATTCCGCCGAAGTCCGGCACGATTCCGATTTCGGCGTTCTGCGTGGAACAGGGCCGCTGGGCGAAGCGCGGGCAGGAAGATGCGACGCGGTTCGCTAGCGCTTCCACTTCGATGCCGACAGTCGAGGCTAAACGCGCGGTGCGCGCGGCGAGTATTCCCGCGCCTGATATTGACGATCTGAATTCGCTGGCCGGCCGTGTGCCGCTCGTTGGCGATTCCATGCGCCGGAGCGGCGGGACGAACAATCCGCAAGGTCAGGTCTGGAACGAAGTCGCCGAGGCGCAACGGAAATTATCGGACAATGTCGGCGCGCAGGTTCGCTCCGCCGAATCGGAATCCAGCCTCCAGCTCGCGCTGGAAAATCAGAAGCTGAAAGACGCGCAAAGCAAATATGTCAGTGCCCTGAAGATCGAAGGCGAGAAGGCTGACGACGTGGTCGGCTATGTCGTCGCCGTTAACGGCAAAATCAACAGCGCCGAGATTTATTCATCCAACGGCCTGTTCCGCAAAATGTGGAACAAGCAACTGGAAGCCGGCGCCACCGAGGCGCTGAGCGCGCGCAATGCGCCGCGTAATGAGACGCCGAAGCTCGAGGCGGTGACGGTGTTTCTCGACGAGGCCGAGAAAGGCAAGGCGACCATGCAGAACGTCGCCGGCGATTCACGGCTGGAAGTGCGCAGCGCGCCGATGGCGATGATGTTCGAGGCGCAGGAGACGCGCGGAAGCTCAACGGCGGTGATGAGCGAGCGGCGCTACTTCCACCGCAGCATCCTTTCGAAGAAATAACTTCTCCTCCCGGGGCCGCAAGGCCTTAACTCCGGCCGCCGGGCTCGCAATCCGGCGGCTTTTTTTGGTTCCTTCGATGGAACCCGGTTCCATCTGGCGCGTTTTTCGCTGCGGGATTGCCGGATCTTCCGGCATCGAAGCAACGGAGGGCGGCTATCCATGAATGCGCTCATCAGCATTCTCATTACATTTCTTGTCGTAGTGCTTGTGCTCTATCTCGTCGACCGGCTGCCGATCGACGGCCAGATCCGCAACATCGTGCGCATCATCGTCATCATCATCGGCATCCTGTCGCTGCTGAAATATCTGGCGGTGTTCTAGAGCCGGAACTTCACAGAGGCTTCGCGCGTTTGCCGGATGATGAAACCTGAAATCAAGGGGAAGTCATGCGGTCGAACTCGCGAAGATCGTTTTCTTCGTCGCGATCATCCTGTTTTTGATCCCGGCGGTTGTCGGCCTCATTCAGGGCCGTTCCCCCAACGTCCCCTGAACGCGATCCTGTCGCGTTGAGAGACTGACCAGCTCGCCTGTGCGGATTAAATTTTCAGTCCGCGCAGGCGAAGCGCGTTGGCGACCACGCTGACGCTTGAGAGCGCCATGGCGGCGGCGCCGATCACCGGAGAAAGCAGGATTCCGAAAAACGGATAGAGCACGCCGGCGGCGACCGGCACACCGGCGGCGTTGTAGAAGAACGCGAAGAACAGATTTTGGCGGATATTTTTCATCGTGGCGGCGGAGAGCTGCCGCGCGCGCACGATGCCGTTGAGGTCGCCCTTGAGCAGCGTGATGCCGGCACTTTCGATAGCCACATCGGTGCCGGTGCCCATGGCGATGCCGACATCGGCGGCGGCCAGGGCGGGGGCGTCGTTGACGCCGTCACCGGCCATTGCGACGATTTTGCCGGAGGCGCGAAGTTTTTTCACGATCTCGCTTTTCTGGGCGGGCAGGACTTCGGCGTGGACTTCGTCGATGCCAAGCCGGCGCGCGACCGCCTCGGCGGTGGTGCGGTTGTCGCCCGTGAGCATCACGATGCGGATGTTGTCCGCCTTCAAGGCTTTTAAAGCTTCCGACGTGGTGCGCTTCACCGGATCGGCGATGGCGATGGCGCCTGCGATTTTCCTGTCGATGGCGGCGAGAATGACGGTTGCGCCGTCGCGGCGGAGTTCATCGGCTTTGGCGGCGAGTGTACTTGCATCCACGCCAAGCTCGCGCAGGAAATTCGCATTGCCGAGGGCGACTGTCTTTCCTTCGACTTTGCCAATAGCGCCCTTGCCGGTGGGAGCATCGAATTCGGTCACGGATGCGAGCGCGATGTTTTCGGCTTTCGCTTTTTCCAGAATGGCTGCCGCAAGCGGATGCTCGCTGCCGCGCTCGACGCTGGCGGCGAGGCGGAGGATTTCCTGCTCATTGAAACCGGGAGCGGGAACGATCTTCGTCACCTTCGGCTTGCCTTCGGTGAGCGTGCCGGTCTTGTCCACCACCAGCGTGTCCACTTTTTCCATGCGCTCCAGCGCGGCGGCATTCTTGATGAGCACGCCCAGCTCGGCGCCGCGCCCGACGCCGACCATGATCGACATGGGTGTCGCGAGGCCGAGCGCGCAGGGGCAGGCGATAATCAGAACGGTAACAGCCGCGACCAGCGCGTAGGTGAAGCGCGGCTCGGGACCGAACATTGCCCAGGCGATGAAAGCGGCGGCGGCGATGGCGATCACGAGCAGCACGAACCAGCCTGAAACCCGATCCGCGAGGAGCTGGAACGGCGCCGCCCTTCGCTGCGCGTCCGCCACCATCCGCACTATGCGCGCTAGCAGCGTGTCGGGGTCGGCCTTCACAGTCCGTACTGGCAACG
>CAZUJE010000143.1:0-7295 GCA_964620215.1 uncultured Hyphomicrobiales bacterium
GGGTGGCATCACGCCGTAGGCGTCCGCCGTGAGCATGATGATGTTCTTCGGATGACCGGCGCGACCCGTGCGCGAGGCGTTGGGAATGAAGTCGAGCGGATAGGCCGAGCGGGTATTCTCGGTCTTGGAAATATCGGTGTAGTCCGGCACGCGCGTCACCGGGTCGAATGCCACGTTCTCGAGGATCGCGCCGAAGCGATTGGTGGCGTCCCAGATCATCGGCTCGGCTTCGCGCGAGAGGTTCACGGTCTTGGCGTAGCAGCCGCCCTCGAAATTGAAGATACCGTCCGGACCCCAGCCGGTTTCGTCGTCGCCGATGAGCGTGCGGTTCGGGTCGGCGGAAAGCGTCGTCTTGCCGGTGCCCGAGAGGCCGAAGAACAGGGCGCTCTCTTTGCCGTCATTCGAGACATTGGCCGAGCAGTGCATCGGCACGACGCCCTGCGCCGGCAAATAGAAATTCAACGTCGTGAACACCGACTTCTTCATCTCGCCCGCATAGGACGAGCCGCAGATCAGAACGATCTTCCGGGTGAAGTCGATGGCGACCATCGTGTCGGAGCCTTCGCGGCCGCCGTGGCGCTTCGCGTCGGGCTTGAACGAGGGAAGGTCGATGATCGTGAGTTCGGGTGCGAAGCCCTTCAGTTCATCCTGCGCCGGGCGGATCAGCATGGTGCGGATGAAGAGCGAGTGCCAGGCGAGTTCGCAGAAAACGCGGGTCTTGATGCGGTATTTCGGATCGGCGCCGCCGTAGAGATCCTGCGCGTAGAGCTTCATGCCTTTGGTGTGCGCGAGAATGTCCTGGTACAGATTGTCGAAGTTTTCCTTCGACATTTTCCGGTTGCCGTCCCACCAGACCGTTTTTTCGGTCAGCGCATCGACCACCGTGTGTTTGTCCTTGGGCGAGCGGCCGGTGTGATGGCCGGTCTCGGCGCAAAGCGCGCCGCCGGCGACGAGCTGAGCTTCGCCGTTTCCAATCGAGTGCTCATAGAGCGGAGCTTCGGTCAGATTCCAGTGGATTTCGGCCGCGTCTTTAATGCCGAATTTGTCAGCGCCGTGCGCGCTGTTGCGGATACCGGTCTCTTTCACGAAAGCCTCCCCGAACTCGCCCGGGCTTTCCTCCCGGGGGTCGAAACGTTCTGTGTAATCCTTGAACAGCGGACCCTCGCTTTCAAGCCGGGGCCGTTGAGGGGCGGGACCATAATGACCGCCCCCGGAATTGTGAAGCGCAATCGGACGGGATTTTCCAGCGATTAAGCCGTTCAAAATCCACAAATTTTGGCTGGACTGATTTTAACCTTGATTCAGCTCAAGACGCGCGGGCCTGCTGGGCAAGCGATACCAGCATCTTGCGTAAATCTCCGGCATTCATGACGCGCTGCGGAAAATTCAGGCGGCGCACAATGCCGCGCAGCATCAGATCGCAGCCCTCCGGATCGGCGCCAATGACGCGCCATGGGCCGGGTTCCGCACCCAGAAGCTTGGTGGCGTAAAGCTCGATGGCATCGAGATGATCCTCGTTCATGTGCTCCACCGCGCCCGCTTCGGCTTCGAGCAATGAGGCGGCATTGGCGGTATCGATCAGCAAGTCCTGCGCCTTCACATCCGCGATCTTGCCGAAGCCGGCGACCAGATGCGCGCCCGAGGGCTCGATCCGATAGAAAGAGAAATCCTTGAAGGAGGCGTAGTTTTCGGCGGAGGGATTGCGCAGCAGAAACCGCCGTTTTGCAGCGGGTTCTTCCGTAACCGCGATCCTGCCGGAAATGCTGACCCGCGCGCCTTCCAGTGGATCGCCCTCGCCGTTCTCGCTCACGAGCAACGACACGCGCGGATCGCCGCGCAAATTCCGGGTGTGACGGGCAAGGCTTGAGAGCAGCAATACCGGCGAGCCATCCGGCATGGTCGCCACTGTCACCAGCGACACATAGGGCGAGCCACCCGAATCAAGCGTCGCCAGCGAGCCGATACGGGCCTCCGAAATTAACTTTCTTGCGGCCCGCTTGGGGTCAAATCCATCTGGCTCATGCATAATTGCCGTCCAAGGGTTGTTCGAGAGCCTGTTCGTCCCCAGTTGAGACGCAGTTTCGGCACGTTTTGTAAGGTAGCTACCAGCCTTCATTCATGGCGTCAGCCGTGGCTTTGGCAGCCGTAAAGGGCTAGTTTGGCCTTGATCGGGGGGTCATATCGCCGCTGCGCCGTCACATTTCGGCCCCGGCGAAAGGGTTCAACCCTCCCGGATTCTCAAGTTCCGGGGCAAGGAGATTTTATGCCGACGATCGCTCTGGTCGACGACGACCGCAATATCCTGACATCGGTTTCGATCGCGCTCGAAGCCGAAGGCTACCGCATTCTTACCTACACCGACGGCGCGACGGCTCTGGAAGGTTTCAAGACCCAGTCGCCGGACCTCGCGATCCTCGACATCAAGATGCCGCGCATGGACGGCATGGAAATGCTCCGCCGCCTGCGTCAGAAGACCGACCTGCCGGTGATCTTCCTCACTTCCAAGGACGAAGAGATCGACGAACTGTTCGGCCTCAAAATGGGCGCCGACGATTTCATCCGCAAACCGTTTTCGCAGCGCCTGTTGGTGGAGCGCGTGAAGGCGGTCTTGCGCCGCGTCATTCCGAAAGACGGCCAGCCGGTGAAGGAAGTCGATTCCGCGAAAGTGCTGGAGCGCGGCTCGCTGCGCATGGATCCCGAGCGCCACACCTGCACCTGGAAGGGCGACCCCGTCACGCTCACCGTCACCGAATTTCTCATCTTGCAGGCGCTGGCTACACGCCCCGGCGTCGTCAAAAGCCGCAACGCGCTGATGGATGCGGCCTACGACGATCAAGTTTATGTCGATGACCGCACCATCGACAGCCACATCAAGCGGCTGCGCAAGAAGTTCAAAGGCTCGGACGACGATTTCGAAATGATCGAGACGCTGTACGGCGTCGGTTACCGTTTCAAGGAGGCCTGAGCGCGGGCCGGTATGAACCGGACGCGCCGGAGCAAGCTCGATGAAGGCGGATGTCGATAAAAAGGGCAAGCCCGCCTCTTCTCCGCGCAGCAAGGCAGCGGAAACGCTGGAAGCAATCGGCAAGCTGCGCGAGCGGATCGATTTCGAGAAAATTTCCGATCTCGCCGAACGCGCGAAGCGCCGCGCCTCCGGATGGCGTTTTCCCAAACAGGTGAAAGAAGCGGCGGCGGCGGCCGCTGACGGGGCGGCGCAGCCGAACCGCTGGGACGGTTTTCTCACCGCCCTGCGCGGTGTCCGCCGCTTCTTCGCGAGCCAGGGATTCTCGAGCATCACGCGGCGCATCGTGCTGCTCAATCTCGCGGGCCTTGTCGCCCTCGTCTGCGGCATTCTCTATCTCTCCGAATACCGCGCCGGCCTGATCGACGCGCGCATTCAGAGCCTCCAGATTCAGGGCGAGATTATCGCGGGCGCGATTGCCGCGTCCGGCACCGCCGACAGCAACGCCGTCACCATCAACCCGGAACGCCTGCTCGAATTGCAGCAGGGCGAAACCTACGATCCGGCCGACGAGATGAGCGGTGCGCTGGAATTTTCCATCAATCCGGAGCGCGTGGCGCCGCTATTGCGCCGCCTGGTGACGCCAACCGACACCCGCGCGCGGCTTTACGACCGCGACGGCTCATTGCTGATCGACACCCGCACGCTCTATCAGCGCGGCGACGTTCTGCGCTTTGATCTGCCTTCTCCCGGCGACCGGCCCGGATTCTTCCAGCGGCAATGGAATTCGGTGATGAAGCGCGTGGTGCGCGGCGATCTGCCGACTTACCGCGAACATGGTCTGAACGGCAAAGGCTATTCCGAAGTCGTCAATGCGCTGATCGGCGGCAAGTCCAGCATGGTGCGCGCGACCGACCGCGGCGAAGTGATCGTTTCGGTCGCGGTGCCGGTGCAGCGTTTCAGTGGCATCCACGGCGCGTTGCTGCTTTCCACCGAGGGCGGCGAAATCGAAGACGCGGTCGAAGCCGAGCGCCTCGTGATCCTGAGCGTGTTCGGCATCGCGGCCGTCGTCATGCTTTTGCTTTCCCTCCTGCTCGCCAGCACCATCGGCGGACCGGTGCGCCGTCTCGCGGCGGCGGCCGAGCGGGTGCGCCGGCGCACGCGGCAGCGCGTGGAAATTCCGGATTTCACCGGACGCTCCGACGAGATCGGGCATCTCTCCGGCGCGATCCGCGACATGACGGATTCGCTCTACAGCCGCATCGAAGCGATCGAGAGTTTCGCGGCCGACGTCGCGCATGAATTGAAAAATCCGCTGACTTCGCTGCGCTCAGCGGTGGAGACGCTGCCGGTCGCCAAAACCGAGGACATGCGCAACCGCCTGCTTGCAGTCATCCAGCATGACGTGAGGCGCCTCGACCGGCTGATCTCGGATATTTCGGACGCGAGCCGCCTCGACGCTGAACTGCAACGTCACGAAGCGTCGCCGGTCGATCTGCAACAGCTGCTTACCGCGGTTGTAAAGATCGGCAACGAAGTGCCGCGCGACGGCGTAAAGGTGCTGCTGGAATTCGAGCGGACACCGGGCGCGCCCGATAATTTCATCGTGCTCGGACAGGACTCCCGTATCGGCCAGGTGATCGACAATCTCGTGAACAATGCCCGCTCCTTCTCCGCGGAAGGAAGCACCGTTCGCATCACCTGCCGCCGTCTCAAGAGCGAAGCTGAGATCGTGGTGGACGACGACGGGCCGGGCATCCGGCCGGACGCGCTCACCAGAATTTTCGAGCGCTTCTACACCGACCGGCCCGAGCACCGCTTCGGCCAGAATTCCGGTCTTGGACTCTCGATCTCAAGGCAGATCGTCGAAGGCCATGGCGGAAAAATCTGGGCGGAGAACCGCATGGCGCCGGCTGCACCCGGCAATGAGCCGAAAATCCTGGGCGCGCGCTTTCTCGTCCGCCTCCCCACCGCATAATCGATGCTCCAGCAATCCGGTTCGACCGTTCATGCGAGTTGCGTGCTTGTCGGCCGCAGCGCGGTGCTGATCCGGGGGCCGTCCGGGTCGGGAAAATCCACGCTTGCATATTCGCTGATCGAAGCGGCGCGTGCGGGAAAGTTGCCACCCGCATGGCTCGTCGCCGATGACCGCGTGCTGCTCACTGCAAGCAACGGACGGCTGCTCGCACGCGCGCCGGAATCCATTTCGGGAAAAATCGAAATCCGCGGCCTCGGTATCCGCGAAGTGCCGTGCGAGCCATTCGCGCTGGTATCGCTGGTGGTTGACCTCGAAGCGAAGGACGCCGCGCGAATGCCGGAACAGGAAGCAACCGAAGTCGAATTGATGGGCGTCAAACTGTCGCGTCTGCCGATTTTGGCGCGTCAAGAGGCTTTGCCTGCCTTGTTTGCCGCATTCGGGGCCATCACAAAGTCCTGACCGGTTTCGCTTGCCTTCACATTCGAAAGGGGGATTATGTGCGCCCCGCGCGTTTTTTAAGGGCTTGCCCCCGCTTCGCGGCCTATAGAGCGAATGATCGGTCTCGTACTCGTAACGCATGGAAGATTGGCCGCCGAATTTCGCGCGGCGCTTGAGCATGTGGTCGGCCCGCAAAAGCAGATCGAGACGGTCACCATTTTCCCCGACGACGACATTGAAGCCCGCCGCAAGGACATCATGGATGCGGTGAAGAAGGTGGAGAGCGGCGATGGCGTCGTGATCCTCACCGATATGTTCGGCGGCACGCCTTCGAACCTCGCGATCTCCGTCATGAACGCGCCGAACGTCGAAGTAGTCGCCGGCATCAACCTGCCGATGCTGGTAAAGCTCGCGAGCGTGCGCGACGAGAAGCCGCTCACCGAAGCCGTCGCCCAGGCGCAGGAAGCCGGCCGCAAATACATCAAGCTCGCCAGCCACGTGCTCGCCGGAAAATGAGCGGATCAAGCGAAAACTGCCCGCCCAACCCGGCGGCGCCCAAGGGCGCGCTTGAACGTGAGATTCCGATCGTCAATCAGAAAGGCCTGCATGCGCGGGCGAGTGCGCGTTTCGTGCAGGTGGTGGAAAAATTCGACGCGGATGTGAAGGTGAGCCGCTGCGGCGAGACGGTCGGCGGCACTTCGATCATGGGCCTGTTGCTGCTCGCCGCCGCCAAGGGCTGCACGATTCAAGTGACAGCTACCGGCAAGGAAGCGGCGGCGGCAATCGAAGCCATCGCGCAACTTTGCGCCAGCAAGTTCGGCGAGGAAGAATAGTCCCGCCGTACATACGTTTGCGGCACATAGCTGCATTGCCGCAAAATCCACTCATCTTCGGTTCATTATTTGGCGCTATGCTGTTATGAAGGCTGTGGGGGCCAGAACTGAATCGCTTCGCGAAGAGCCAAGCCGAGAACCATGTGCCGCTGGATCGCCTATCACGGAAAGCCAATCGCCCTCGAACAATACGTCACCGCGCCCGTTCATTCGCTCATTGAACAGAGCCGCAAGGCGCTGGAATCAGTCGACAGCCTGAACGGCGATGGTTTCGGCCTCGGCTGGTACGGCGAGGACAAAAACCCCGGCGTCTATCGCGAAATCCGCCCGGCCTGGTCCGACGAAAATCTCCGCCACCTCGCCCGCCACATTCATTCGCATCTTTTCTTCGGCCATGTGCGCGCCTCCACCGGCACGCAGACAACGCGGCCGAATTGCCATCCGTTCGCGCATAACCAGTGGCTGTTCATGCACAACGGGCAGATCGGCAACTGGGGTCTGATCCGCCGCCAGGTCGAGGCGATGATTCCGGACAAGCTGTATAATTCGCGCCTCGGCACCACCGACTCCGAAGCCGTGTTCCTCGCGATCCTCGGCGCCGGCGCCGAACGCGATCCCGTCGGCGCCACCGCCCGCACGCTCTCGACCATCCACGACATGGTGCGGGCGAGCGGCACCAGCGAGCCGATCCGCTTTACCTCGGCACTTTCCGACGGCGAAAACCTGTGGGCCTTCCGCTACGCCTCGCATAACGCGGCGAACTCGCTCTATTACCGCGAGTACGGCCCGCAGCATGTGGTGATCGTTTCGGAGCCGCTCGACGAGGAACGCGCCAACTGGAAGCCGGTGCCGCCCGGCTATCTGATCGAGGTGCGGAAGGGAAAGCCGGTGCAGCTTGTCCCGATCCCGATGGAGCAGCGGCTTGCGGCGGAGTGAACGCTTGTAGCACCGCAACCCGGATGCTATCCGCTCGCCTATGCCTACCCCCATTTCGCAGATCCGCAACTTCGCGATCATCGCGCATATCGACCACGGCAAATCCACGCTCGCCGACCGGCTGATCCAGCTCACCGGCGGGCTGGAG
>CAZUJE010000144.1:0-6609 GCA_964620215.1 uncultured Hyphomicrobiales bacterium
GGTGCAATTGCGAAGGGGCGATGGGCATTCCGTTCCCGGAGTGGACCGACAAGCATTGCGGCGGCATTCGCGGCGGCTGGGACAATCTGCTCGCCGTCATTCCGGGCGGCTCGTCGGTGCCGGTTGTTCCTGCGAAACAGATCATCGATTGCCCGATGGATTTCGATGCGCTGAAGGAATTGAAATCCGGTCTCGGCACCGCTGCTGTCATTGTGATGGACAAGTCCACCGACATCGTGCGCGCCATCGCGCGCATATCCTATTTCTACAAGCACGAGTCCTGCGGCCAGTGCACGCCCTGCCGCGAAGGCACCGGCTGGATGTGGCGCGTCTTGAACCGCATGGCCGAGGGCCGCGCGCAGAAGAAAGAGATCGATCTGCTGCTCGATGTTGCGGGTCAGGTCGAAGGCCATACGATCTGCGCGCTCGGCGACGCGGCGGCCTGGCCTGTGCAGGGATTGATCCGTCACTATCGGCACGAGATTGAACAGCGTATCGATGCGTACTCCGCGAATCCACATTCCGAACCGGCGCGCGTTGCCGCCGAATAATCACTGGGGGATATTGAAATGGCTAAAAAAGCGAAGAAATCGAAAGCGAGCAAGTCCAAGGCTCTGTCGCGCTCAAGCGGCGGATCAAAAGGCAATCAGTCGATGTTCTGGCTAATCGTGCTGCTCAGCCTGCTCATCGGCATCGTGCTGGCGCGCTGGAACCTGCATTACGTTGCGATTCTGATCGCGGGCATCATTGTGTTCGTCGATACCTGGCGGCGCGGCATCGCGCAGCAGCCGGCTGGAATGTTCGGCAAGCAGAACAATTACGGTTTCATGCTCGCGTCGGGTGCGCTCTTGGTGATCGTGAGCCTGACGCAGCTCGTAACGTTCAGGTAAGGGAAAAATTCCCGGCGCGGGAATTTCCCGCGCCGGATTTCGATGGAGTGCATATGAAAGCGGCCGTAGTAAGAGCTGTGAGCAATGCTTGGTCGAGCTTTTCGCCGCTTCTATTGATTGCGGCGGGAGTGTTCTCGCCGCATGCAGCACTAGGTCAATATATTTGGACTACGGATGATCTTGAAAGTTGCATTCAAGATACTTTGCCAAAACCGCTTACTTTTTCAACCTCTCATAAATCATTGATTGAGTTGCCATCCGGTCGTACCGCAAAAATTCATCGGCTCGGCGAAGTAAATACTCTCGGCATTTGTGACATCAACGCTGTAATCATTCTCACGAAGGAGTCGCAGGACTCGTATAATCAAAAGTGGCCTAATTTCTCTTCTGAGAAGCACAAAAAGGAAGAGAGAATGGATACCCAAGAAATTTTATCGGCTATCGAAAAAAGATTCAGCAACACGTGTCACAGGCGTCGAATTGCCATCGCAGTAAATTGGTACCGCGAAGACGACTTCCGGCCTTGGTACCGCGAAGACGATTTCAGTCGCCGTTACTACACGTTTTTTTCCAAAGAAGGCTCGCTGTGGAAACAAGCAAGCTGCCCTAACCCTAACATGGCGCTTCCGTGAGAATGTTCAGATGACCAAGCTCATCATCGACGGCAAGGAAGTGGACGTTCCGCCCGATTACACGCTGTTGCAGGCGTGTGAACAGGCGGGCGCGGAGATTCCGCGTTTCTGCTTCCATGAGCGGCTGTCGATCGCGGGCAACTGCCGCATGTGCCTCGTTGAGTTGAAAGGTTCGCCGAAGCCGGTGGCTTCGTGCGCGTGGGGCGTGCGCGACTGCCGTCCGGGTCCGAACGGCGAGCCGCCGGTCGTCAACACCAAGACGCCGATGGTGAAGAAGGCGCGCGAAGGCGTGATGGAATTCCTGCTCATCAACCATCCGCTCGATTGCCCGATCTGCGACCAGGGCGGTGAATGCGATCTGCAGGACCAGGCGATGGCCTACGGCGTCGACAAGTCGCGCTACATCGAAAACAAGCGCGCGGTCGAGGACAAATATATCGGGCCGCTGGTCAAAACCATTATGACCCGCTGCATCCACTGCACGCGCTGCGTCCGCTTCGCGACCGAAGTCGGCGGCGTGCCTGAACTGGGTGCGATAGGCCGTGGCGAGGATATGGAGATCACCACCTATCTCGAACACGCGATGAAGTCCGAGATGCAGGGCAACGTCATCGATCTCTGCCCGGTCGGCGCGCTGACTTCGAAGCCTTACGCATTCCAGGCGCGGCCATGGGAACTCATCAAAACGGAATCCATCGACGTGATGGATGCGGTTGGCTCCAACATCCGCGTCGATACGCGCGGGCGCGAAGTGCTGCGCATCCTGCCGCGCACCAATGAAGACGTGAACGAGGAATGGATTTCCGACAAGACGCGATTTGTATGGGACGGGCTGCGCACGCAGCGGCTCGACAAGCCCTACATCCGCGAAAACGGAAAACTTCGCGTTGCCACCTGGAGCGAGGCCTTCGCCGCGATTGCCGCGCGCGTGAAACGCGCGGGGCCGGAAAAGACCGGGGCGATCCTCGGCGATCTTGTCTCCACCGAAGAAGCTTTCGCCATTAAAGATCTGATGACGCGGCTTGGCTCTGCGAATATCGATTGCCGGCAGGACGGCGCCGCACTCGATCCCTCGCTGTGGCGTGCGAGCTATCTCTTCAACGCGACCATTGCCGGTATCGACGAAGCCGATGGTTTGATGATTATCGGCGCCAACCCGCGCAAGGAAGCGCCGGTACTGAACGCGCGCATCCGCAAGCGCTGGCGCACGGGTGAACTGAAAATAGGTTTGATCGGCGAACAGGCCGACCTCTCCTATGACTACACCTATCTCGGTGCCGGTCCGGAAACGCTCAGCACCTTCGCCGATCACAAGGAAGCAAAACTCCAGAAGCAGATCTGGCTGATCGGGCAGGGCGTGCTTGCGCGCCCGGACGGCGCAGCACTGCTTTCGATGGTTGCGAAAAGCGCCGCTTCCGTCGGCGCGCTGAAAGACGGCTGGAACGGATTCTCCGTATTGCACACAGCCGCCGGCCGCGTCGGCGCGCTCGATGTGGGTGCGGTGCCGGGCAAAGGTGGAATGAACGCCGCCGACATGGCGAAGAAAAAAGCCCTCGATGTCGTGTTCCTGCTCGGTGCAGATGAAATTGAAATCGAGCCGGGTGCGTTCGTTGTTTATCTCGGTACCCACGGCGACCGTGGTGCCCATCGCGCGGATGTGATTTTGCCGGGCGCCGCCTACACCGAAAAATCCGCGATCTATGTGAACACCGAAGGCCGCCCGCAGCTTGCCAACCGGGCGTCATTCCCGCCCGGCGATGCGCGCGAGGACTGGGCGATCCTGCGCGCGCTATCCGACGTTATGGGCGCGAAGCTGCCTTATGACTCGCTCAGCGATTTGCGCCGCGCGCTCGTCTCCGCGCATCCGCATCTCGGCAAGCTCGACCAGATCGTTCCGGCCAATGCGGATGACGTGAAGAAGCTTGCCTCGCTCGGCGGCAAGACCGAAAAAGCTCCGTTCAAGTCGCCGGTCACGGATTTCTATCTCACCAATCCCATCGCGCGCGCATCCGCCATCATGGCCGAATGTTCGGCGCTTGCCGCGGGCAAAATCCCGCAGGCGGCGGAGTAGGGCGATGGTGGATTTTTTCTGGCAGAGCGTTTTCCCGATCCTGATTATCGTCGGCCAGAGCGTTCTGTTGCTGACAGCGCTCCTGATTTTCGTCGCCTATGTCATTCTGGCCGACCGGAAGATCTGGGCCGCCGTTCAGATGCGGCGCGGGCCGAACGTGGTCGGTCCGTGGGGCTTGTTCCAGAGTTTCGCCGATCTTCTGAAATTCGTGCTGAAGGAACCGATCATTCCGTCGGGCGCCAACAAGGGCGTGTTCCTGCTGGCACCATTCGTGACGGCGCTGCTGGCGCTCGCCGCTTGGGCGGTAATACCGGTTCATCCCGGCTGGGCCATTGCCGATATCAATGTCGGGATTCTTTACATTTTCGCGCTGTCGTCGCTCGGCGTCTACGGCATCATCATGGGCGGCTGGGCGTCCAATTCGAAATATCCGTTTCTCTCAGCACTTCGCTCCGCCGCGCAGATGGTGTCCTACGAAGTCTCCATCGGCTTCGTCATCATCACCGTGTTGATGTGCGTGGGCTCGCTGAATCTCACGAAGATCGTCGAGGCGCAGAACGGCCCGCTCGGCATGTTGCAGTGGTTCTGGCTGCCGCTGTTTCCGATGTTCGTGATCTTCTATATTTCGGCGCTCGCCGAAACCAACCGCCCGCCATTCGATCTCGTCGAAGCGGAATCCGAACTCGTTGCCGGTTTCATGGTGGAATATTCGTCGACGCCGTATTTGCTGCTGATGCTCGGTGAATACGTCGCGATCACCACCATGTGCGCGATGGCGACGATCATGTTTTTGGGCGGCTGGCTGCCGCCGTTTCCCGTGGCGCCTTTTACCTGGGTGCCGGGCGTCGTCTGGTTCGTGCTCAAAGTCAGCTTCATGTTTTTCCTGTTCGCGATGGCGAAAGCCATCGTGCCGCGCTACCGCTACGACCAGCTGATGCGCTTGGGCTGGAAAGTGTTTCTGCCGATCACGCTCATCATGGTGGTCGTGGTCGCAGCGGTTCTGCAATTGACCGGTTGGGCGCCGAAATGAAACTGGAGAACAACCATGCTGCCTCCCTATGTGGCCGGAGCGATCATCGGAGCGGTGGTCGGTTATTTCAGCTACGTCTTTCTCATGAGCATGCTGGAGCCACGGCTGCGCGCGACGGATCAATCCAAGACACCGGAAGAAAAAGCCGAGTTCGAACGCAAAATCCGAATGCTTCGGACAATCATGCTGGTGCTGGAAGTTGGCATTCTTGGCGCGGCAGGTTTCGTCATCGGTTCAAGTTACTAGCAATGAGCAAGGGTTCGCACGGAGGGATGTGCTGATGAGGCTCGATCAGGCCGCGCGTTCGCTTTTCCTGTGGGAATTCGTTACCGCCTTCGTTCTGGCGATGCGTTACTTTTTCCGTCCGAAATCGACGCTGAATTATCCGTTTGAAAAGGGGCCGATCAGCCCGCGCTTTCGCGGTGAACATGCGCTGCGCCGCTACCCGAACGGCGAAGAGCGCTGCATCGCCTGCAAGCTTTGCGAAGCGATCTGTCCGGCGCAGGCGATCACGATTGAAGCAGGTCCGCGCCGCAACGACGGCACGCGCCGCACCACGCGCTACGACATCGACATGGTGAAGTGCATCTATTGCGGCTTCTGCCAGGAAGCCTGCCCGGTGGATGCCATCGTGGAAGGCCCGAATTTCGAATTCGCGACCGAGACCCGCGAGGAATTGTATTACGACAAGGAGCGGCTGCTCGCGAATGGCGACCGCTGGGAGCGCGAGATCGCGAACAATATCGCGCTCGACGCGCCGTACCGGTGAGGCGCCTGTCGTGAGCATTGTCGGATTGTTCTTCTACCTCTTCGCGGGCGTCATGCTTGCCTCCGCCTTCATGGTGATTTCAGCACGTAATCCAGTGCATTCAGTGCTCTATCTCATCCTCGCTTTCGTCAACGCGGCCGGATTGTTTCTGATTGTCGGCGCGGAATTTCTCGCGATGATTTTGGTGGTCGTGTATGTCGGCGCGGTCGCAGTGTTGTTCCTGTTCGTGGTGATGATGCTCGACGTGGACTTCGCCGAATTGCGTCAGGGCTTCATGCAGTATCTGCCCGCCGGCGCGCTGGTTGGCCTGATTTTTCTGGTCGAGCTTCTGTTCGTTGTCGGCGCTTGGGTAAGCGCGCCGAATATCAACGCCGCGATCAAAGCGCCAATTCCGCCGCTCTCGCAGATGTCGAACACCGAAGCGATCGGCATGGTGCTCTACACGACCTACATTCATTACTTTCAGCTTGCCGGCATCGTGCTCTTGGTCGCGATGATTGGCGCGATCGTTTTGACACTTCGCCACAAGCCGAACGTGAAGCGTCAGAACGTAGCGGAGCAAATTGCCCGCACGCCGGCGCAGTCGGTCGAGGTGAAAAAAGTAAAATCCGGGCAGGGGATCTGAGATGGAAATCGGCCTGTCTCATTATCTCACCGTGGGTGCGATCCTGTTCACGCTCGGAATCTTAGGCATCTTCCTGAACCGGAAGAACGTGATCGTGATCCTGATGTCGGTCGAATTGATCCTGCTCGCGGTGAATATCAATCTCGTCGCGTTCTCCGCGTTCCTGAACGACATCACCGGGCAGATTTTCGCGCTGCTCGTGCTCACCGTCGCGGCGGCGGAAGCGGCCATCGGTCTCGCGATCCTTGTCGTGTTCTACCGCAACCGCGGCTCCATCGCGGTTGAAGACATCAATATGATGAAGGGCTGAGCGCAGGAAAAATCATGATTCAGGCAATTGTTTTTCTGCCGCTGCTCGGCTTCCTGATCGCTGGCATTTTCGGCCGCCTGATCGGCGCGCGCGTGGCCGGTCTTCTCACGAGCGCGCTGCTCGTCATTTCGGCGTTGCTTTCCTGGTACGTCTTTTTCGACACCGGCTTCGGCGGCAACGAAATCCGCGTTCGCCTGATGACCTGGATGGGCGCGGGCGGCCTCGCGGTCGCCTGGAGCCGGCGCGTGCGCTGTTGGAAGGGGCGGGGAGTACGATGGGGTT
>CAZUJE010000144.1:6619-7034 GCA_964620215.1 uncultured Hyphomicrobiales bacterium
GACAATCTCGTGCAGTTGTTCTTTGGCTGGGAAGGCGTCGGTCTTGCGAGTTACCTGCTGATCGGATTCTGGTACCACAAGCCCGAAGCCAATGCCGCCGCGATCAAGGCTTTCATCGTCAACCGCGTCGGCGATTTTGGTTTTGCCCTCGGCATTTTCGCCGTCTATGCGATGATCGGCTCGGTTGCCTACGACACGATTTTTGCCGAAGCAAAAACACTGGCCGGAAAAACACTTCCGTTGTTCGGTCACAACTTCGATGCACTGACCGTGATCTGCCTGCTTCTGTTTGTCGGCGCGATGGGCAAATCCGCGCAATTCCTGCTGCACACCTGGCTGCCCGACGCGATGGAGGGACCGACGCCGGTTTCAGCGCTCATTCACGCCGCCACGATGGTGACCGCCGGCGTGTTCA
>CAZUJE010000145.1:0-7006 GCA_964620215.1 uncultured Hyphomicrobiales bacterium
CTCAGGCGTATTTCGCCTGGACCTCTTCAGCGACGTTCTGCGGTACGCGCTCGTAGTGATCGAACTGCATCGTGAAGGTGGCGCGGCCTTGCGACATGGAGCGAAGGTTGTTCACGTAACCGAACATGTTGGCGAGCGGCACCATCGCGATGATCACATTGGCATTGCCGCGCATTTCCTGGCCCTGAATCTGGCCACGGCGTGAGTTGAGGTCGCCGATGACGCCGCCGGTGTAATCTTCCGGGGTCACGCATTCGACCTTCATGATCGGCTCGAGCAACGCCGGTCCACCCTTTTGCAGGGCTTCACGGAGTGCAGCACGCGCGGCGATTTCGAACGCAAGCGCTGACGAGTCGACGTCGTGGTAGGCGCCGTCAATAAGCGAAACCTTGAGATCGACGACCGGGAAGCCAGCGAGCACGCCGGAACCCAGCACGCTCTCCAGACCCTTTTCGACGCCCGGAATGAATTCCTTCGGAACGGCGCCTCCGACGATCTTCGATTCAAACTCGAATCCGCTCGCCGGTTCGCCCGGTTCGGCCACGATCTTCACGCGCGCGAACTGGCCCGAACCGCCGGACTGTTTCTTGTGCGTGTAGTCGATGGTGACGGGCTTCGTGATCTTTTCGCGATAGGCAACCTGCGGCGCGCCGATATTGGCGTCGACCTTATAAGTGCGGCGCAGGATGTCGACTTTAATGTCGAGATGAAGTTCGCCCATGCCCTTCAGAATCGTCTGGCCCGATTCCTGATCGGTGGAGACGCGGAAGGACGGGTCTTCGGCGGCGAGCTTGGCCAAGGCCACGCCCAGCTTTTCCTGGTCGGCCTTCGACTTCGGCTCGATCGCGATCTCGATGACCGGATCGGGGAATTCCATCTTTTCAAGGATCACCGTCTTGTCGGGATCGGAAAGCGTATCACCGGTACGGACTTCCTTGAGGCCCGCGAGCGCCACGATGTCGCCGGCGAACGCTTCCTTGATGTCTTCGCGGTTGTTCGCATGCATCAGCAACATGCGGCCGATGCGCTCTTTCTTCTCGCGCGTCGTATTGTAGACGGCCATGCTGGTCGTGAGCACGCCGGAATAGATGCGGCAGAAGGTAATGGTGCCGACGAACGGATCGTCCATGATCTTAAAAGCAAGAAGCGACATCGGCTCCTTGTCGTCCGGCTTGCGGATGATCTCGTTGCCTTTCTCGTCCAGACCCTTGATCGCGGGCACGTCGAGCGGGCTCGGCAGATAATCGACAACGGCGTCGAGCAGCGGTTGCACGCCCTTGTTCTTGAAGGCGGAACCGCAAAGAACCGGAAAGAACGCGCCGGTGATAACGGCCTTGCGGATGAGCTTCTTCAGCGTCGCCTCATCGGGCATTTTGCCTTCGAGGTAATCTGTCATGGCGGCGTCATCGAGTTCGACGGCGGCTTCGATCAGCTTCTCGCGGTACTCCTTGGCCTGATCGAGCATGTCGGCCGGAATATCGATGTCCTTATAGGAAGCGCCAAGCGTCTCGTCGTCCCAGACAACACCCTTCATGCGGACGAGGTCGATCAGCCCCTTGAATTGCTGTTCGGCGCCGATTGGCAACTGAATCGCCACCGGCTTCGCGCCGAGGCGATCGACAATGTCCTTCAGGCACTGGAAGAAGTCAGCGCCGGTCTTGTCCATCTTGTTCGCAAATACGATGCGCGGGACTTTATACTTGTCGCCCTGACGCCAGACAGTCTCGGTCTGCGGCTCGACACCCTGGTTGGAGTCGAGCACGCATACTGCGCCATCCAGCACGCGCAAGCTGCGCTCGACTTCGATCGTGAAGTCCACATGGCCGGGCGTGTCGATGATGTTGAGGCGCTTGTCGTTCCAGATGGCAGTCGTCGCGGCCGACGTGATCGTGATGCCGCGCTCTTGTTCCTGTTCCATCCAGTCCATGGTGGCCGCGCCGTCATGGACTTCGCCGATCTTGTGGCTCTTGCCGGTGTAATAGAGGATTCGCTCAGTCGTCGTCGTCTTTCCGGCATCGATGTGCGCCATGATGCCGAAGTTGCGATAGTCCTCGATTTTATGAATGCGGGGCATTGCCAGATTTCCTATGCGTTCCGATCACCAGCGATAGTGCGAGAACGCGCGGTTCGCGTCTGCCATGCGGTGAGTGTCTTCGCGTTTCTTGACGGCATTTCCCCGGTTGTTGGATGCGTCGAGCAATTCAGCCGACAGCTTGTCCACCATGGTTTTTTCGTTGCGCTCGCGCGCGGCTTCAATGATCCAACGGATCGCAAGTGCCTGACGGCGGTCGGGACGGACTTCGACCGGCACCTGATAGGTGGCGCCGCCGACGCGGCGCGAACGCACTTCAACAGACGGAGCGACGTTGTCGAGCGCCTGCTCGAAGGCCGCCAGCGGGTTGGCTTTCACTTTGGTTTCGATGATGGACAGCGCGCCGTATACGATGGACTCTGCGACCGACTTCTTGCCCTGCTTCATGATCGAATTCATGAAGCGGCTGATCTTGAGATTCCCGAATTTCGGATCGGGGTGCATTTCGCGGCGTTCTGCACGGTGACGGCGGGACATATCGCTGCTCCTTACTTCGGACGTTTCGCGCCGTAGAGCGAACGGCGCTGTTTGCGGTTTTTGACGCCCTGCGTATCGAGCACGCCGCGCAGGATGTGGTAGCGCACGCCCGGCAAGTCCTTCACGCGGCCGCCGCGGATCATGACTACCGAATGCTCTTGCAGGTTATGGCCTTCGCCGGGGATGTAGCCGATCACTTCAAAGCCGTTGGTGAGGCGAACCTTGGCAACCTTGTGAAGCGCCGAGTTCGGCTTCTTCGGAGTCGTCGTATAGACGCGCGTACACACGCCGCGCTTCTGCGGGCTCTTCTCGAGCGCCGGCGCGCGGTCACGATAGCGCGGGGCCACTCGCGGCTTGCGGATCAGCTGGTTAATCGTCGGCATTCGTCCGGCCTCTTCCTCGAAAATTGCAGTCCGACCGCATGCGCTCCTGCCAAACGAAATTCGCGCCATCTCCGATAACGTGGAGAGGCGCTCGTTCGCTGACGAGAATCCGCGCTGCGGGAATGCACCGCGGAACACACGACCTGACACTTGGCTGTCAGAGACAGCGTCTCGGGATCCTTGGTCAGCGCTAGGCGCACCAGACCGGCGATCCCGACCGCCTGCCTAAAGTTGCGCGGTTTTAGACTCCGGAGTCGGGGTGCGTCAAGGCGAAAACGGCCCAGAAGACTCGATTCTGCGGGCGGTTTTGGCGATTCCGGGTGTCATAAACGACGCACTCGCTGACCTATCGCCCTTAAGCATGTTCAGGGGCGGTTTTTGAGCACCAGACCGGCCGCGGCGAGGCCCGTTTCATAGGCTCCATGCGCCGTCGAGAAGTTTTCGGGCGAACAGGCTTCTCCCGCGAAGAAAATCCGGCCATCGACCGGGGCGGCCAGCATCGCCCGGGCATCGGCATGGCCCGGCAGTGCATGGGAATAGGAACCGAGCGACCAGGGATCGCTCGCCCAGCGAGTCCCTTTGAGCATATGCAACTTCGAGCGGATGTTTTCGCCGAAATGAGTGGCAAGTTCGTTCATCGCGAACGCAGCGGAAGCACCCTCGCCTGTCTGCTCCAGTTCAAAGGCGAGCTTTCCGCCGAAATAGCTCTCGATCACGGGCCGCCCGAACGGGGGAATATGATAGGAGCCGGTGGCGGTCTTGTCCTTGTCGCCGAACAGACGGGACTCGGCTGGAAACTTTTCCGCATCATCGAGCGAGAAATAGACTTTGTCCGCGAGGCCAAGCGGTAGGCCGTGGGCGGCTTGCAGTTTTTCCGGCAATGCGGGCGCAAAACGAATGGCTTCCTTCGCGAGCAACGCAGTCGGGATCGTGACAATCACCGCACGCGCACTGAGGCTTCCGCGCGTGGTTTCGATCCGGATCGATTTTCCGCTGTGGTCGATGGCGGTGACGGCGCAATCCATCTCGATGGGAAGATCTGCACCATGCGCGGCGATGGCAGCGCCGTAGCCTTCCTTCACCCGGAAGTTCACGCCGCTGTCGTCGTAGCGGTTGGAGTCTTTGACGGAAATACGATCCAGCTCCGCTCCATTCGCGTAGGTGCTGATGGCATTCAGCAGCGCATTCCAGCGGTTGCCGGTTTCCAGCACCGTGACGGAAGCGCGGTCGTCTTTTTCCTCCGCCGCCATTTCCACCCGGTCATAAAAAGCCGCTGACGCCTTGCGAAAATCCTCCCATTCCCCCGGCTCAAAGCCCATCACGCTGGTGCTGAGGGTCCATGGCGCCGGTGTACGGTCGATGGCAAAACCGCTTGCTTCCGCGATCACGGTCCACGGATTGCGGTCGCCCGAATGCAGCCAGCCGCAGCCGAGATCGAGCGGAAACGGAACAGCTTTATTGAAAGTATGCGCGCGTCCGCCAATGCGAGAACGCGCTTCCAGCACGACGAAATCCGCGCCCACATCCGCCAATGCGCGCGCGGCCGCGATGCCGGCGGCGGCGGCGCCGATCACCACAATGTCCGTTTCGCTTCGGGAAAACCTCATCATGCAGTCCTTTAACGCAGAAGGCCGCCCGTAAGGCGGCCTTCCCTGTTCAAATCGGCGCGGCGATTACTCGGCCGGCGTCGGTCCCTCGATCAGTTCTTTCGAGGTCGAGGCGCCTTCCTTCTTGCGCTCCGCGACAATCAGTTCGTCGCGATGCGTGGCGACCGAGCGCAGCTTGCCCATCGTGGAGCCGGTACCGGCCGGGATGAGACGGCCCACGATGACGTTCTCCTTGAGACCGTCGAGCGTGTCGCTCTTGCCCTGCACCGCGGCTTCGGTGAGCACGCGCGTCGTTTCCTGGAACGAGGCGGCGGAGATGAAGGAGCGGGTTTGCAGCGACGCCTTGGTGATGCCGAGCAGCACCGAGTGTCCCTTTGCCTGCTTCTTGCCCTCTTCTTTCGCCTTGACGTTGATCTCGTCCATTTCGATCTTGTCGATATGCTCGCCCGGGATGAGATCGGTCTCGCCGGCATCGTCGATCTCGACCTTCTGCAACATCTGGCGAACGATCACCTCGATGTGCTTGTCGTTGATGGCGACACCCTGCAAGCGATAGACGTCCTGGATTTCGTTCACGAGATAGGCAGCGAGTTCCTCGATGCCCTTGATCGCCAGGATATCGTGCGGCGCGGGGTTGCCGTCCACGATGTAGTCGCCCTTTTCCACCAGATCGCCGTCCTGCACATAGACGCTGCGGCCCTTCGGGATCAGGTACTCGACCGGCTCCAGCTTGGAGTCGTTCGGCTCAATGGAGAGACGGTACTTGTTCTTGTAGTCCTTGCCAAAGCGGATGGTGCCGGCGATCTCGGCGATGATCGCCGCATCCTTCGGCTTGCGGGCCTCGAACAGTTCGGCCACACGCGGCAGGCCGCCGGTGATGTCGCGCGTCTTCGCGGCTTCCGTCGGCACGCGCGCGAGCACGTCGCCCGCCTTCACATGCGCGCCCGGATCGACCGAGAGGATCGCATCCATCGGCAGCGAGTATTTCGCTTCACCGCCGCGGCGGAGACGGGTCAACTTCGCGACCGCACCCGCCGTGCTCGTGATGGAGATCGCCGGATGCAGATCGGGTTGAGCGCGCGAACCTGCCGTGCGCCAGTCGGTAACCTGGCGCTTGGCGATGCCGGTCGACTCGTCGATCGCTTCCGAGAGCGACTGGCCGTCCACGAGATCGTGGTAGTTCACCGTGCCGTCGACTTCCGTCAAAATCGGACGGGTGTACGGATCCCACTCCGCGATGCGCTGACCGCGCTTGATGGCGTCGTTCTCGTCCAGTTTCAGCCTCGCGCCGTAAGGGATACGGTGCGTGGCAAGTTCGGTGCCGTCCTGGTCAACGACGATGACCGACAGGTTGCGGCTCATCGCCATCAACTCGCCAACCGAGTTCTTCACGACTTCGCGGTTCTTGATCTTCACCTTGCCCTCGAAGTTGGACTCGATGAAGGACTGCTCCGCGAATTGCGCGGCACCGCCGATGTGGAAGGTGCGCATCGTGAGCTGCGTGCCCGGCTCACCGATCGACTGGGCGGCAATGACGCCGACCGCTTCGCCGAGGTTGACCGGCGTGCCGCGGGCGAGATCGCGCCCGTAGCACTTCTGGCACACACCATTGACGGTTTCGCAAGTGAGCACCGAACGGATGCGCACTTCCTGCACCGCCGCGTTGGCCACCGCCTCGATATGCGGCTCTTCCATGAGCACGCCGCGCTTGACGACGACCTTGCCCGATTTCGGATCGGTGATTTCGTCCGCCGTGGTGCGGCCGAGGATGCGGGTTCCCAATGACACGACAACCTGACCCGCATCGATGATGGCGCGCATCTTGATGCCGGCCTTGGTGCCGCAATCGGCTTCGTTGATGATGCAGTCCTGCGCAACGTCCACGAGACGGCGCGTCAGGTAACCGGAGTTCGCCGTCTTCAAGGCGGTATCGGCCAGACCCTTGCGGGCGCCGTGGGTCGAGTTGAAGTACTCGAGCACGGAGAGGCCTTCCTTGAAGTTCGAGATGATCGGGCTTTCGATGATCTCGCCCGATGGCTTCGCCATCGGCCCGCGCATGCCCGCGAGCTGCTTCATCTGCTCGGGCGAGCCGCGCGCACCGGAGTGCGACATCATGTAGATCGAATTCATCGGCTTTTCGCGGCCCTGCTCGTCCTTCTTCACGGACGAGATTTCCTTCATCATCTCGTCGGCGATGTTCTTGGTGCACTTCGACCAGGCATCGACGACCTTGTTGTACTTCTCGCCCTGGGTGATGAGGCCGTCGTTGTACTGCTGCTCGAATTCCTTCGCGAGCGTACGGGTGCCTTCCACCATCGCCCACTTCTTCGTGGGCACAACCATGTCGTCCTTGCCGAACGAAATGCCGGCCTTGAACGCATGATGGAAACCAAGCGCCATGATGCGGTCGCAGAAGATCACCGTCTCCTTCTGACCGCAGTGGCGAT
>CAZUJE010000146.1:0-6714 GCA_964620215.1 uncultured Hyphomicrobiales bacterium
TGGCCTTTGTCACCTTGTTCGTGCCGGAAGACTTCCTCAACGTCCCGACCCACGGCACGATCCAGTACCATCCCTCGCTGCTGCCGGCCTATCGCGGTGCGAACGCCATCAACTGGCCGATCATCAAGGGCGAAAAGGAAACCGGCCTTTCGATTTTCTGGCCGGACAACGGCCTCGATACCGGCGCCGTGCTGATCCAGAAGAAAACCCCGATCAGCGGCACCGACACGCTCGGCACCGTTTACTTCGACCGCCTGTTTCCGATGGGCG
The DNA here is from genome assembly GCA_964620215.1 of uncultured Hyphomicrobiales bacterium. Taxonomy (GTDB): domain Bacteria; phylum Pseudomonadota; class Alphaproteobacteria; order Rhizobiales; family Xanthobacteraceae; genus JAUSIF01. Next base: position 271 of record CAZUJE010000146.1, read on the forward strand.
TCGATGCGATGATGGAATCCGTCGATCTCGTGAAGGCCGGCAAGGCGCCGAAAATCAAGCAGGACGAATCGAAGGCGACCTATGAAGGCATTTGCCGCGCCGACAACGCCAAGATCGACTGGGGCAAGCCGTGGGAGCAGATCGACCGCCTGATCCGCGGCTGCAATCCGGCGCCGGGCGCATGGACCATGCTCGACGGAAAAATCCTGAAAGTATTCGACGCCAAGCCGATCCCGGCGAAAGATCCCAAGGGTATCGCAGGCAAGCTTGGCGAGATCGTTGACGTCGCCGCCGACGGCATCACCGTCGTCTGCGCCGACGGACGATTCAAAGTTACCCGCGTGCAGCCCGCCGAAGGCAAGAAGATCGAAGCCGGCGAGTGGGCGAAATCGGCGAACCTCGCGCCGAAAGCACGCTTCACCTGATTCACGAATTTTGCGCCCGGCGATGAGCCGGGCGCGGCGCTTTCACTACTTCCTCATACCGGACACTCAGACATGCCTGCATCACAGCATCAAAATCCGAAATCCGACATTGAAATCGCCCAGGCCGCGAAGCCGAAGCGCATTCTCGAAGTGGCGAAGGACAAGCTCGGCATCGCCGCCGAAAATCTGGAGCCCTATGGCCACTTCAAGGCCAAGGTGTCGATGGAATACATCAACTCGCTGAAGGGCAAGAAAGACGGCAAGCTCATTCTCGTCACCGCGATCTCGCCAACGCCCGCGGGCGAAGGCAAGACCACGACGACGGTGGGCCTCACCGATGCGCTCAATCACATCGGCAAGAAAGCCATGTGCGCGCTGCGTGAGCCGTCACTCGGACCGTCGTTCGGCATGAAAGGCGGAGCCGCTGGCGGCGGTTACGCGCAGGTCATTCCGATGGAGGACATCAACCTCCACTTCACCGGCGACTTCCACGCGATCACCTCGGCGCACAATCTTTTGTCGGCGCTGATCGACAACCACATCTACTGGGGCAATGCGCTCGGCATCGACAGCCGCCGCGTGACCTGGCGCCGCGTGCTCGACATGAACGACCGCGCGCTGCGCGAAATTGTCTGCTCGCTCGGCGGCGTCGCCAACGGTTATCCGCGCGAAGCGGGTTTCGACATCACCGTCGCTTCCGAAGTCATGGCGATCTTCTGCCTCGCGAAGGATATGGAAGATCTCAAGACGCGCCTCGGTAATATCATCGTGGCCTATACCCGCGATCGTAAACCGGTCCGCGCCAAGGAACTGAATGCGAACGGCGCCATGACGGTGCTGCTGAAGGACGCGCTTGCACCGAATCTCGTGCAGACGCTGGAAGGCACGCCGGCTTTCATCCACGGCGGACCGTTCGCCAACATTGCGCATGGCTGCAACTCGGTTTCGGCCACCACGACCGCGCTCAAGCTCGCCGATTACGTCGTGACGGAAGCGGGCTTCGGCGCCGATCTCGGCGCTGAAAAGTTCATCGACATCAAGTGCCGCAAAGCGGGCCTGAAGCCCGATTGCGTCGTGATCGTCGCCACCATCCGCGCGCTCAAGATGCATGGCGGGGTCGCCAAGGCCGACCTGAAGAAGGAAGACCTGAAGGCGCTCGAAGCCGGCATGAGCAATCTCCAGCGCCATATCGAAAACATCAAAAAGTTCGGCCTGCCTGCGGTGGTTTCGATCAACCGCTTCTCGGCTGACACCGATGCCGAAATCAAGCTCGTGAAGGAAAAGTGCAAGGCACTCGGCGTCGAAGCACTGATGGCCGATCACTGGGCCGAAGGCGGAGCCGGTGCTGCCGACGTCGCCAAGGCCGTCGTCAAGGTCATCGACGAAGGCAAGGCGAACGTGAAGTTCCTCTATCCCGACGACATGCCGCTGGTCGAGAAGGTGCGCACCATCGCGAAGGAAATCTACCGCGCCGATGACGCCACCGCCGACAAGTCGGTGAAGGACCAGCTCAAGCAGTGGGAAGAGATGGGTTTCGGCAAGCTACCGATCTGCATCGCCAAGACGCAGTATTCCTTCTCGACCAATCCGGACGCCAAGGGCGCGCCGACCGGCTTCAACATTCCGGTCCGTGAAGTCCGTCTCTCCGCCGGTGCCGAGTTCATCGTGGCGATCTGCGGTGAGATCATGACGATGCCGGGCCTGCCGAAAACTCCGTCCGCCGACTCGATCGACGTGAAGGACGGCAAGGTGGTTGGACTGTTCTAGACTTTACGGAAATTTAAAAACAAAAAGCCCGGCTTTGAGCCGGGCTTTTTTTGTATTCTACGTCTGCGTCAAGTGTCCAGTGTTTGCGCGAGCTTCTGCGCTTCCGCCACAAGGGCGGCGTTCTGCGGTGTCATCGGATCGCGATGCGGTACAACAAGGCCGATGGTGTGAATCGCTTCGGGTTCGACAATCGGGATCGCGCGCACGGTGTCGCGCAGGCCGAGCACCTCGGCGAGTTTTTCCGGCATCACGCTCGCCCATTTGCCGGTCCGCACATGGGTGAACAGCACGATCATGGAGTTCGATTCCAGCATCGGCTGCGGATCGCCGCCCGCACTTCGCAGGAGCTGCTCGATGATGCGGCGGTTCTGCATGTCCGGTGTCAGCAGGCAGAGCGGAACATTGGCGACTTCCGCCCAGGTGACGCTGTCGCGGCTGCCGAGCGGCGAATTGATGGACGTAATCAGCCGGTATTGTTCCCGGTAAAGCGGGACAGTGTTCAGTTTCCCGAGCGGTTCGTTGTCGAGGTAGGTGATGCCCGCATCGACTTCGAGATTTTCGATCAGGCCGAGAATTTCCACGGATGTGCGGGACAAAATCGTGAAACGCACTTCGGGATGTTTCGCGCGAAACGGGGTGGTGAGCTGCGCCACCATGCCAAGCGCCGTCGGGATCGCGGCGATCCGCAACTGGCCGGAAAGGCCATGGGTGAGCGCGTTGATGTCGGAGCGCATGGCGCGGCTGTCGCCGACGATGCGCCGCGCCCATTCGAGGCCGCGTTCGCCTTCGGGCGTAAAGCCGATGAAGCGGGAACCGCGCTGCACGAGCATCACGCCAAGCTGCGATTCGAGCTGCTTGATGCCGGCCGATAGGGTGGGCTGGGTGACGCCGCAGGATTCAGCCGCGCGTCCGAAATGCCGCTCGCGCGCCAAGGCCAGCAGATATTCAAGTTTATCGATCAAACCTATCGCCCCTTTGCTACTTTAGGCCAACTATAATGACTTTTTTGCTGGAATACCAGATGCAACGATAGATGTTATCTATCAATGGATTGATAGGACGGGATTGTTTTGAACCTCTCCGAAGAGCCAAAAATGAGCGGAGGATACAAACTATAATGAGCAAGACACTCGAAGCGCCGTCGCCGAGCGACATTCGGCGCACCAAACAGCGTCCGCGCCGCACACCCAAGGGCCGCCAGGTCGAGCCGAAAGCGCTCGATGAAGTGCGGGCGTTATTGGGGACGCGCTCGCGCCAGCGCGATCTCTTGATCGAGCACCTGCATCTCATTCAGGACAAATACGGGTATCTCTCCGCCGCGCATCTCGCGGCGCTCGCGCAGGAAATGAAACTCGCGCTGACCGAGGTTTACGAAGTCGCGACCTTCTACGCCCATTTCGACGTGGTGAAGGAAGGCGAGACGCCGCCCGCGCCGATTACTGTAAGAGTTTGCGACTCTCTCTCCTGCGCTATGCGCGGAGCGGACAGGCTGCTCGCCGAACTGCCGGGAAAACTAGGGAAGAATGTGCGCGTCGTGCGGGCACCCTGTATGGGTGCCTGCGACCGCGCACCCGTCGCCGCTGTCGGACACTTGCAGAGTTTCGGCGTGGACGTGGCGAAGGTCGAAGCGGAAGTAAAAAAGCACGCGCATCCGCATGCCTTCAAGACGCCGAAGGATTTCGAAGCCTATCTGAAAGAGGGTGGCTATTCGCTGCTCAAGGATTGCATCAGAGGCAAGCGCACGCGCGAGGAACTGATTTCGATTGTCAGCGACGCGGGGCTTCGCGGCCTCGGCGGCGCGGGCTTCCCGACGGGGCGCAAATGGTCGCTCGTCAGCGCCGAGCCGGCTCCGCGCTTGATGGCCGTGAACGGCGACGAAGGCGAGCCGGGTACTTTCAAAGACAGATATTATCTCGGCCTCGATCCGCACCGCTTCATCGAGGGAATGCTGATCGGCGCATGGGTCGTCGATGCGAAGGAAACCTATTTCTATCTGCGCGACGAATATCCGGAAATCCGCCTGCTGGTGGAGCAGGAAATCGCCAAGGTGGAGAAGGCCGGTCTCAGCAAGCATACGAAAGTCATCATGCGCCGCGGCGCCGGCGCCTACATCTGCGGTGAAGAATCCGCGATGATCGAGAGCATCGAAGGCAAGCGCGGCCTGCCGCGCCATCGCCCGCCTTACGTCGCGCAGGTTGGTTTGTTCGGCCGTCCGACGCTGGAACACAATGTCGAGACGCTCTACTGGATTCGCGACATCATCGAAAAAGGCCCGAAGTGGTTCACCGATTATGGCCGCCGGGAGCGCAAGGGCTTCCGCAGCTTCTCCGTGTCGGGCCGCGTGAAGGAGCCGGGCGTGAAAATGGCGCCTGCCGGAATCTCTATTCAAGAGTTGATCGACGAATATTGCGGCGGGATGCTGCCGGGCCACACCTTCAAGGGGTATCTGCCGGGCGGCGCATCGGGCGGAATTCTGCCGGCGTCCATGAACGACATCCCGCTCGATTTCGGCACGCTTGAGCAATATGGCTGCTTTATCGGCTCCCACGCCGTTGTCATCCTCTCCGACAAGGACGACATGAAAGCGGTGGCGCTGAACCTCATGAAATTCTTCGAGGACGAAAGCTGCGGCCAGTGTACGCCCTGCCGCGCCGGCACCGAAAAAGCCGTGAAACTGATGGAAACCGGCCCGTGGAACGAGGCGCTGTTAAACGAGCTTTCATCGGCGATGCGCGATGCTTCTATCTGCGGCCTTGGACAGGCGGCGCCGAATCCGCTCCTGTCCGTGTTTAAATATTTCCGCGAAGACCTGACGAAACCGATGGGGTCGTGGTGAGCGATGTGGGACAAATTGCTGGAAGGAAATCTTGCCTGCCCGCATTGCCAGAAAGAGGCGATATCGCCCTTGCGCAAACAGTTCATGGGGCCGTTCGCTACCGCGGCCTGTCCGCATTGCGGCGGCAAGTTCGGCGTACCCGGCTCGGCCGCGTGGACGCTTTTGCCTTTCGCATCGATCGCAATTTTCGCGCTCCAGTATCCCGACAGCTTCGCGCGCTGGAGCATTCTGTTCGGCGGCTATGTGATGATGGCGTTCCTGTATCACCGTTACGTCGCCTTCGTCCCGAAATGAATTTCGCTTTCAAGGTGACGGCATGAGCAAGAACGGCGCAGACAAGAACGTGAAATTCACGCTCGACGGCGTGGAGGTGGAAGCGCGGCCGGATGAAACCATCTGGCAGGTCGCGAACCGCATGGGCACCGAAATCCCGCATCTGTGCTATCTGCCCGAACCCGGCTATCGCCCCGACGGCAACTGCCGCGCCTGCATGGTGGAAGTCGAAGGTGAGCGCGTGCTCGCCGCCTCCTGCATCCGCATGCCGACGAACGGCATGAAGGTTAAGTCCGCGTCCGAGCGCGCCAAGGCCTCGCGCAAGATGGTGTTCGAGCTGCTGCTCGCCGACCAGCCGGAGCGCGAGACCTCGCACGATCCGCAATCGCGTTTCTGGAACTGGACCGACAAGATGGGAATCGCCGCCTCGCGCTTCCCCGAACATGAATCGCACGGCCCCGACCGCTCGCATCCGGCGATGGCGGTGAATCTCGACGCCTGCATCCAGTGCAACCTCTGCGTCCGCGCCTGCCGCGAAGTGCAGGTGAACGACGTGATCGGCATGGCCGGCCGCGGTCATCTTGAGAAAATCGTGTTCGATTTCGACGATCCGATGGGCAATTCCACCTGCGTCGCTTGCGGCGAATGCGTGCAGGCCTGCCCGACCGGCGCGCTGATGCCTGCGACGGTAGTGAACGAGCAGAACGTCCGCACCGAATATGCCGACAAGCAGGTGGATTCGGTTTGCCCCTATTGCGGCGTCGGCTGCCAGCTCACCTACAATGTGAAGGACGACAAGCTCCTGTTCGTCACCGGCAAGAACGGCCCGGCGAACGAAAACCGTCTCTGCGTGAAGGGTCGCTTTGGCTTCGATTACGTCCACAATCCCGACCGCATCACCCAGCCGATGATCCGCAAGGAAGGCGTGCCGAAGGTTCCGCACGAAGTCATCGACGGCCAGAATCCGTGGACGCATTTCCGCCCCGCAACCTGGGAAGAGGCGCTGAAGAAGGCGGCCGACGGTTTCACGAAGCTGAAAAAGGAACACGGCCCGAAGAGCCTTGCCGGTTTTGGTTCGGCCAAGTGCTCGAACGAAGAGGCGTATCTTTTCCAGAAACTCGTGCGCACCGGCTTCGGCACCAA
>CAZUJE010000147.1:0-6689 GCA_964620215.1 uncultured Hyphomicrobiales bacterium
TCGTTGCGCGCGCGGGCGACGAGTTGATCGGCGCGCTGCATCAGATCGCCATAATTGCCGCTGGTCAGCGCCTGATAGCGGCCATTGACGATCAAGGCCGGCACGCCGCTGATGCGTGATTCCTGCGTCAGACGCTGGGCCTCAAGTACGCGCGCCTGGACGCCGAACGAATTCCATGTATCGGCAAATTTCTTGCTATCGACGCCTTTCTTTGCCACCCATTCGAACAGGGCACGTTCATCGTCGAGCAGTCGCAGGCGCTCGCGGTGAATGGCGGTAAACACCTCACCGTGCAGTGCCTCAACGAGATTCATCGCCTCCAGCGTGTAATACAGCCGCGCCCTCGATGCCCACCTGCTGTGGAAAATCATCGGCACGCGACGAAAGTTAACATCTTTGGGCAGCACCTTGGCCCAGGGCGTGATGACAGGTTCCAGATCGAAACAGTGCGGGCAGCCGTACCAGAAAAATTCGGTCACCTCGATTTTGCCCTGGTCGGCAACCGCCAGCGGCGGCTCGATGAGGCGGAAATCGCGCCCGGCCTGGAGCTCGCTCGCCTGCACTGCGTTCGTAGCGAGACCAAGACCGAGCGTCAGAGCCAGCAGCAGTCCGCGCCAGCGTTTCATCGCTTATTCCTTCTGCTTGACCACTGTCGCCTGCACGCCGGCTTGCGCCAGAGATGTGCGGGCGCGGTTCATTTCCTCGGGGCTGTGGAACGGGCCGACGCGCACGCGCTGCATCGTGCCCTTGTCGGCAACCGTAACTTGCTGCACGCTGGCCTCGAGGCCCATCAGCGCCAGCTTGGCCTTCAGATTGTCGGCATCCTGTACTTTCTGGAATGCGCCGGCCTGGAGGAAAAACAGCGCCGCAGATTTGGCTTCGGTCGGCGTTGGCGATGCGGCGCTCGAAGCTGGAGCAGCCGGCGTCACGACTACCGCACCGGGTTCGCTGCCGGGCGTCGCCTGTTGTTTGCCTTCGAGAATGCCGTAAAACTCGAAGCGCTGTTTTTCGCGCGGCTTGTCACCCGGTTTGCCCGGCAGGGGCGCCGGTTCTGTCGTGGCTTCCGTGGTTTTCTCGTTGGCGATCCGGAACAGGTTCTGGTTCGGGATCACAATGAGAGTGTCCAGATAGGGAGTCAGCTCGGAAATGCCCGCTTCGGCGGTGCGCATCCGGCGCGTGCCTTCAAAGTGGAACGGCTTGGTGACGACGCCCACCGTCAAAATTCCCATCTCGCGCGTGATGCGCGCGATGACCGGGGCAGCACCCGTACCGGTGCCGCCGCCCATGCCGGCGGTGATGAAGGCCATGTGCGCGCCGTTCAGATGGTCGCGGATTTCGTCGATCACTTCCTCGGCGGCGGTGCGGCCCACATCCGGATGCGATCCGGCACCCAGACCTTGCGTGGACTCCAGCCCCATCTGCACGATGCGCTTGGCCTTGGACGAGGTCAGCGCCTGCGCGTCGGTATTGGCGACGACGAATTCGCAGCCCTGCAACCCGTCCGAGATCATGTTGTTCACTGCGTTGCCGCCTGCACCGCCGACGCCGAACACGACGATGTGCGGTTTCAGTTCGCGAATGTCCGGCGTCTTCAGATTGATCGTCATGGTCGTTGCCCTTCCAGCGCTCTAGCGCACGTTCCTTATTTCATTCGTCTCAGAAGCTTTGCCGAATCCACTCCCCCACTCGCGTGAGGTAGTTGGTTTCAGCTCCTTTGTGCCGCCGGCGCGGCTCGTAATGTTCGCGTCCGGCGTATTGCGGATAGGCGAGCAGGCCGGCAGACACTGCGAATGCCGGGCCTTTCGCGGTTTCGGAAAAATTCGTCATGCCGAGCGGGTGGCCGATGCGCGCGGTGGTGTTGAACAGGCGCGCGGCCACTTCGGCGAGGCCGGTAAGCTGCGAAGCGCCGCCCGTCAGCACGATGCGGCGGCTCGCGGCTGCGAGCATGTTGGCGGCCTTCAGCCGGTCACGGATCATTTCCAGAATTTCATCGATGCGCGGACGCACCATGCGCACGATCTGCGCGCGGCTCACGGCGTTCGGCGCGTCATGCTCACCGCCGTCAACGGCGGGAACGGTGACCAGCTCGGATTCGTCCGACGCTCCCACGAGCGCGCTGGCATGGAGCGTCTTGAGACGTTCAGCCTCGGCGATGCGCGTGGAAAGGCCGCGCGCGAGGTCCATGGTCACGTGGCTTCCACCCAGGGCAATTCCATCCACGTGAACGCACTCGCCCTGCGCGAACACGGCGGCGGTGGTGGTGCCCATGCCGAAATCGATCAGCGTCGAGCCGATCTCCATTTCGTCGGCGGCGAGTACGGCGAGACCTGCGGCATAAGGAGCGGCGATCAACCCATCGACCGAAAGATGGCAGCGCTCGACGCAGAGAACGAGATTTTTCAGCGCCGGGAGATCGGCGGTGACCACATGCAGGTCGGCGGAGAGCACATCGCCGAGCATCCCGCGCGGCTCGCGGATGCCGCGCACCTGATCCAGGGCAAAGCTCACCGGCAAGGAGTGCAAGACCCCGCGCCCATCGCGGACCGAATGAAGGCTCGCCGCATCGAGCACGCGGCTGATGTCGTTTTCCTCGACGGAAGGCCCAAGCAGGCGCGCGGAAGCGGCGAAGGAGTCACTGCCGAGACGGCCACCAGAAATGGAAAGAACGACCGAGCCGATCTCGACCTTGGCCGACTGTTCGGCGGTGGCCACCGCGAGACGGATCGCCTCCTCGGCCTTGTTCATGTCCACGATCGCACCGGCCTTCATGCCGCGCGCGCGGGTCTGGCCGAAGCCGATCAATTCAATCGTATGCGAACGTCCGCGCAAAAGCGTCTCGTCGTCCAGCGGCTTCAGCCGGCCGATCAGGCAGGCGATCTTGCTGGTGCCAATATCGAGCGCGGCAACCACCGACGTGCGCTTCCTGTCGATGGGTTTCATGCGAGGCGCGAGGCCGAAGGAAAGCGAACTCATGTGTCCGCTCCCTTCTTTTTCGCGGCCGGACGCAGTTTGGCGCGGGCTTCCGCGGCTTCGTCGGAGAGGGTCACCGAAACGCGGTCCGCCGCGCGCAGGTCAATGACGTTCACATCGCGGGAAAGAATTTTCTTTTCGCGGTCGAGCGTCACGAGACGCGCCAGCGCCTGCGAAGGGTCTTCTTCCGGCAGGCGCACGTCGATGCCGTTCTTCAGGCGCAGATTCCAGCGGCGCTCGGCAATCAGGACGCCCGCGCGGGTTTCGGCCTTGATGGACGGGAAGTGTTCGATCAGCGTGAAGAAGTCGGCCGCGCGCTTGTCGGCGCCCTTTCCGACCACGAGCGGCAGGCTCATCATCGCCGGATCGACCGAGGGGCCAAGCACCGTGCCGTCTTTCGCGATCAGTTGAATCTGTCCGTCGCGCTGCCAGCGTGCGAAGGCTTCGCGTTCCTCGATCTCGATTTCGAGACGGTCCGGATAAAGCTTCCGCACCATCGCTTCCTTGATGCGCGGATGACGCTTCAGTTGCGCGCGCGTGTATTCCGCGTCCACCAGCAACAGCGTGGAGCCGGGCGTCAGGCCGGCCTGGAAGAGAAGATCGTCGTAATCGAGCGCCGTCAGGCCGCGCGCCTCGATGCGGACGATGTCGAAACCGGCGGCACGCGCGAGCGCGTTGCTCGCTTCATGGATGGCGCTGCCGACTTGCGGCGCATGACCGCCACGCACCGCGCCATAAGCGCCCGCGCCCAGAATGACGAGAGCCGCCAGCGCGAATTGAATGACTCGAATTTTTCCGTCTGAGTGCCGCGCCATCGCGCGGCGGAGGTGGAGGGAGAAACGGCCCGGACGCGCGCGATCAGCCGTTTCCCGCGGTTCAACCCGCAGGGTTATCGGTCGAGTGAAGCGTCCTCCACGATCCATTTCACCAGCTCGCCAAACGAACGACCCGCGTGTTCCGCGAGTTCGGGCACCAGTGAGGTCTCGGTCATGCCGGGCTGGGTGTTGACCTCGAGACAGATGAGGTCTCCCGAGCCGTCCGGGCGGTGGTCGAAACGGAAGTCCGCCCGGGTAACTCCCCGGCAACCAAGCGCCTGATGCGCCTTCAGGGCCAGAATCCGCACCTGTTGGTAAATATTTGGTTTAATTCTCGCCGGCAGAATGTGGCGGGAGCCACCGGGGGCGTATTTTGCCTCGTAATCGTAGAATTTCGTGGCCGCCTCGATCTCGATGACCCCCAAAGCCTCATCCCCCATAACGGCGCAGGTCAGCTCCAGGCCGGGGATATAGCGCTCGGCCAGCAGCACATCCCCATGGGGCCAGTCCGGCCGGGTCAGTTCCTGTGGCGGGTGCTGGTGCTGCTCGGTCACAATAAACACGCCGACCGACGATCCCTCCGCCACCCGCTTCAGCCCATAAGGCGGCTTCAGCACGTGGCCCTTCGCGGCTTCCGCGCGGGTGACCGTACGGCCTTCGGCGACCGGCACGCCCGCCGCCGCCATCGCGACCTTCGCCGCGGGCTTGTCCATCGCAAGCGCCGACGCGAGTACGCCGGAGTGGGTGTAGGGGATGCGGAGAATTTCGAGGATGCCCTGCATGGTGCCGTCCTCGCCGGGGCGGCCATGCAAAACGTTGAACGCCACATCCGGTTTAAGGCGCGCGAGCACCTCTGCGACGTCACGCTGCACGTCCACGCGCGTGACCTTGTAGCCCTGTTTCTCCAGCGCATCGCCGCAGGCTTTGCCCGAGCGCAGCGAAACTTCCCGCTCCGCCGACCAGCCGCCCATCAGCACCGCGATGTGTTTGGTCATGCTGCCACTCCAAGGCGCACAATTTCCCACTCAAGCTGGACGCCTGATTGTTCTTTGACCCGGCGGCGCACTTCCTCGCCGAGCGATTCAATGTCAGCGCCGGTCGCGTTCCCGCGGTTGATGAGAAAATTGCAGTGCAGTTCGGAAACCTGCGCATCTCCGACAACAAGACCACGGCAACCTGCGGCGTCGATCATCTGCCATGCCTTGTGGCCCTGCGGATTCTTGAAGGTGGAGCCGCCGGTGCGGTTCTTGACCGGCTGCGAGGCTTCGCGCTTCTCGGTGATCGATTCCATCTCGGCCTTGATCGCCGCCGGATCGCCCGGCGTGCCCTGATAGATCGCCTGTGTCGCGATGAAATCCGCGGGCATCCCCGAATGGCGATAGGAGAAATTGAAATCCTTGTTCTTCAGCGTGTGAACACTGCCCTTGCGGTCCACCGCGCGGGCTTCGACCAGCGCATCTTTCGTCTCGCGCTGATAGGCGCCCGCATTCATCCGCAACGCGCCGCCGATTGACCCCGGCACGCCTCGGTAAAAAGCCAATCCCGCAAGCCCTGCCTTCGCCGCTGCTTCGGCAACACGGATGTCTGGAACAGCCGTTCCGGTTTTCAGGAGATTTCCTTCAATCGAGGTTTCGTTGAAGCCACGGCCAAGGCGGATCACGACGCCTTCAATGCCGCCGTCGCGCACGAGCAAATTGGAGCCGACGCCGACGGCCGTCACCGGCACTTCGGCGGGCAGCAGCGAGAGAAAATAACAAAGGTCTTCCTCGTCGGCAGGGGAGAACAGCGTCGCAGGGCCGCCCACGCGAAACCATGTGATGTCAGCCATTTTCTGGCCCGCGATCAGCCGCCCGCGCAACTTCGGCATCAGGCCGGGCAATTCCGCCGCGAGATCGTGCGATTCCACCGCCGCGTTCATGTCAGCCCTTCGCGAGTTCACCGGGCAGCGCCGCCGCCCATTGGGTGATGTTGCCCGCACCCAGACACACAACATAATCGCCGGGTTTCGCGATCCGGCGGATTTCGCCCGCAAGCTTGTCCGAAGACAAAAGCGCGTGCGCGTTGCGATGCCCGCGCGCGCGCATGCCTTGCACCAATGCGTCTCGATCGATGCCGGGGATTGGTTGCTCGCCCGCCGGATAGACCGGTGCCACGAACACATGATCGGCGTCGTTAAAACAAGTGCAGAACTGCTCGAACAGATCGCGAAGCCGTGTGAAACGGTGCGGCTGCACCACCGCGATGACTTTTGCCTTTGTCGAAGCCCGCGCGGCCTTCAGCACCGCCGCGATTTCCACCGGGTGATGGCCGTAGTCGTCGAAGATCGCGACCCCGTTCCATTCGCCGGTCTTGGTGAAACGCCGCTTCACGCCGCCGAAATTCGCCAATCCCTTGCGGATATTGTCGGCGGAAATTCCAAGCTCATGCGCCACCGCCACCGCCGCCGTCGCATTCAGCGCGTTGTGATGGCCCGGCATGTTCATCACGAGGTCTTTAATTTCAGAAGCGCCGTTTCCGTTGCGGCCGCGGAACACGACGCGGAAGCGGCAGACCCCGCCTTCCAGATTCACATCACAGAGACGCACATCGGCCTGCGGGTTCACGCCGTAGGTCAGCACGCGGCGGTCCTCGATGCGGCCCACTAATTCTTGGACCACCGGATGATCGATGCACATCACCGCGAAACCGTAAAACGGAATGTTGTCCACGAACGCCCGGAACGCCTCCTTCACCTTGTCGAAGGTGTGGAAGTGATCGAGATGCTCGGGGTCGATATTTGTGACGACAGCGACTTCCGCAGGCAGCTTCAAGAACGTGCCGTCGGACTCGTCCGCTTCCACCACCATCCATTCGCCCTGACCTAGCCGCGCATTGGTGCCGTAAGCGTTGATGATGCCGCCGTTA
>CAZUJE010000148.1:0-6543 GCA_964620215.1 uncultured Hyphomicrobiales bacterium
CGAGTTGAACGCATCCGCGGTGGTCGGCGTGTAGTGCATCACGAGCACGATGCCGGTGATGATCTGGATCACCAGCATGATCGAGAGAATGCCGCCGAAGGTCCACCAGTAGTTCAGGTTGCGCGGCGTCGGATAGGAAACGAATGAGTGATGCAGGAAGCCGAAAATCGGCAGCCGTGCCTCGAACCAGCGCAGGACCGGATTTTTGAGATTGAGTTCGCTCATGATGTCCCCCGCCCTGCTCAGCCGATTCGGACGGACGTGTCGGAAATGAATTCGTAGGGCGGCACTTCGAGGTTCGCCGGCGCCGGTCCCTTACGGATGCGGCCAGACGTATCGTAGTGCGAGCCGTGGCACGGGCAGAACCAGCCAGCGTAGTCGCCCTGGTGGCCGATCGGCACGCAGCCGAGATGGGTGCAAACGCCCACGACCACGAGCCACTGATCCTTGCCCTTCTTCACCCGCGCGTCGTCCGCCTGCGGGTCGGGCAATTCGGAGAGCTTCACGCCCTTTGCTTCGTCGATTTCTTTCTTGGTGCGGTGCGATACGAACACCGGCTTGCCGCGCCACTTGATGGTGACGATCTGGCCTTCGGTGATCGGGCTGAGGTCAACCTCGGTGGACGCAAGCGCCAGCACCGACTTGTCCGGATTCATCTGGTGAATGAGCGGCCACAGCGTTGCGGCGGCGCCGACGGCACCGACTGCTCCGGTGGTGATGTACAGAAAATCCCGGCGGGTCGTTCCTGGGTGAGTCGCAGCCACGATTTCGTCCTTCCCCAAGCGCTTAAACGGAGCGCGATACTTCTCAAAAGCCACGCCGCGATGCCGGTCAAATATCCGTCAGAAAGCCGCCCGCGGCGCATGTTTTGCGCCTTTTTCGATTGCTTCTAATTGCCCCGCCGCCCCCCAAAAGTCCAGCTTACGCCCTGCGGCACTCCGTCATGCGTTTGTCGCCGTGGATGGCGGGTTTCTCGCCCTTTCTCCGGTGCGAATCGTGCGCAGGATCGGCCATGGAAATCGCCCTCTATGAACCCGACATTCCCCAGAATACCGGCACCATTGTCCGGCTCGGCGCATGTATGGGCGTCCCCGTTCATATCATCGGGCCGGCGGGCTTCGCCGCGAACGAACGCGCGTTCAAGCGCGCGGGCCTCGACTATATCGACCACGCAAAGCTTGTGGATCATGTGAGCTTCGCCAGCTTCGACGCTTGGCGAAAAACCGAAAACCGGCGGATCGTGCTGCTCAGCACGAAGGCCGAGACTCCTTATGCGGAGTTCGCCTATACTTCCCGTGATATACTTTTATGTGGCCGCGAATCGTCCGGCGTTCCGGACATAGTGCATGCGGCCGTGGACGGGCGGGTGCGAGTGCCGATCAGGCCGCAGCTTCGCTCGCTGAACGTGGCAGTCGCCCTCGCAATGGTTCTTGGCGAGGCACTGCGCCAGAACGGGAGTTTTCCCGATGCTTAAGACGGCGCGTATTCCTGCCGAAGAGTCTCGAAACATCGAGGCGGGAAAAGCACGTGCGCGCGGCTGGTTCGAGGAACTGCGGGACATGATCTGTCTCGCGCTGGAAAATATCGAAGCCGAAGCGCCGGCTGAATTATACGAAGGCCACGCCGGAGAATTTGTCCGCACGCCCTGGCACCGCGCCGACCACACGGGGAAACCGGGCGGCGGCGGCATGATGGCGATGCTGCGCGGGCGCGTTTTTGAAAAAGCCGGCGTCCATGTCTCCACCGTGTTCGGTGAATTCGCGCCGGAATTTCGCAAGGAGATTCCGGGCGCCGAGGAAGACTCGCGCTTCTGGGCTTCCGGCATTTCCGTGATCGTGCATCCGCGCAATCCGAACATTCCCGCCGTTCACATGAACACGCGGCATGTCATCACGACGAAGGGCTGGTTCGGCGGTGGCGCCGACCTCACGCCGGTTCTGAACGCGCGCCGCAATCCGGGAGTCCCCGAAACCCAAGGGTTGAATCGCGAGGTGGATGCAGCCGGTGACACGACCGCGCGGAGCGCGCCATAGGAAAAATGCAAAAAAGGGTTCGACGAGTTTTTCTACCGCAAGGACCGCAACGAACCGCGCGGCATCGGTCGAATCTTTTTCGACGATCACGACAGCGGCGACTGGGAAGCGGATTTCACCTTCGTCCGCGAAGTCGGGATGATGTTCCTCGATGTCTATCCTGAACTGGTCACGCGCAATTTCACCCGGCCATGGACCGAAACACAGCGGCAGGAGCAGCTTGTCCGGCGCGGCCGTTATGTTGAGTTCAATCTGCTCTACGACCGCGGCACGCTGTTCGGATTGAAAACCGGCGGGAATATAGATTCGATTCTCTCTTCCATGCCGCCAGAAGTGAAGTGGCCGTGAGCCGTTAGCGCGCGGATTTCAAATCCGCCGGCGAGATCAGCACTCCGAACGCTTCGCACCAGATCACCACGCTCGGATATTTCGCGAGATCGACTCCGGCCGGGATTGAATAGCCTTGGCTGCCCTTGAACGCGCGCAGGCGTCCGAGATCGACGAACATCGTACCCTTCACGTCCGCTTCCTTGCGGATACCGGCCTTCGGCACGAGATAGACGTGATATTTCGGCCCCGGCCCGACTTCGAAATTCTGCTCCAGGAAAATCACGTTATCGAAAGCCTTCACGCCACCCCTTCCCCAATGAACAGGGTCTGACGGATTGGCGTGAATGAAAGTGCCTTGCGCAATCAACTGCGGTTGGATCTGCGTCGGTGTTTGCGTTTGCACTTGTGTCTGCGTCTGAGCTGGCGGCCGCATGTAGTCGGAGAGTTGCTCGTTTGCAGGCGGCGGCGGGAAGAGATACGGGAAATAGAAAATCCCCGCAGCGAAGCCGATGGCGGCGCCGGCAAAACCGCCCAGCAGAAAAATCAGCAGTCCGCGCAGAAATCTCCTCATGCAGGGAAGCATAGAAGCTCCCGCCCCCATGTCATCTCAATTTACGATGACAAGCACTTGATTGGAGAAAATCAGTTATTTCGAGGCCTTGATGGATTGTTCGATGATGCCTGAGAGCCCGGGCTTATCCTGCGGAAATCCCGTCTCAACCCAAAGCTCTTCCGCCTTCGCGAGTGCCGCACCGAGTGCCGGGCCTTTCTGCACACCGCGATCGGTGAAATCCTTGGAGGCCAGCGGAAATTTCGGCACGGTCCAGCGCTCAGGCAATTCGATCAGTTTTCGCCAAGCCGGGTCGTCCGCTTTCGGTTCCGAACGCGAAAAGGAAATCAGTGCGCGGTCACGAAAATTTTCCGGCCCGATACGATAGAGCAATGCCTTCGCCGGCTGCTCGCCTTCCGGCGGCCCGACGCGCCACCAGTTCTCCGCCATCGCGCGCAGGCGGCGGTGTTCGTCGTTGGTGAGGCGCAATCTTTCCCTCAGCCGGTCCGCATCCTCGCGGATTCTCACGGCGAGCGCCCCAAGATGCCGGACCGGTGAATGCTCGATCTTCAGTTCGGTTTCCGCCTTGATGAGATTGCTAACGCTGGCGAGCAGCGGCACCCCGCCGAGCACGTCGATCAGAATTCCCGTTTCGCTCATCGTGGCGAGCGCGGGGACCGCGTGTTTCCCCGCCAGCAGTTTCAGCAACTCGACGCGCACCCGCTCGCGCGACAACTGGCCGAGATGCGGCCGCGCGCGGATACAGGCGGTCAATCCGTCCGCGTCCATGACCCCTTCGCCATAGGCGGCGTAGAAACGGAAGAAGCGCAGCACACGCAGATAATCCTCGGCGATACGCTTTGAAGCATCGCCGATGAAGCGCACATGCCGTTTCTCGATGTCGGCAAGCCCGCCGACGAAATCGATCACATCGAGATTGCGCGTCAGGAACAGCGCGTTGATGGTGAAGTCGCGGCGCTCCGCGTCCGTCTTCCAGTCGCGGCCGAATTTCACCACCGCGTGACGCCCGTCGGTTTGGACATCTTCACGTAGCGTCGTCACCTCGAACGGTTTGTCGTTCACCACAAGCGTGACGGTGCCGTGCTCGATGCCGGTCGGCACCG
The DNA here is from genome assembly GCA_964620215.1 of uncultured Hyphomicrobiales bacterium. Taxonomy (GTDB): domain Bacteria; phylum Pseudomonadota; class Alphaproteobacteria; order Rhizobiales; family Xanthobacteraceae; genus JAUSIF01. The sequence continues at coordinate 4,038 of CAZUJE010000148.1, forward strand.
CGTGAAAGCCCGCCGCCTGCGCGCGCTTCATCACCTCGCCGGGCTTCGCGGTGGTGGCGATATCGACGTCGCCGGGCTGAATGCCGAGCAAGGTGTTGCGCACGGCGCCGCCGACAACGCGCGCCTCTTCGCCATCGGAGTCGAGAACGGAAAGAATTTTTTTCAGCGGCCCGGATTCCAGCCAGGGTGCTCGTTCGGGCGCCAGCCGGATCGTGCTGTTCATTTCAGCCGGCCCGGGATCAGCTTTCCGTTTTCCATGTGCGCCGGCTCATACTCGGCGCCGGGCGGCGCGCCGCCGAAATGCGCGAACAGCACCAGACCGGCAATCACAAGCGAAAAACCGATGATCGCGAGAATGGTCAGCATCCGCAGCGTCCAGTGCTCGGCCTCGCGCACGTCCCGAGAGGTCGCAAAAAGCACCATCGCGTAAATCGCGAACGGCGAGAGAAACAGAAGCGATTCAATGAGTACGGTGCGTGCCATTAGCGATACAGCCGTTCGTACAGGTTGCGGAGAATCCCGGCCGTGATTCCCCAAATGTAACGGTCATTATAGGTAATCGCATAGAAGCTTCGCTGGCGGCCCTTCCACTCGCGGCTGTCACGGACGTGGTTTTCCGGCCGCATGAGGAAATCCAGTGGGACTTCAAAAGTTTCCACCACTTCCGCCGGATTGAGCTTCAGTTCAAAGGCCGGGGAAACGAGCGCCACCACCGGCACAATCCGGAAACCCGTGCCGCTGAGATAAGGCTCCATATAGCCGAGCGGGTCCACGAAACCGGGCGTGAGGCCGATCTCCTCTTCCGCTTCCCGTAAAGCAGTCGCAAGCGGATCGGGATCGGCGGCGTCCAGCTTCCCGCCCGGAAACGAAATCTGTCCCGCGTGCGTTGGCAGCGTCTCGGTGCGCAGTGTCAGCAGCACGGTCGGCTCTCGGCGTGCCATCACGGGCACCAGCACCGCCGCCGGTTTCGGCGGCATACCGGTCGCGATGTCGCGGATTTCCGGCGACAGCACATGGTCGCCGGTCGCCGGCACGTCATGATTGATGGAATGAAGATCAGGCGCGACCGATGCCAACCGTTCCCGCGCGCGTTTCACGAAAGCGAGCACTGGCTCCGATTGTCCCGTGGATTTCAGCAGCTCGTTCGCGATCATTCAGACCTTCACCAGTTCTGCCGGACCCATGGGAAAGAATTGGCCCGCCGAAGTCACACCGAACATTTCCCTGCCGTCCATGTCGCGGATTTCTCCCAACGATACCAGATCGAAATAGAGCGTTCGCGTTACCCGCGCCCACAATTCTCGCCTTATATGCAGATAAGGGCGCAGTCCTTCGGTGTCCGTCTCCTGTTCGAAGCGCAAGGCATGTTCCGCGTTGCACTCGACCACGTCATCCACATTGGTGCGGAAGACCAGCGTGCGCCCGCCTTCATTCCGCGTCTCCATTTCCACCGCAAGGAAAGGCGCGTCGTCCACTTTGATCCCCACCTTCTCAACGGGAGTCACCAGAAAATACCGGCCATCCTCTTTCTTCAGCACCGAGGCAAAGAGCTTCACCAGCGCCGGGCGCCCGATCGGGGTACCCATGTAGAACCAGGTGCCGTCCGAGGCGATCCGCATGTCGAGATCGCCGCAGTAAGGCGGGTTCCAGAGATGCACGGGCGGCGCGCGCCGCGCTGTCCCGAGCGTTGCCGCCAGTGATTCCAGCCCTCTTCTTGGGGTGCCTTCGGTCATATCAGAAACCCAACTCTGCTCGCGAAGTCGTGAACGGCATCCTCGTTTTCCTAACCCTTTCAAGGATAACGCCCCAGGCCGCAGTAATTTGCCTTGATTGAGACGGACTCGCGGGCTTTCGTGTGCATGAAACTTGCATGAATCTGGGCATCAGCCGAGCCCCGACCGGAGGACCGATGAGCAAAAGCGAAAACCTGGAGAGCCTCGACCAAGCGATCGTCCGTGCCGCGGAATCGACCGCTGCGAGCATCAAGAATGCCCGTGCCGCGATCGGTTCCGTGATCTTCGGACAGGAGGATGTGATTGAGCGCGCGCTCATTACGATCCTCGCGGGCGGTCATGCGCTGCTCGTCGGTGTCCCGGGTCTCGCCAAGACGAAGCTCGTGGACACAATGGGAACCGTGCTCGGCCTCGACGCACGCCGCATCCAGTTTACGCCCGACCTGATGCCCTCCGACATTCTGGGTTCGGAAGTGCTGGAAGAGAGCCAGGCCGGCAAACGAGCCTTCCGCTTCATCAAGGGGCCGATTTTCGGTCAACTTCTGCTCGCGGACGAAATCAACCGCGCCAGCCCGCGCACCCAATCCGCGCTTCTGCAAGCAATGCAGGAATACCATGTGACCATCGCCGGCCAGCGTCACGACCTGCCGCGTCCCTTCCATGTTCTCTCAACGCAGAATCCGCTCGAACAGGAAGGCACCTATCCGCTGCCCGAAGCGCAGCTCGACCGCTTCCTGATGGAGATCGATGTTTTCTACCCGGACCGCGAATCT
>CAZUJE010000149.1:0-6533 GCA_964620215.1 uncultured Hyphomicrobiales bacterium
CGCCGCGCACGCGCAACGCCCAGGTCGAGCTCTATCAGAACGGCGATGTCGACTATCTGATCGCCACCGACGCCATCGGCATGGGCTTGAACCTCGATGTCGATCACATCGCTTTTGCGGCCGATAAAAAATTCGACGGCTACCAGTACCGGCAGTTGTCGGCGTCCGAACTCGCGCAGATCGCGGGCCGCGCGGGCCGCGCCCCGCGCAACGGCCCGTTTGGAACAACGGGCCGCTGCCCGCCCTTTGACGACGAAACGATCCAGCGTCTGGTGACGCACGAGTTTGAGCCAGTGCGCGTGCTCCAGTGGCGAAATCCGAAACTCGATTTCCGCTCGATCCCCGCGCTGATCGAAAGCCTCGCGATGCCTGCGCGCGAGGAAGGCTTGACGCGGGCGCCTACGGCGGACGACGTCCGCGTGCTGGAACGGCTCTCAAAAGACGAAGATGTGACGAAATTCGCCACCACCACGGCGGCGGTCGAACAGCTTTGGCAGGCATGTCAGGTTCCGGACTACCGTAAAATCGCGCTTATGGCGCATGCGGAACTGATTCAGACCCTCTATGGATTCCTGATGCGAGAGGGTAGGATTCCCACTGGCTGGTTTTCGAGCCAGGTGGCCCTGGCGGATCGGACTGACGGTGATATCGACACGTTATCGAACCGTATCGCCCAGGTGCGGACATGGACCTTCGTCGCCAACCGCGCCGGCTGGCTCGACGATCCCGAACACTGGCAAGGCATCACGAGGGGAGTAGAGGACAAGCTTTCGGACGCACTGCATGAGCGGCTGGCCCAGCGTTTCGTGGACCGGCGCACCAGCGTCCTGATGAAGCGGCTCCGGGAAAACGCGATGCTGAATACCGAAATAAGCAAGACCGGCGAAGTGACCGTCGAAGGCCATGTGATTGGTCATCTGCATGGTTTCGAGTTCGCACCGGACTCTTCCGGCGGCTCTCCCGACGCAAAAGCGTTGCGAGCAGCCGCGCAAAAGGCGCTCGCCGGCGAAATCGAATCCCGCGCCAAGCGGCTTTCCGAAGCCGCCGACGATCAGTTTCTGCTGTCGAACAACGGCGCGATCCGCTGGGTCGGCGAAGCGGTGGCCCGCCTGATGGCGGGTGAGACAGTTCTGGAGCCGCGCCTGCGCCTGTTGGCGGATGAGCAGCTCACAGGACCGGCCCGCGACCAGGTGGACGCGCGCCTCACGCTCTGGCTGAAGACGCATATCGACAAGTTGCTCGGTCCGCTGACCGCGCTTGGCAAAGCCGAGGACATCACCGGCATTGCGCGCGGTGTCGCGTTCCAGCTCATTGAAAATCTCGGCGTGCTCGAGCGGCCGAAAGTGGCCGAGGAAGTGAAAAGTCTCGATCAGGAGACGCGCGCGGTTCTGCGCAAATATGGAATCCGCTTTGGCGCCTATCACATTTATCTGCCTGCCCTGCTCAAGCCGGCGCCGCGCAATCTCGCGCTGCTGTTGTGGGCGCTGAAACATGGCGGCCTCGACCAAAAAGGGCTCGATCAGTTGCCGGGAATCGCTTCCAGTGGCCGCACGTCGATTGCCATCGATCCGGAGACCGCAAAGACGCTTTACCGGACCATCGGATATAGAGTGTGCGGCAACCGCGCCGTGCGCGTCGATATTCTGGAACGGCTGGCGGACCTGATCCGGCCCGCACTTTCATGGCGTCCCGCGATGCCGGGTGAAAAACCGGCGGGCGCGTTTGACGGGCGCGGCTTCACGGTCACTGTCGCGATGACTTCGCTCGCGGGATGCTCCGGCGAAGATTTCGCCTCGATCCTGCGTTCACTCGGTTACCGGCTGGATCGTCGCCCCGCATTGTCACAAGCCGCTAACGCCAAAGCAGTAACGGAAGCTGCGGCAGAACCGGCTCCCGCACTGGAAGCTGAAGCTGCGGCCGAGCCCGCTATCGACCCGGTACTCGAAGAAACTCCGGCTCCTGCCGCAGCCGAGCCGGAACAAGCTTCGGTCCCGCCTGAAGCGGTTCCCGAAACGGCTTCACCTCCCACCCAACCTGCTCTTGTCGATGTGTGGCGTCCCGGCCGTCCGGAAACCGCCCGGCCGAAACAGCATCGCAGGCCGGAAAGAAAACGTCCGCCGCAAGTCGGATTGCCGGCGGCAGGCGGGCCCGCCGCTACGGATGCCAGCGCGCCAGCTGCCGCGGAAACAAAAACCGTTCGCGATCGTCCCGAACGCAAGCCGCGCGAGGGCAAGCGTCCTCATCAAGGCAAGGATCGCGGTCCCCGTAAGCCGCGCCATGAAAATTTCCGCGAGCAGCCGCGCCAGCAACGCGACAAGCCGATCGATCCGAACTCTCCCTTCGCGGCATTGCTCGAACTCAAGGCGAAGATGGAAGCCGGCCGCAAGGACGAGGCCTGATTGGCTGCTGGTGTTGAGCGTCAGCGCATCGACCGCTGGCTCTGGCACGCCCGCCTCGTTCGCACGCGCGCATCCGCCGCCGCTCTCGCTCAATCCGGCCATGTGCGCGTGAACGGACAGCGCATCGCGGCGTCCTCCCGCGCGATCAAGCCGGGCGACGTTCTTACAATTGCACTGACGAACGCTGTGAAAGTGGTGCGCGTGATTGCTTTCGCCGAGAGGCGCGGCGCATCCGGCGAGGCAAAATGTCTCTACGAGGACATGAGCCCGCCGAAAGAGCACGAAATATCCGTTCCGCGCGCGCTCGAGAGAGAAGCGGGACTGGGCAGGCCGACAAAAAAAGACCGGCGCGCGCTTGACCGGCTTCGCGGACGAGGTTCACACATCGAAGACTGATCCTTGGCGGCTCCGTTTCGCCGCCCTAGATAGAAGCACGAAGAAATCTCCGCGAGACCGGAAGCCTGCCAATGACCTACATCGTCAACGACGCCTGCATCCGCTGCAAATACATGGACTGCGTGGAAGTGTGTCCGGTCGATTGTTTCTATGAAGGCGAGAACATGCTCGTCATTCATCCCGACGAATGCATCGATTGCGGTGTCTGCGAACCGGAATGTCCAGTGGAGGCGATCAAACCCGACACTGTACCCGGCGTGGAAAAGTGGCTTTCGCTGAATGCCGACTACGCGAAGATCTGGCCGAATATCACCGTGAAAAGGGAACCGCCGGCCGATGCCAAGGATTGGGATGGCAAGCCCGGCAAGGAAGCCGAGTTCTCTCCGAATCCAGGCCAGGGCGACTGACGAATAATTCGGATTTGAAGGGAATTGCCGCCGGACGCTAACCAACGCCCTTTCCTGCCGCCGCCGCGCCGCAGCAAGGCTTTGATTTTTGGTCAAATTGTGCTATATATACAACAACGTCGACATTCCGCGCGCCGGCAAGCTCCTTCGGGGGCTGTTTTTATCGGTACAGAGACGTCGCGAACGCCAAAGGGGGCGGACCCGCGTTAGCGGGCGGTAGAAAATTGCGCCTGATACAGGCGAGAGTTGTGTGAGTAGCCCGATCGGGCAACAGGAAGGGTGCCAATGCCGACCAAGAAGACCGCGCCATCTACCCCACGTCAGAGCCACAGCCGCCACGGTTTCCGCACCCACGAGCGCATCGTGTATCCGGCCCATGGCGTTGGCCAGATCGTGCGTATCGAGGAGCAGGAAGTCGCGGGCTTCAAGCTCGAGCTGTTCGTCATCAACTTCGCCAAGGACAAGATGACCCTTCGCGTTCCGACCTCGAAGGCCGCTTCGGTCGGCATGCGCAAGCTGGCGCCGCCGGATGTCGTGAAGAAGGCGCTCGAAACCCTCAAGGGCCGCGCCCGCATCAAGCGCACGATGTGGAGCCGCCGCGCGCAGGAATACGAAGCGAAGATCAATTCGGGCGATCTCGTCGCCATCGCCGAGGTCGTGCGCGATCTTTTCCGCTCGGAGAACCAGCCGGAACAGTCTTACAGCGAACGCCAGTTGTATGAAGCCGCACTCGACCGCATGGTGCGCGAACTGGCCGCCGTCGAGGACATCACCGAGACGGAAGCCGCCAAGCAGATCGAGACCCAGCTTCTCAAGGGTCCACGCCGCACGCCGAAAACCGGCGACGACGACGCGCAGGAAGAAGCCGCCTGAAAAGACCGCGCAAGCCAAACGAAATAAAAAAGGCCCGGCTCACGCCGGGCTTTTTTGTTTATTCGGTGACGAGTTTTACGAGCATGCCCATCTTGAGCTGGGTATTGCGCTCGAAGCCATTGAGGATGAGGAAGCGCTCCAGCTTCTTGTCCGGTACCGCCATGCGGGCCGCCATTTTCTCCACCGTGTCGCGCAGACCAACACGAACGACGGAGATGCGCAGCGGATTGGCGCCCTTGCTCTCCTCAACGGAAAGACGGCGAAAACTTTCGGCTGCATTCCTGAAACTCGCGTCGCCCGCCGGCGTCATATCGCGAGCCGCGAAGGCGAGCCGGTAAACATCGCTGCCAAAACGGATGGCGAACAGCCGGAACGACCATTGTTCTCCGCGCGCAACCGCTGTTGCCGCCGCAAAGCCGTTAATGTTGAGCGTTTCCACCGAGCTTGGATCGATGCCGTCGATCCAGCCGGTCGCGACGTAATTGTTCAAGCTGAGCGAAGCGGGCAAGCGTACCGCGTCGAGACGAAGCGCATGTTTGCCATTCGCCGTTGCGCCCAGAACCGCCTGCGGCGTGTTCTCCAGCGAAAAGCCTTCCGGCGCCATGAACGTGAAACCGAGATTTGCGTGGAGGAATTTACGCCCCCGCACAAAACCTTCCTTCGGGTCGTCGCCATAGACGACGCCGTCGAGTGTTTCCAGAAACGCCTTGCGGTCGCGTTCGGCGTTTTCCGGCGCCGTGAACTGTCTTGCATTGGAAAAAGCGATCGAAATGCGTTCCGGCGTCGAGGGGTGGCTGGAGAGAAAATCCATACGGTCGCGAGTCGTTTCATTCCCCATCGTCAGCGCACGCAGTTCGGCATATTTGCCCATCGCCGTGAGAAAACGGGATGCGCCGTAGGGATCGTAACCGGCGCGCGAGGAAATTCCGACGCCGACAGCATCGGCTTCGAGTTCCTGCCCGCGCGAGAAGGTGGCAAGCGAGAGCTTGCTCTTCGCCAGCGCCAGCGCGCCAAGATCAGGGTCGCTCAGCACATCCGAAATCACACGGCTCTCGATCACCGCCTGCCGGATCTGTTCTTCGCGACTCGAGGCATGACGGGCAACCACATGCGCCATCTCATGCGACAGCACCGAGGCAAGTTCGGATGTGTCGTTCGCGAGCGCGACCAGGCCGCGCGTGATGTAAAGCGAGCCGCCCGGCAAAGCGAAGGCGTTGATCGCGGGCGAATTCAGAACCGTGACCCGGTATTTCAAACCGGGAGTTTCGGAAACTGCCGATAGCCGCTCAACCGTCTTGCCGATCAGCACTTCCAGCTCCGGCGCGCGATAGACGCCGCCATAACTCGTCACGAGCCGCTCATGCTCGCGCCGCTGGGCGGGGGGAAGCTGGGCCGCGACCTCATCGCGAACCGAGCCCGCGTCACTGAGCCCAATCCGTTCCGGATCGAGTGCCGCGCAGCCTGCAACGAGCAGAAACACCAGCGCCGCGAGAATTACGCGGCGGCTCGCCTTGAACAGCGGACAAAACTCCAGCCGACTCATACGCCGTCCTTCACCAATTCCATTGCGGAGGGCTCGCGCAACTCAATCGCAGGGCCGCCGCGCATCGAAACAACACCCCGGACCCGCAAACGGACCCCGCCCAAAGACCGTAAATCTATCCCGGCGCTGGTAAACGCCTTATGGGCGTCGCGGGGGACGATCACGGAAAAATCCTCATTAAACCGCCTGCCAAAGTCGAGATATACGCGGCCCCCGGACTCTCCGACCCGCCTGACCACCCCTTCGACCAGCATGAACCGCCCTTCGGCGGCACTCAGTTCGGCAAGGTCTTCCGGGCCATGAACGGCAAAACGCGGATCGGACCAGAGGCCTGATCCTTTCAGGCGGGCCTGCTGCTCGACCGCCAACAGCGCCGTCACACAGCTTCCGCCCTCAATCTGCGGCGCAACGCGGGCAACCCCTGCCGCGACCAGCGCGGCCTGAACCCATTGCGATCCATCGGCCAGTTCGACCTGGCCGGCAATCCTCCCAAAGCGGTCCCTGCCGGCTTTCGCACGAACGGAAATTGTCTTGCCCGCTACCAGACCATGCAGCGCCTTGGTGGCGCGCCCGGCGGCGTCAACATCCTTGTCGAGTTCGCCCGGAGCGACAATTCCCGCGAGCCGGATCACTTCGCCTTCCTGGGTGACAATCATCGTTCCGTCGGGGGCGCTGACCGCGCGAAACGTTTCGACCGGAGAAGCCCCGGCGCATTGTTTTGGTTCGGCTGTAGCTGTGAGCGCGGGCCAGGCCGCGGAGACACAACCCGCGAGCACCACCGTCACTCCCGCTTTACGCCACCCCATCTGGTCCCCGCTCATTCTCCCTACCAAAGGCTTCATGGCGGCGATTCTGCGGCAACCCGCGGCGGGCGCAATATGGTCTCAATTGATGCCTCACATGCCGCGCGATGCA
>CAZUJE010000150.1:0-6341 GCA_964620215.1 uncultured Hyphomicrobiales bacterium
CGAAGATGATGTCCTGCTTGCCGATCTGGATGGTCTCGTAGGCGTTGCCGATGCAATGGTTAGAGGTCGCGCAGGCCGACGAGATCGAATAGTTCACGCCCTTGATCTTGAACCAGGTGGCGAGCGTCGCGGAGGCCGTGGAAGACATAGCCTTTGGCACGGCAAACGGGCCTACGCGCTTCGGGCCTTTGGTGCGTGTGGTATCGGCTGCTTCTACAAGCGTGCGCGTCGAAGGGCCACCGGAACCCATGATGATTCCGGTCTTTTCGTTGCTGATGTCTTTTTCTTCGAGACCAGCGTCGCGGATCGCCTGATCCATCGCGACGTGATTCCAGGCCGTGCCGCCGCCGTGAAATCTCATCGCACGGCGATCGACAATCGCAGCCGCGTCGCAGCTTGGCGCGCCATGCACCTGACAGCGAAAGCCGAGCTTCGAATAATCCTCAGCAAAGGAGATTCCGCTCTTGGCTTCGCGAAGGCTTGCCAGAACTTCCTGAGTGCTATTGCCGATGGATGAGACGATGCCCATCCCGGTGACGACGACCCGCCGCATGTAAGTGCCTCGCGATGTCAATTTATTGCAAAAGGCAAAGACCCGACATCAGGCCTTTGCCGCGGCTGGATCCTGATCGATCCGAAACAGTCCAACCTTCAAGTCGCTGGCGCGATAGATGACTTCTCCATCAGCCGACAGCCAGCCATCGGCGATCCCGAGAACCAGTTTAGAGCGCATAACGCGCTTCAGTTCGAGCCCGTAAACCACCTTTTTCATGGTCGGCAAAACCTGGCCGGAAAATTTGATCTCGCCGACACCCAAAGCGCGGCCTCTGCCAGGGGCGCCTGTCCAGCCCAGGAAGAAGCCCAGCAACTGCCAGAGCGCGTCCACGCCAAGACACCCCGGCATCACTGGATCGCCCTTGAAGTGACAGCCAAAAAACCAGAGGTCAGGCTTGATGTCGAATTCGGCCCGGACAATGCCCTTGCCATACTCGCCGCCTTGCTCGGAAATCTCGGCAATCCGGTCGAACATCAGCATGGGGGGCAGGGGCAACTGGGCGTTGCCAGGGCCAAAAAGCTCCCCCCTACCGCAAGACAGCAACTCTTCGTAACTGAACTTCGACTGTTTGTTCGTCATTGTCCTGAATGAACTGATTGGCGCACTGGGCAGAATGTCATCTCGTGACGGTACCTAACACAATGAAACGACTACTCAAAGCGAGCATCCGCCAGTCGGAAACCATTGCAATAAAACGCAAAACGGCAGTCCTCGGTAGCTGTTGCATGGGCCTATGCGCATGCTTATTATGTGGAAAATCAAGCCACAGCAGAACAAGTCTTACCAGGCAGGTTCTGGCGGGTTGGTGTATTGAGTATCGGACATGACCATGAACGAAACGCCGCGCAGATTTGTTTTTGAAGATGAGGGCACCGAACTGCCGGTTGATCGGCTTCGTGTGGAACCTGCTGCTGGCCGCCGTACCGGCTGTCCGTTCCATGACGTCCGCGAAATGCTGCGTGAGGTTGGCCTGCGTCCGACGCGCCAGCGCCTCGCACTCGGCTGGCTCCTGTTCGCGAAAGGCGACCGCCATCTCACGGCGGAAATGCTCCACGAGGAAGCGCTGCGTGCGCGTTTCCCGGTCTCATTGGCAACCGTCTACAATACGCTGCACCAGTTCACCGAAGTGAGCCTGCTCCGTGAAGTCGCGGTCGATGGCTCGAAAACCTATTTCGACACCAATGCTTCCGACCATCACCACTTCTATGTCGAAGGTGACAGCAAGTTGCTCGACATTCCGGTCGCGGAAGTCCTCGTCGACAAGATGCCGGTCCCACCGGAAGGTTTCGAGGTGGCACGTATCGATGTCGTCGTGCGGCTGCGCCGCAAGGACGCCTGAGCTGTCGTTCTAATTCCCTAGTCGATCGTTTCGTTCGGATAGACGCCCCACAGACGTTGCTGTTCGACATATCCGTCAAATCCCGAACCGGATACCCGGCACCATTTCCCGTCGCAGTTCTTGGCCGCCGCCAGCACGCTGGATTGCAGCTCGGCCACCACGCGCGACTGCGTATTCGCCTTCTCGAACAGCGGAAAGGTTTTCTCCTTCTGGGAGGGAGCCACCAGTACCGTACGCCGCCCCGACAGCAGCGAATGAAACACCCAGCCTTCGGAGCCTTCCGCGTCGCGGATACGGCGCCAGTTTTCCGCTTCGGCGGTAATCTCAACCGGTAGCCCCGCGCGGGTGAAAATGAACGTCACCTCATGGCCGCGAGAGGGACCGCCACGCACGTTCACTTTTTCCGTCTTCAGACTCGCGAAGCGCGGAACCGGCAATCCGGTTTGCGGCTCCGCTGTTTGCGCGAAGGTGTGCGCGGGCAGCGCACAAATCGCTGCCAGGAAAAATCCCGCACAAATAATCGGCTGTTTCCAGTGATTGATATTCGTCATTGAGTTGCGCGGTCCCTGTCCGTTAATTCGTTAATTTGCCCTCCCTCGGGCATCCCGCCAGTTTGTGATTCAGGTTCCCTCTGATAGGAAGAATCGAACGGCCGGCGGACGAGAGTGTCAGCCGTAGCGGTTAAATTTGGGTCACCGGGAGTAGGCCGGCCTATGGCGAAAAAGAAGCCGCTTGTTGTCGTGACAAGGCGTCTGCCCGGTAACGTGGAAACACGCCTGCGCGAGTTGTTCGACGCCCGCCTGAACGACAGCGACAAGCCCATGAGCAAGATGGAACTTGCCGAAGCGGTGAAAACCGCCGAGGTTCTGGTTCCCACCGTCACCGACCGCATCGACAAGGATGTGATTTCCGCAGCCGGGCCTCAGTTGAAACTGATCGCCAATTTCGGCAACGGCACCGATCATATCGACATCGCCGCAGCGGCGGCGAAAGGCATCACGGTCACCAATACGCCGGGCGTCCTCACCGAGGACACCGCCGACATGACGATGGCGCTGATCCTCGCCGTGCCGCGCCGCCTGGCGGAAGGCGCGGGTGTTTTGATCGGCGAGAACGAATGGGGCGGCTGGTCGCCGACCTGGATGCTGGGCCACAGAATTTCAGGCAAGCGCCTCGGCATTATCGGCATGGGGCGCATTGGCAGCGCGGTAGCGAAACGCGCGCGGGCTTTCGGCTTGCAGGTTCACTATCACAATCGCCGCAAGATCGCTGCCGACCTCGAGGAAATGCTGGAGGCGACCTACTGGGAAAGCCTCGACCAGATGCTCGCGCGCATGGACATCGTTTCAGTAAACTGCCCGCACACACCGGCGACCTATCATCTGCTCTCAGCGCGGCGTCTCAAGTTGATGCAGAAGGACGCCTATGTCGTGAACACCGCGCGCGGCGAGGTGATCGACGAGAACGCGCTCGCGCGCATGATCGAGGCGGGTGAACTCGCAGGCGCCGGCCTCGACGTATTCGAGCAGGAGCCCGCGGTGAACCCGCGCCTCGTGAAACTCGCCAAGGCGGGCAAAGTCGTGCTGCTGCCGCATATGGGCTCGGCCACCATCGAGGGACGCATCGACATGGGCGACAAGGTGATCGTCAACATCAAGACCTATATGGACGGTCATCGCCCGCCTGATCGCGTATTGCCGGCGGCCACTTAAGCGTGCGCGGACAGATCGCGGATTTTCGGATTTTTTCCCGATAGCGGATTGGCCGGATCCCATCTGTATTCTAGCGTTTCGAAACGCATCGAACGCGCATCGATCATAAGAAGTTTTCCGACCAGGCTCTCCCCGAATCCGACGATCTCGCGAATGGCTTCAAGGGCCGCAAGGCTGCCGGCGACGCCGGCCAGCGCGCCGAGTATCCCGGCCTGCGCGCAGGTCGGGATCGAGCCTTCCGGCGGCGGCTCGGGAAACAGGCAGCGATAGCTCGGGTTCGGTTCGCCCTTGGCATTTTTCTCATGCGCGCGGATCGTGGTCAGCGTCGCATCGAAAGTGCCGAGTGCCGCTGTCACCAGCGGCCGTTTCGCGAGATAGCAGGCATCCGAAACGAGATAGCGTGTTTTGAAATTATCCGAGCCGTCGAGCACGAGATCATAGGCCGAAATCAGTTCAAGCGCGCTTGAGGCATCGATGCGCTTTTGGTGGGTTTCGACCCTCACATGCGGATTGAGTTTTCCGACTGCCGCCGCCGCACTTCCGGTTTTCGGCTTGCCTATATCCGCGGTCACGTGGATCACCTGCCGCTGCAAATTCGACAGCGAAACAACATCGTCGTCCACGACGCCGAGCGTGCCGGCGCCTGCCGCGGCCAGATACAGCAACGCCGGAGAGCCAAGCCCGCCAGCGCCGATTACCAGAACGCGCGCCTGCTTCAGCCGCGCCTGTCCCGGCCCGCCCACATCGCGCAGGACGATGTGGCGGGCATAGCGTTCCAGTTCGTCGCCTGAAAGAGCCATGTGCCTTTCTAGAGCGCGAATTGTTCCGCGTCACGCGCTGTTGAAGCGGGCAAGAGATTGGCCCGCCGCAAAATCCGTGTCACCCTTGCGACATGCCCGCCTGTAGAACATCGCCAATCGCTTTGTTCGTATTTGCCGCATTCCTGCTCGCTGCAAATCAGGCGGCGGCGCAAAATCCGCTTACCGAAGAACGCTGTCCGCGGCTGGTGGCGGAAGCTCCTCCCCGCATCATCCGCGCCTCGCTGAAACCCGAAGAGGTGCGGATTACATTTATCGGCCATTCGACTTTTCTCATTGAAAGCGCCAAGGGCGTGAAAATCGCGACCGACTACAATGACTATGTGCGCCCGCGCGAAATCCCGGACATCGCGACAATGAACCGCGCGCATTCCACGCACTACACGAACAACCCCGATCCCGGCATCAAATACGTCTTGAAGGGCTGGGGCGAGCCAGGCGCGCCAGTCCGCCATGATTTTTCATTCGAAGATGTCTGGGTACGCAATGTCGTCACCAATATCCGCGACTGGGGCGGCGGCACGATGTATCACGGCAATTCAATTTTCGTGTTCGAGATCGCCGGCGTCTGCATCGCCCATCTCGGCCATCTGCATCACACACTCACCCATGAACACATCGATCAGCTCGGGCGCATCGACGTGGTGCTGGTGCCGGTGGACGGAACTTTCACGCTGAACACCGAAGGTATGGTGGAGGTTCTGAAACAAATAAAAGCACCGCTCGCGATCCCGATGCATATTTTCGGGGAGCACACTTTGCAGCGCTTTCTCGAGACAATGGGCGAAATTTATGAAATCGCGCGCAGCGATTCAGCATCCATCGAGCTGACGAAAGAAACGATTCCAAAAAAGCCGAAAATGCTGGTTTTACAGGGCCGCTAGGGCGCTCAAACGTCCACGCTTGCGAACAGCGCGTTCTGCTGGATGAAATCGCGGCGCGGCTCCACCACGTCGCCCATCAATTTCGTGAATAGATCGTCCGCCTCGTCCACCTCTTTTACCTTCACTTGCAGCAGCGAGCGGGCATTCACGTCGAGCGTCGTTTCCCAGAGCTGGTCCGGATTCATTTCGCCAAGGCCTTTGTAGCGTTGCAGCGAAACGCCCTTGCGTCCTGCGCCGGTCACCGCATCGAACAGGCCGACAGGACCGAACACGGAGGTTTCCTCGCCCTTGCGCGATAGTTTCGCGGGCCGCGCATAGACTTCCTGCAAGCGTGGAGCCAGCGCATCGAGCTTGCGGGCATCGGCCGAGGCGAGAAACGCCTGGTCAATGGCGACGACTTCCTTGACGCCGCGTACCGTACGAACAAACTGGAAGCCGTCCGCGCCGGAAGTTCCCTCCCATCCACGCTCGGTTTCTTCCGAAAGCACGTCGAGGCGCTTGGCGACGTAGCCCGCGGCCTGCTTCGCCTTGCCGGGATCGGAAAGGATGGCAGGCGACAGGGCACCGGCAATCGCGATCTGCTCCACCACCGCGCGGTCGTAGCGCGGATGCATCGAGCGCAACGCGGAGCGAACGCTGCGCGCCTCTTCGAGAACCGCGGCAAGATCGTTGCCGCCGCGCTGGGAGCCATCGGCGAGCTTGAGTACGCTCTCCTCGAGGCCAGTGACCACGAGATAATCGTCGAGCGCGCGGTCGTCCTTCAGATATTGCTCGGACTTCCCGCGCGAAATCTTATAGAGCGGCGGCTGCGCGATGTAGATGTAGCCCCGCTCGATCAGTTCCTTCATCTGCCGGTAGAAGAATGTAAGCAGCAGGGTGCGGATATGGGAGCCGTCCACGTCGGCGTCCGTCATGATGATGATCTTGTGATAGCGAAGCTTTGTGACATCGAACTCGTCGCTGATACCGGCGCCGAGCGCGGTGATAAGCGTGCCGATCTCCTGGCTGGACAACATCTTGTCCATCCGCGCC
>CAZUJE010000151.1:0-6283 GCA_964620215.1 uncultured Hyphomicrobiales bacterium
CTGTACGCTACCTCCAACCGCCGCCATCTCATGTCGCGCGACATGATCGAGAACGAGCGTTCCACCGGCATCAATCCCGGCGAAGCGGTCGAGGAAAAGGTTTCGCTTTCGGATCGTTTCGGCCTCTGGCTCGGCTTTCACAAATGCAGCCAGGATGAATATCTCGCGATGGTCGATGGCTACGTTCAGCATTTCAAAATTCCGATCGCCCCCGAGCACTTGCGCCGCGAGGCGCTGGAATGGGCTACCACGCGCGGTTCCCGTTCAGGCCGTGTCGCGTGGCAATTCGTTCAGGATCTGGCCGGGAAAAAAGGCGTCCCACTTAGGACTTAAGCAATGGCTGGCGTTTCGCGTTTGATTTTTGTTGTTGCGCTTTCAGTCTGCCTGCACGGTTGTGCGAGCCTGTATGAAGCGGCTCCAGAAATTGCCGGCAACAATACCGGCGGCGTAATTCCGCAAAAAATGGCCGCCACCCAAAATGTACAGGCACTGGCAACTGCGCATTGCGCGAGATGGAAATTGGTCCCGCGCATCACCTTTCCCGCGTCGCAGACAGGCGGCGAAGTTGTTTTCATTTGCGAGCAACCAGGACAGGCACCGCAAGCCATGAGCGATCCGGAACAGGCTCAGCCCCCCGCAAAACCGGCGCCAAAAAAGAAAGCGAAATAAACAGGAATCGCCCACTTATTTACGCGAAAGTATCTCTCGCAATTTCACGCATCGACCATAGTCAGTTCAGGAATTCACCTGATCTGACGAAGGAAAAACCGATGACTGAATTGCTGCGCGGCGCGGAAGTGGTTTTTGCACTCGGTTGTCTGGCGTTTGGCTTTGGAATGGTATGGATCGCCAAACCCACCGCCGGAAGTCTCGAGCCAAAATTCTCATTCCTTCGCTCCGAGACGGGACAGGTCGTCTATACGTGCCTGTGCCTTTCCGTGCTTGCAGTCGGCCTTTCGACCGCGTTCCACGGGCTGGTCAACTTCTCCAAGTAAGTTCCACGCGCTCCGGCCAAGCGGGGCCGGCTACTCAAAATTTATGGACTTATCCCTCCGTTTACGCCAAGTTTATCGGCATAAACAAAGGGGGGATGAATGTCGGGTTTTCTAGCGGGCGCGGAAGTTTTTGTTTCGCTCGGGTTTTTGGCAGCGGCTATTTTTCTGGTCTGGATCGCGAAACCGAGAGGCGATGAGCCGAAATTCGCTTTCCTCAAATCGGAAACCGGCCAGGTTGTTTACACGGTGTTTTGCATCGGCCTGCTTGCCATCGGCATTGTGATGGGCGCACACGGCTTCGCCAGCTTCAAAGGCTAGTCTTCAACTAAAAAAACAGGGCGGCCCTGAGCCCTTTCCTGGGAGCCGGCCGCCCTTGATGCAATCGGTCGGGGGCACCCTACCGATCGTTATTTATGTCGTCCCGCGTGTCAGAGCGCGCTGAGATATTTCGTTGGATCGACCGGGGTCGAACCCTTGCGGATTTCAAAGTGAACCTGCGGCGTCGGCATGCCGCCGGACTGGCCTGCGCGGGCAATGCTCTGTCCGCGTTTCACCGTCTCGCCGCGCTTCACCAGCAGGGAAGAATTATGCGCGTAGGCGGTCATCCAGCCGTCGGCATGGCGTAGCAGGACGAGATTGCCGTAGCCCTTCAGCTCGTTACCCGCATAGGCAACGGTGCCGCCTTCAGCCGCTTTCACTTCGGTGCCTTCCGGCACGGCGATATTGATGCCGTCATTGTGCTGGCCGTTCGGTTTCGGGCCGAAGCCGGAGATCACGCGGCCGGTAACGGGCTTGCGGAACTGCGGCGAGCCGCCGACAGAAGGTCCGAGCGTGCCGGTGTCTTGCTCCGACTCAACCACTTCGGTGGCCTTGCTGATATTCTGCGGAGCAGACGGCGGATTGTTCTGCGCCATCTGTTGTGGCTGCTGCTTCGGTGCTTCGACGCGCTGCTGCGGCTGGGGAGCGTAGGGCGCCCTCGCCTGCGAATTGCCGGGGATGGCCACGCGCTGGCCAACCTTGAGCTGCGCATAGGTGTCGATGCCGTTGGCGCGGGCAATGTCGGCGGGCTGCATGTTGTAGCGGCGGGCGAGCGAGAACAGCGTATCGCCCGGGTTGACCGTATGAACATGCCCGGGACCAGCCTGAGCCGGAGCCGGCGTATAGGCGCGCGGCTGCATCGGGGCGGACGGTTTGGTCTGGCCGAGCTGTGCCGGCGGCGCGCCCGTCGGTTGCTGGTTCGTTGCCTGATAGCTCGGAATCACAAGGCGCGTGCCCGGCTGCACGCGGGAAGCGTCGGCGAGATTGTTCGCGCGCAGGATTGCTTGTGCCGGCACGCCATAGCGGCGCGCAATTACGTCAACGGTTTCACCGGGCTGCAAGGTAACAGCGGTGCCACCTTCCCACTTCCAGCCGGACTCGTGTTTCGGAGCGACAGTGGCCGTGGTGGACGGCGCGGAATACGGTGCCGGGTTCGGCGTGTATGCGGGCGCGGGCGCGGCCGGAACGGCGCGCGGAGCAGCCGCGTATTGCTGAGGCTGGTAGTCTGACTGCGGCCGGTAGGGAGGCGGCGGTGAAGACGGATAGCTCGATTGCTGCTGCGGCGGCTGCTGGTAGGGCGAGGTCGAATAGCCCGGACCGGAAGCCGGATATTGCGCCTGCGGGGGCGGCAGCGGCTGGCTTTCGACTCGCGACGGCGAATACGACGGCGAGGAATTGCTCACCTCGTTGCGCGAACGGAATGGATTGGTGTTTGGATTGTCGTCGAAGCGCGATGAATCGCGGCTGCAACCGGCGACAAGAGCGGCGAGGCCTGTGACCAGCACAAGCGAACGAAACCGCGGCTGACGGAGACTCAACACTTTACGCATCGCACCCACTCGGACGCAGAACAGAACCCGCCGAGTTAACGATGAAGGGGTAAATGGGGACTTAAGAAAAACCGGGCAGAGGCCAAATTTTGCTCAAGGGCCAAATGCTTGGGCTTTTGGCGGGCAAAATCAGGCTATTATGAAGCTGCTGCTTTTCCCGGCACCAAGGGCACAAACCTTACCGCCATCAGCTCTTCCTGGTCGAATTCATCGTTCGATTTCTTCCGTATTTTGGAGAGCATTTGTACGCCGCTCGCAGGCCCGACCGGCGCGATCAGGTAGCCGCCCTCCTTGAGCTGGTCGAACAGCGCCTGCGGCACCTCCGCTGCTGCCGCCGTGACCATGATGCGGTCGAACGGCTTGTCCTCGGGCGAACCAAGCGCGCCGTCACCCACGACGATTTTCACATGGTCGAGGCCCAGCGCATTCAGCCGCGCCGCCGCCTGATCGGCCAGCGTCTTGTAACGCTCGACGGTCACTACCCTGTCCGCCAGATGCGCGAGGATCGCGGCCTGATAGCCGGAGCCGGTGCCGATCTCCAGAACCTTGTGGCCCTGCTCCACAGCCAGCGCCTCGCTCATGCTGGCCACGACAAAGGGCTGGCTGATGGTCTGACCGCATTCGATCGGGAGCGCCTGATCGGCAAAGGCGATGTCCTCGTGTTCGGCCTCCACGAAACGCTCGCGCGGGACCAGTTCGAGTGCGCGCAAGACCCGCAGATCGCGTATCCCGCGCTGCCGCATCGAGAAAATGAATCGCATCCGTTCTTCGGCGCGGGGGTCCATTGTGACCGCATACAAAATTTGGCTCCGGATTGGAACCAATAGCTGGGATGTCCGTTTTCTGCTTCGGGAGCGGCCGGGGTGACAATCAATCAGCCTATATCCATGTGCGATTTAAGGGCCAATCGATGATATTGGCCTCGCGCCAGTTGCGCGTGAAAAACGGAAACCGCGTCTTCATCGCCGAGGATGAGGCGATGGTGCGTTTGTTACTCGAAGACATGCTGGCGGATCTGGGTCACGACGTATGCGTCAGCGCCGCCCGGCTCGATGAAGCCATGGTGGTGGCGAACAGCAGCAACGAGTTCGAAGTCGCCATTCTCGACATCAATCTTGACGGAACCGAAATCTACCCAGCCGCCGACATTCTCGTTGAGCGCGGCATTCCATTCATTTTCGCGACCGGCTCCGCGGAAGCCATGCCGGAGCGTTTCAAGCATTCGCCGCGCGTGCAGAAACCGTTTCTGGAATTTGAATTGCAGGACGCGCTGGACCGCATCGTGCGGACTTAATCGGTCAATTTGCTCTTGTCGAAGATGGCGGCAAGCCGGGTCATGTAAGGCTCGTCGGTAAGATCGATGCGGAGCGGCGTCACCGAGATCAGTCCGTTCTCCACCGCCGACAAATCCGTCCCCTCCTCCGAGGTCCATTTCTTCCGCTCGAACCCGATCCAGTAATACGGATTGCCACGGCCGTCATGGCGCGGCTCGATCTTCAAGAGGTTCTGGTCGCGCTTGCCCTGCACCGTGACCTGCAAACCCTTCACGTCCTTGGCGTCGAGCGCCGGGAAATTGATGTTCACAAGGCATCCGGCGGGAATGCCCTCTTTCAGAATTTTCTGGATGACTTTCGGGGCGTGCGCTTCCGCCGTACTGAAGGCGTCGTCGCCGCGCCGCGTCGGGCCGAGGCACTGAGAGAGAGCAATCGACGGAATGCCGAGCACCGTGCCTTCCATGGCGCCCGCGACGGTGCCGGAATAGGTCACGTCCTCCGCCAGATTCATGCCGCGATTGACCCCGGACAGAATGAAATCCGGTTTGCTATCAGCCATGATGTGACGGACCGCCATGATGACGCAGTCCGTCGGCGTTCCCTGCACGGCGAAACGTTGTTTCTCGATCGCCCGCATCCGCAAGGGATCGTTCAGCGACAGCGAATGGGAGACGCCGGACTGGTCGGATTCTGGCGCCACCAGCCAGACGTCGTCGGACAGCGCGCGGGCAATGCGCGCGCAGGCCTCAAGGCCGGGCGCGTGGATGCCGTCGTCGTTCGTGACCAGGATACGCAATTCAATTCGCTTTCGTGATTTTCTTCAGGCCGCCCATGTATGGCTGCAAAGCCTCGGGGATGGCAATGGAGCCGTCGGCTTCCTGATAGTTTTCCATCACGGCGATGAGTGCGCGGCCGACGGCGACTCCGGAGCCGTTCAGCGTGTGGACATGGCCCGCGACCTTGCCAGCGCGGCGGAAGCGCGCGTTCATGCGGCGGGCCTGAAACTCGCCGCAGTTCGAGCAGGATGAAATCTCGCGATAGAGGTTCTGGCCGGGCATCCAGACTTCGATGTCGTAGGTCTTCTGTGAGGCGAAGCCCATGTCGCCGGTACAAAGCAGCATCACGCGGTAATGCAGATCCAATTTTTTGAGCACTTCCTCGGCGCAGGAAAGCATCCGCTCGTGCTCTTCCTTGCTTTGTTCGGGCGTCGTGATCGAGACGAGTTCGACCTTGGTGAACTGGTGCTGGCGCAACATGCCGCGCGTATCCTTGCCCGCCGCCCCCGCTTCCGCGCGGAAGCATGGCGTGTTGGCGGTCATGCGCATCGGAAGTTTGGCTTCGTCCACTATTTCTTCGCGCACGAGATTGGTGAGCGGGACTTCGGCGGTGGGGATGAGCCAGAGCTTTGCTTCCGGCTTGGCATACAGGCTGAGCAACTTTAAGATACTAAGACCTTGTTTTTTTTCCTCGATTTCATCGATCGTCAGATTTCTGATTGCCATAAACTGATCGTCTGCAAATTTCGGCAGTTGCGCTGTTCCTATCATGGCATCATCACGAACGATCAGCGGCGGATTCACTTCCAAATAGCCGTGCTTCTCGCTGGTGTGAGTATCCAAGAATAACTGCGAAAGAGCGCGCTCCATGCGCGCTAGCGCGCCAGTCAGCACGACAAACCGCGCACCGGACAATTTCGCCGCCGCCTCGAAATCCATCAGGCCAAGCGCCTCGCCCAAGTCGAAATGCTGCTTCGGCGTGAACTTTAAATTGGGCTTCTCGCCGTGCCGACGGTATTCCTTATTGCCTGTCTCGTCCGCACCGTCCGGGACGTCATCGAGAGGAATATTTGGAATCTCCAGAAGAGCATTGCGTAGCTCAAACTCTGCCTTATCCAACTTCCGTTCGATCGCAGGGGTTTCAAATTTTAATTGCGCAATCTCGTCTTTGAGAGCCGAAGCCGTGGCTTCGTCCTTCACCTTCATCGCCGCGCCGATCTCGGCAGACGCCTTGTTCCGGCGCTCCTGCATCGCCTGCAATTTGCCGATCAGTTCGCGGCGCGTTTCATCGAGTCCGATGAGCCACCTGGAAAGTTTTTCCAGTCCACGGCGTTCAAGACCGCGGTCAAACGCCTCGGAATTCTCCCGCA
>CAZUJE010000152.1:0-1660 GCA_964620215.1 uncultured Hyphomicrobiales bacterium
CGCGGCGCGCCGGGCAATTCATTGTTGCCGAAGGCGGCGTCGTTGTTGAAACGGAAATCGCTGAATGTGTAGGAAAGATTCAGCCAGAGCCGATCCGGCGCGAGGCCGTTCGCGAACATCGATTTCAGCACGGTGAAACCGAACCCCGTCTCGACGCCCTGATGAATCGTTTTGCCGGCGTTAGTGACGTTGCAGTTGCCGAAGGCACTGAAAATACATTGCAGTTCGTTTTTGATATTGGCGCGGTAGAGAGAAAAATCCCAAGTGTAATCCGGCTTGCGGCCGCGCGTTCCTATTTCATAGGTCGTCGCGGTCTGCGCCTTGATCTGGCTGAACGGGATGACAGCTGTGCTTTCGCCGAAGCTCGGCACTTCGGCGCTTCTGGATATATTGCCGAATAGCTGCGCGCCGGGATCGATATCCCAGACGAATCCGGTCTTCGGACTGAACAGATTGAATCTCGATTGCAGTTGCTGGTTATTGAAAACATCGTCGCGGTCGCGGATCGCGAACAGATACTGCGCGCCTGAAATCAGCGAGAGGTTCGGGCGAAGGTAGAAGGAATTTTCCGCGTAGACCGAAGCGTTGGTGGATTTATCCTTCGTGTGCCAGAGCAAGGCACCTTTCACCGCGCCCGGATTGTTCGTGTAGCGTTTGTCGTCGAGCTCGCCGTTGTGCAGGTTCGCCCCGGTGACCAGCCGGTTGAGATGCCCGCCGATCATGCGTTCATCGATTAAGCGCACAAATGCGCCGTAATCGTTGTGATGGTGATCGAGCCACTGGAAGATCGGATGCATCAAATGACGGTTCACACCGAACACGCCGAATTCCACCGTCCCGTTGTCGAGCTTCACGGTCGTCTTGTTGGCGAGGCGGACGGAATCGACGTTGCGCTGCCAGTCGTTGGTGACGTTGATGGGGGCGGCTGTTTTCGGTGAATTCAGCGCGGTCGCTTTCGACACCGCGCCCGGAATGCGCTGGTCGATGCTGTTGGCGTTGAAGTACCAGCGCGTCTCGGCATTTGGCGAAAACCGGTAGCCGATGTTGGCGCTGCCGCGCATGGATTCGCCGGAGCTGTGATTGCGAAATCCATCCTGCTCCTGCCATGAGCCGGTGACGAATGCGTCCCACGGCCCGGCAGCGCCGCCGGCACTTCCCTGCAAGCGATGGAAGCCAAAGCTGCCGATGTCGGCGCTGCTGGAAAAGCCCGGAACGCTGCGGCCGCCCGGCGTGACGAAATTGATCGCGCCGCCCAGCGAGTTCGCACCGAAGCGCATCGCATTCGCGCCCTTGAACACTTCCACGTAACGATAGGCGGTCGGGTCGATTTCCTGAAAATCGAAATAACCGTCGGCGGTATTGATCGGGATGCCATCCATATAGAGCTGGATGCTGCGGCCGTGAAAATTGCGCGAGAGGCTGGAGCCGCGGATGGAAATGCGGGAGTCCTCGCCCCATTTCGTTTGCAGCCATACGCCCGGCACGTAATCGAGCATGTCCTTCATGGTGACGGAGGGCGTGCTGCGATATTCGTCCGCACTCACCACCGCGGCACCGCCCGGCACGCGCGCGATCTGGTCGCGCGCCTCATTTGTATCGGGCTGCGTGAGACTCGATGGCGGAGAAGCCGCCGCGTTGCTAGCGGCAGGCGCGATGCGCG